>NZ_SSOK01000001.1:0-525 GCF_029871195.1 Pseudomonas sp. BN415
GGTATCCGGTTGCTCGCCTTCCAGCCCCAGCAACACGGCCTTGTCGCTGCCGTGGCCCTTGCCGGTGGCACCGAGGGAGCCGTAGAGCTCGACTTTCAGGCTGTGGGTGTCGGACAGCAGGCTCTCGCGGCGCAGGCCTTCCACGAAACGCGCGGCGGCACGCATCGGGCCAACAGTATGGGAGCTGGAGGGGCCGATGCCTATCTTGAACAGGTCGAAGACACTAAGAGACATGTCGTGCTCCTGAGCGGGTGCTCGGCTCTTTCTTATTAGTCAGCGTAGACAGCCCGGCGGAACGGACCTTGCGGACCGACCGCCGTGCTCCTTGTCTTGTGTCCGGTCGCTGTAGGCGCGAGCTTGCTTGCGAATGGCTCCGGCAGAGCGCTTCGCCAGCAAGCTGGCTCCTACAGAGGAGCGCCGTCAGGCGTCCTGATAGGCCTCGATGGACGGGCAGGCGCAGATCAGGTTGCGATCACCGTAGACGTTGTCCACGCGGCCCACCGGCGGCCAGTACTTGCCTTCCAC
>NZ_SSOK01000002.1:0-606 GCF_029871195.1 Pseudomonas sp. BN415
CTCGGTGCCCGAGATCGTCGAGCAGATCCTGCGCAGCGACCGCCACCGCTGGGTCGGCCAGGACTTCGTCTTCGACCTCAAGCGCGAATACCCCAAGCGCGAACAGGTGATGCAGTACGGCGAAAGCGACCTGGCCTTCATCCAGCGTCTGTTGGCCGAGGTCGGCATCTGGTACCGCTTCACCGCCGACGAGCGCCTGGGCATCGACGTCGTCGAGTTCCACGACGACCAGCGCAACTACCAGTTCGGCCTCCAACTGCCCTACCGCCCGCAATCCGGCACCCAAAGCAGCGGAGCGGACGCCGTCTGGGGCCTGCAAACGAGCCATGGCGTGGTGGAGAAGAACCTGCGCATCCGCGCCTACACCCCGCGCGATGCCGCTGCCTACCTCGACGGCGAAGTCGACCAGACCCGGGGCGACCCCACCACCTACGGCGAGGCCTACCACTACGCCGAGCCCTACACCGAACTGGACGACCCCCACGCCCGCGACGAAGCCCTGCAAAGCGAAAGCGGCTACTTCTACGCCCGCCTCGCCCACGAGCGCTACCTCAACCAGCAGACCGGCCTGTCGGGCCTCACCAGCAGCGCCGCCCTGGCGCCGGG
>NZ_SSOK01000003.1:0-32188 GCF_029871195.1 Pseudomonas sp. BN415
CTGTCCATCGTCGGGGTGCGCGAGGGCGACCAACTGCGCCGCCCGTCGGGCATCGACGGGCCGCTGCGGCTCAAACTCTCGACTCTGGGTGGTAGCGGCCGGCGCTGGTGGTTCCTCAATGGCACGCCGCTTGTCTCGACGGCGCCGGAAGAGAGCTTCAGCCAGGCGTTCCGACGCAGTGGCCGGCACCAGTTGAGCGTGCTGGATGAGGCCGGGCAGACCACTCGTCTGGAGTTCACTGTCACGGACTGACCGTTCGTTCAAGTTTTTGACGGTGTCCGCCGATAAGCCTTGTTGGCAAAGAGTGGGAAAATTGTCGAGTGTTTTGTATACAATCGCCCGCCCTCGTCTCGACTCCAACAAGCATTCCAAGGAGACAACTCCATGCGCCTCTGGCAACGCAGCATTCAGTGGCAGCTGATCTTCAGCATGGGCACAGCCCTGCTCGCCGGCATCCTCATCGTCATCGGCATCTATTCGGTACTGATGAACCGCCTGACCGAACGTTTTCTGCTGGATGAAGCCTTGCCTGCCCGCGTAGAGGCCATTGGCAATTCCCTGGAGCGCACCCTTGCGGCGCCCATTACCGCCAACGCCGGTATTGCCGAAAACGCGCTGGTGCAGGACTGGCTGAGCGAAGGTGAAGATCCGTCCCGAGTCGAAGCCTTTGCCCGCTACCTGGAAGGCGTGCGTGCCCAACAGAACGCCACCACCACCTCCATCGCCGTGATGGACAGCGGCCACTACTACACCGGCCAGGGCCTGGCACGCACCATCGACCGCAGCCAGCCGGAGAACCAGTGGTTCTACAAGTTGGTGGACAGCGACCGTAACCGGGTGCTGGAAATCGACATCGACAAGGGCACCCGCCTGCCAACCCTGTTCATCAACCAGCGCATCAGCCGCAACGGCAAGACGCTCGGTGTGTCCGGCCTGGGCTACAGCCTGCAGTCCATGTCCGAGATGATCCGCGACTTCCGCTTTGGCGAACGCGGTCGCGTGTTCCTGATGGACCGCGAAGGCGGTATCAAGGTCCACCCGGACGCCGCGCTCAACGGCAGCGCGCGCCTGGCGGATGTGTTTGGCGCGAGCCCAGCGACCGAACTGCTGGCCTCCGCTGGCAAAGCGATTCGCTTCAGCCGTGACGGAGAGGAATACCTCGCCCTGGCCCGCCCGCTGGAAAGCGTCGGCTGGCTGCTGGTGAGTGAAGTGCCCGAGGCGGAAATCTATGCCGAAGCGCGCAAGGCCATGTGGACCAGCAGCTTCGCCGGCTTCGGCGTGCTCACCGTCTGCTTGCTGCTGGTGGTGCTACTGGCTCGCGGGTTGGTGCGGCCGATCCGCCAGGTTACCGCGGCGCTGGTGGAAATCGGCGGCGGTGGTGGTGACCTGACCCGTCGCCTGGATGAGTCCCGCGCAGACGAACTGGGCGACCTCGCCCGTGGCTTCAACCGCTTTTTGGAAAGCCAGCGCAGCCTGATCGGCGAAGTGCTGGACACCAGCGAGCGTCTGCACAAGGTGGTCGGCCAAGTGGCCCAGGTGGTGGACAACACCGCCGGTCGCGCCGGCCAGCAGCAGGAAATGACCGACATGGTGGCCACGGCTGTTCACGAAATGGGGCTCACCGTGCAGGAGATCGCCCGTAACGCCGGCGCAGCCGCCCAGGCGTCGCAGCACGCGCGTGATGAGTCCCTGCAGGCGCGCCAGGTTGTGGGCGAGTCGGTGGGGCATATCGAGAAGATGTCCAACGAGATCGGCGTGGCGGCCTCGGCGGTGAGCGAACTGGCCAGCCAGGTGGCGTCCATCGACCAGGTGTTGGCGGTGATCCGCGGCATCTCCGAACAGACCAACCTGCTGGCGCTCAACGCCGCCATCGAAGCCGCCCGCGCCGGCGAGATGGGCCGTGGCTTCGCCGTGGTTGCCGATGAAGTGCGCACGCTGGCCAGTCGTACCCAGTCCTCCACCGATGAAATCCAGCAGATGATCCAGCGCCTCAAGCACGGCGCCGAAACCGCGGTGCACTCCATGCACGCTGGCCAGGCGGCCACCGGCACCGGTGTGGAAGCCAGCCAGCGCACCGGCACCTCGCTGGGCGCGATCATCGACCAGGTGGAACGCATCAGCGACATGAACCACCAGGTGGCGGCTGCGACCGAAGAGCAGTCCTCGGTGACCGAGGAAATCAACCGCAACGTCCAGGGCATCGCCGACCTGGCCCATGCCACGGCCAGCGAAGTGCGTGGCTGCCGCGAGGAATGCCAGACCCTCAGCCGCCTGGCTGGCGACCTGGCGCAACAGGTGGGCAAGTTCAGGTTGTAAGGGGAGCGGACGGCGGGACGTTGTCCCGCTTGGCGAATGAACTCGCTATGTCTGCGTTAGCGGTTGCGAGATCTACCACCGGGCCAGCGCCTACGGCGTGCAGGCATCGCCAATGAATTCGCCCCTAAAGAGAACGGTGCGGCGGATGTCGGGAGGCTCCAGCGCGAGTCACCCTTCTCTTCGTCAGGGAGAGGGGCCGGGGGATAGCGACGCAGGGCCAGGCTCTGCCTCCGCCAATTCCAATCGGTCCCGCCCCAGTGCCTTGGCGCGGTACAGCGCATCGTCCACACGCTTGAAGAAGGCCTCGGCACTGCCGCCGTCGCGCTCGTCGAAACAGCCCAGGCCCAGGCTCGCGGTAACCGGCAAGTGCTGGCCGTCGAGTTCAAAGCCGCGATTGGCCAGGTCCTCACGGAACAGCTCGGCCAATTGGCGGGCCTGCTCCATGCTGGTGTCTGGCATCAGCACGCCGAACTCCTCGCCGCCCAGGCGCAGTAAGGCATCGCTGTCGCGGCGGAAGAACGCGCGCATGCGCTCGCCGAACGCCCGCAGGCAGGCATCACCCATGCTGTGGCCGTGTTCGTCGTTGACCCGCTTGAAGAAGTCGATATCCATCAGCAGCAGTGACAACTTGCCGCCATGGCGCTGGGCGCTGGCGCACATCGCCGGGAACAGGTTGTTGAATTGGTAGCGGTTGCCCAGTTGGGTCAGGCCGTCGGTGCGGCTCAGGGTATCCAGGCGCTGGCGTTGTTCCAGCAACTGCAGCTCCAGCGCAATCATGGTGCTGTACTCGCGGTGGCTGCGGTTCAGTGCCAGCAGCAGGTAGCTGAGGTAGAAGATGAGGGTGATCAGCTCGGCGCGCGTGCTGTCTGGCGACACACTCAACGCCAGCAGCCCCGGCAGGTACAGCAGGAGGATGGCCACTATCGCGCGGCGTCGGCGCATGGCGAAGTTGAAGGCCATGGCGGTGCTGAATGCGACGGTGGCCAGGGTGCCGATCAACCTGGACGATAGAAAATCGGGCGACAACAGCACCCAGGCATGGGCCAGGCCCCAGCCGATGGATGACACCAGGATCACGCCCCAGTGACGGTCCAGCCAGCGTTGCAGTTCGGACTCGCTGCCCGCGGCGGGCGGATGGTGCAGCACGCGCGCAGCCAGCATCAGGGTAAAGAAGGCGCTGCCGGCCAGCCCCACGGCCAGGTGCTGCATGGGGGCTGCACTGAACGACCAGCAGAGTAGCCAGGCCAGCAAATAGTAGACGCCGCCAAGCCTTGTGCGTGTGCGGGTGTCCTGCACTTCGCGCCAGAGACTGAATCGCTCTGGGGAATGAGGTAGATCGGCGTCGGTCATCTTTTTGTGATCACAGATACAGCAGAGATCGGCTGAGCTTAGCCGTTCCATTGCGTCAATGACATCAGATTGACATTGCTTCCGTTTATCCCCGACGAATGAGCCAGACGCCGCCGATGATCAGCGCCAGACCGGCCAGCTTGCCCATGCTGATGGGGGCTTCGCGGTAACCGGCCCAGCCGAAGTGATCCAGCATCAGCGCCATGCTTAGTTGGCCGGCCAGCACCAGTGCCATGAACAGCAGCGCACCGATGCGCGGCCCGGCGAAGGCGGCAGTCGCGATGAACACGGCGCCCAGCAGGCCGCCGCTCCACTGCCACCAGGTCACGCCCTTGAGCGCCTCGAACGTTGGCAGGTCGCGTTGCATCAGCACCACGGTGAGCAGCGCAAGGGTGCCCACCATGAAGGACACCAGCGCCGCACTCATGACACTGGAAACCTGCTTGGCGAGTTGGCCGTTGATGCCGGCCTGCAAGGGCAGGAATGAGCCGGCCACGAAGGGAAGGGCGAGTAGCCACCAGGCCTTGGGCATGGCGATCTCCGGGGAAAATAGGGGCGCGTAGTATGCCCGATCGTCGCCATGCAGTTCCTTCAAGGCCACTACGTTTCTCCCTTGAGTATGTTGGCGCTCGGTTGTAGACCTGTCGGGATTCGACAGTCTGCGAATAGGTTGCCACCCGCGCCCCTCCAGGCCCCCTTTCTGGCATTACCCCCGAACCTGACTACCCTTTTATTGGATATGCCTGCCCAGCTATGTACTGGGCAGGGCCTGCCTGATGAGGGAGAACACGATGGACATGAATCGTCGTCAGTTCTTCAAGGTCTGTGCCGTGGGCCTTGGAGGATCGAGCCTGGCGGCTCTGGGGGTAGCGCCCCCGGAAGCCTTCGCCGACCAGGTGCGCCATTTCAAACTGGCGCGCACTGTCGAGACGCGCAACACCTGCCCTTACTGCTCGGTCGGCTGCGGCCTGATCATGTACAGCCAGGGCGACGCGGCGAAGAACGTCGCGCAGAACATCATCCATATCGAAGGCGACGCGGATCACCCGGTGAACCGTGGAACCCTCTGCCCGAAGGGCGCCGGCTTGCTGGACTTCGTCCACAGCCCCAACCGCCTCAAGTACCCGGAGATTCGCGAGCCCGGCTCCAGTGAGTGGAAGCGCATCGAGTGGGATGACGCCCTCGACCGCATCGCCAAGCTCATGAAGGCCGACCGCGACGCCAACTTCGTCGAGAAGAACGACCAGGGCCAGACGGTGAACCGTTGGCTGACCACGGGTTTCCTCGCGGCGTCGGCGTCCTCCAACGAGGCCGGCTACATCACCCACAAGGTGGTGCGCTCCCTTGGCATGTTGGGGTTCGATAACCAAGCGCGTGTCTGACATGGCCCGACGGTGGCAGGTCTTGCCCCGACGTTTGGCCGTGGAGCCATGACGAACCACTGGACCGACATCAAGAATGCCGATCTGGTGCTGATCATGGGCGGCAACGCCGCCGAAGCCCACCCGTGTGGATTCAAGTGGGTCACCGAAGCCAAGGCGCACAACAACGCCCGGCTGATCGTGGTCGATCCGCGCTTCACCCGCTCGGCCTCCGTTGCCGACTACTACGCGCCGATCCGTACTGGCACCGACATCGCTTTCCTCGGCGGCCTGATCAACTACCTGATCAGCCAGGACAAGATCCAGCACGAGTACGTGCGCAATTACACCGACGCGCCCTTCATCGTGAACGAAGGCTTTACCTTCCAGGACGGCCTGTTCAGCGGTTACGACGAGGCCAAGCGTGCCTATCCCGACAAGTCCAGCTGGAGCTATGCCAAGGGCGAAGACGGCTACGTGCGCTCCGACATGACCCTGCAGGACCCGCGCTGCGTGTTCCAGCTGATGAAGCAGCACTACAGCCGCTACACGCCGGATCTCGTCAGCAGTATCTGCGGCACGCCGAAGGAGCAACTGGAAAAGGTCTGGAGCCAGGTTGCGGAAACCTCCGACCCGCGCAAGACCATGACCATCATGTATGCCCTGGGCTGGACCCAGCACTCAGTGGGCTCGCAGATGATCCGCACCGGCGCCATGGTGCAGCTCCTGCTCGGCAATATCGGCATGCCGGGCGGTGGCATGAACGCCCTGCGCGGCCACTCCAACATCCAGGGCCTGACCGACCTTGGCCTGCTCTCCAACTCCCTGCCGGGCTACCTGACCCTGCCGGCTGATGCCGAGCAGGACTACGCCGCGTACATCGACAAGCGCGCGGCCAAGCCGGTGCGACCGGGGCAGATGTCCTACTGGCAGAACTACGGCAAGTTCCACGTCAGCCTGATGAAGGCCTGGTTCGGCAAGTCGGCCACTGCCGAGAACAACTGGTGCTACGACTGGTTGCCCAAACTCGATGTACCGGCCTATGACGTGTTGCGTTACTTCGACCTGATGCATCAGGGCAAGGTGAACGGCTACTTCTGCCAGGGCTTCAACCCCATTGGCTCCTTCCCCAACAAGGCCAAGGTCACTGAAAGCCTCAGTAAGCTGAAGTACCTGGTGGTCATGGACCCGCTGGCCACCGAGACCTCCGAGTTCTGGCGCAATGCCGGCGAGTTCAACGATGTCGACACCGCCAGCATCCAGACCACGGTATTCCGCTTGCCCACCACCTGCTTTGCGGAGGAAGACGGCTCCCTGGTCAACAGCGGGCGCTGGTTGCAGTGGCACTGGAAGGGCGCCGAACCACCGGGCCAGGCGCGTACTGACATCGCCATCATGGGCGGCCTGTTGCATCGCCTGCGCACGGCCTACACGAAAGACGGCGGCGCCTTCCCCGACCCGATCCTGGGGCTGGACTGGAGCTACCTGCGGCCGGATGAACCTGGTCCGGATGAGATCGCCCGCGAATTCAACGGCAAGGCCCTGGCCGACCTCACCGACCCGGCTACCGGAGCGGTGCTGCTCAAGGCCGGCGAACAAGTGCCGGGCTTTGCCGTACTGCGCGACGACGGCAGTACTGCCAGTGGCTGCTGGATCTTCGCCGGCTGCTGGACCGCTGCTGGTAACCAGATGGCTCGCCGCGACAATGCCGACCCCTATGCCATGGGGCAGACCCTCGGCTGGGCCTGGGCCTGGCCGGCGAACCGGCGCATCCTCTATAACCGTGCCTCGGCCGACCCCTCCGGCAAGCCGTGGAACCCGGAGAAGAAACGCCTGGTGTGGTGGAACGGCAAGGCCTGGACCGGCACCGACGTGCCGGACTACAAGGCTGACGTCGCGCCGGAAGCGGGCATGAGCCCGTTCATCATGAACCCCGAAGGCGTGGCGCGTTTCTTCGCCCTCGACAAGATGAACGAAGGCCCGTTCCCCGAGCACTACGAACCCTTCGAGACCCCCATCGGGCGCAACCCCTTGCACCCGGAGCACGCCAAGGTCACCAGCAACCCGGCCGCGCGGGTGTTCAAGGGCGACTGGGAAGCGTTCGGCAAGGCGACCGACTTCCCCATCGCCGCCACCACCTACCGCCTCACCGAGCACTTCCACTTCTGGACCAAGCACTGCCGGCTGAACGCGATCACCCAGCCCGAGCAGTTCGTCGAGATCAGCGAAGTGCTGGCCAAGGAACTGGGCATCGCGGCGGGTGATCGGGTCAAGGTCTCCTCCAACCGCGGCTTCATCAAGGCGGTGGCAGTGGTGACCAAGCGCCTGAAACCGCTGACCGTGGACGGCAAGACCGTGCACCAGGTCGGCATTCCGCTGCACTGGGGCTTCTCCGGTGTGGCGCGCCCCGGCTACATCACCAACACGCTTACTCCCTTCGTCGGCGACGGCAATACGCAGACACCGGAGTTCAAGTCGTTCCTGGTGAAAGTGGAAAAGGCATGAGGAGCTGAGCCATGGCATCACAAGACATCATCGCCCGCTCCGCCACCACCACGCCCATGCCATCCGTGCGCCAGATGGACGAGGTGGCCAAGCTCATCGACGTCTCCAAGTGCATCGGCTGCAAGGCCTGCCAGGTGGCGTGCTCGGAATGGAACGACCTGCGTGACGAGGTCGGCCAGAACCACGGCACCTACGACAACCCGGCAGACCTCACGGCCAACACCTGGACCCTGATGCGCTTCACCGAGCATGAGACCGAGACCGGCAACCTGGAGTGGCTGATCCGCAAGGACGGCTGCATGCACTGCGACGAACCGGGCTGCCTCGCGGCCTGCCCGAGCCCCGGCGCCATCGTGAAATACGCCAACGGCATCGTCGACTTCAACCAGGACAAATGCATCGGCTGCGGCTACTGCATTACCGGCTGCCCGTTCGACATCCCGCGCATCTCGCAGAAGGACCACAAAGCCTACAAGTGCACCCTGTGTTCCGACCGCGTGTCCGTGGGGCTGGAGCCGGCCTGCGTGAAAACCTGCCCGACGGGCGCCATCGTCTTCGGCAGCAAGGAAGACATGAAGGAACACGCCGCCGAGCGCATCGTCGACCTGAAATCACGCGGCTTCGAGCACGCAGGTCTCTACGACCCGGCGGGCGTTGGCGGCACCCACGTCATGTACGTGCTGCACCACGCCGACAAGCCCTCGCTCTACGCCGGCCTGCCGGACGAGCCCGCCATCAGCCCCATGGTCAGCCTGTGGAAAGGCGTCACCAAACCCCTGGGCCTGCTGGCCATGGGCGTGGTGGCGCTGTTCGGCTTCTTCCATTACGTGCGGGTCGGCCCGAACAAGGTGGAAGAAGACGAAGCGCCACGTGGCGATGCGGCGGTGCACAAAGTCGACCCGAAATCGCCGAGCTGAGATAAACGCCCCCTCTCCCTCTGGGAGAGGGCCGGGGTGAGGGAACTTCACCCTGACCAGGAGCTGGACATGAACAAAGACATCGAGCGCTACACCCCCTCCGAGCGCAGCAATCACTGGGCGGTGGCCATCCTGTTCTTCCTTGCCGGGCTCTCCGGCCTGGCGCTGTTCCACCCGTCCCTGTTCTGGCTGACCAGCTTCTTCGGCGGTGGGCCCTGGACACGCATCCTGCATCCCTTCCTCGGCGTGGCCATGTTCCTCTTCTTCATCTGGCTGGCCCTGCGCTTCGCCCACCACAACCGCTGGGAAAAGTCCGATAGCCAATGGCTGAAGCAGTGGAAGGATGTGGTGAATAACCGCGAAGACAAGCTGCCCGAAGTCGGGCGCTACAACGCCGGCCAGAAGCTGCTGTTCTGGGTGCTGCTGCTCAGCATGCTGGTGCTGCTGGCCACAGGCGTGGTGATCTGGCGGCAGTACTTCAGCCACCTGTTCGGCATCGACATCATCCGCCTCGCCGCGCTGCTGCACGCCTTCGCCGCCTGGGTGCTGATCCTCAGCATCATCGTCCACATCTACGCCGGCATCTGGATCAAGGGCTCCATCAGCGCCATGCTCCACGGCTGGGTCAGCAAGGGCTGGGCCCGCAAGCACCACGGCGCCTGGTACAAGCAAGTCAGCAAGGAGGAGGGCAAGCGCTGAGTAAGAGAACGACCGTAGGATGGCGCGGGCGGCGTTCCGCTAGAGCGAAGCGAAACCCATCAAATACGCGCAAACGGCGGGTATCGCGTTGCTCCACCCACCCTACACACAGCCAATCCACTGAAGGAGTCCTGCGTGGCAGGCCAGATACTCGAACCCGGCCAGATCGAGGCCGCAGCCAACATCCCACCCTTCCTTCATGTACCCGGCCGTGACCTGTTCCGCGTTCGCGCCGAGCGCCTGCGTCAGCTTGCCGCTGGCCATCCGCTGGCCGGCTACCTGTTGCTGGTGGCTGTTCTGTGCGAAGCCCAGCAACAGGTCCTCGACAACCCACCCGCGCTCCCCGGGCCAGCGCCCGAGGCCGTTGCCCGCAGTCGCGAACACGGCATGCCGCCCATTGCCTTCGAAGCCCTGGTGCGCGCCGACGGCTGGCTGGCCGCCCTGGATGCGCTGCTGGTTCGCGTAGAGGCCATCACCAATCCCGCCGTTGCCGAAGCCGTTCAGCAACTCAAGATCGCCGACACCGCCCAGCGCAAGACCTGGGGCGTGGCGCTGCTCAGTGGCCAGTTCGACTTGCTGCCACCCGCCATCGCCCCCTTCGTTGGCGCTGCCCTGCAAGTCGCCTTCAGCCACTGGCTGCTGGCCCTGCCCGATGACGTGATCGTGGAGAGCGAGGCCAAGGTCCTCTGCCCGGCCTGTGGCTCACCGCCAGTGGCCGGCATGGTCCGTCATCGCGGCAAGTACAACGGCCTGCGCTACCTCGCCTGCTCGCTGTGCTCCTGCGAATGGCACTACGTGCGGCTGAAATGCAGCCACTGCCAGGAGAGCAAGCACCTGGCCCATCTCTCGCTCGACCGCGACGGCGTGAAGGGCGAACAGGCGCCGATCCGTGCCGAGGCCTGCCCCAACTGCCAGGGCTACCTCAAGCAGTGCTACCTGGAGTTCGACGCCGAAGCCGAAGCCCAGGCCGACGACCTGGCCAGCCTCGATCTCGACCTGCGCCTGAGCGAAGAGGGCTACCTGCGCCGCGCGCCCAACCTCCTGCTGGCTCCCGGATCGGAATAAGCACCTAGACTCAACAACGGACCTGATTGCCCCACGCTAAGGAATGCCCATGTCGGCCGCTCGCTTGCCCTCAGTCGACCGCCTGCTGCGCAGCCCGGCCTGCGCTCCCCTGCAACAGCGATACGGCCGCGAGGCGTTGCTCAAGACCCTGCGCGACCTGCTGGATGAACTGCGCGAACCCGCCCGCCAAGGTCAACTCGCTGCCATCGAACTGACCGACGCCGTGCTCGCCGGCCGTGCTGGCGAACGGCTCGCCGCCTGGCATTCCAGCCGGGTGCGGCGCGTGTTCAACCTCACCGGCACCGTCCTGCACACCAACCTCGGCCGCGCCCTGCTGCCGACCGAGGCCATCGACGCCATCACCCTCGCCGCACGCTACCCGCTCAATCTGGAATTCGACCTGGCCACCGGCAAGCGCGGCGACCGCGACGACCTCATCACCGGGCTGATCCGTGAGCTCACCGGCGCCGAGGCGGTCACCGTCGTCAACAACAACGCCGCTGCCGTGCTGCTGGCGCTGAACAGCCTGGGCGCACGCAAGGAAGGCGTGATCAGCCGGGGCGAACTGATCGAGATCGGCGGCGCGTTCCGCATCCCCGACATCATGGCCCGCGCCAGCGTCAAGCTGGTGGAAGTGGGCACCACCAATCGCACCCATGCCAAGGACTATGAAGGCGCCATCGGCCCGCGCACCGGCCTGCTCATGCGCGTGCACACCAGCAACTACAGCGTGCAGGGGTTCACCGCCAGCGTGCCCACGGCGGAGCTTTCCACCATCGCCCACCGCCACGGCCTGCCGCTGCTGGAAGACCTTGGCAGCGGCACGCTGGTCGACCTCGCCCGCTGGGGCCTGCCCAAGGAGCCCACCGTGCAGGAAGCCCTGCGCGACGGCGCCGATATCGTCACCTTCAGCGGCGACAAATTGCTCGGCGGCCCACAGGCCGGCCTAATCCTCGGCAGCAAGGAACTGATCGGGCGGATCAAGAAAAACCCGCTCAAACGCGCACTGCGCGTGGACAAGCTGACCCTCGCCGCCCTCGAAGCCGTACTCGGTCTCTATCGCGACCCGGAGCGCCTCGCCGAACGCCTTACCACCTTGCGCCTGCTCAGCCGCCCGCAGGCCGACATCCGCGCCCAGGCCGAACGCATCGCCCTGCTGGTGACCACCCAGCTCGGCAGCGCCTGGCGGGTGAGCGTGGAGCCCGCCCTCGGCATGATCGGCAGCGGTGCCCAGCCTGTGGCGCGCCTGCCCAGTGCAGCCCTGTGCCTACGACCGCAACAGCCCAAACGCCTGCGCGGCCGCGCGCTGCGCCAACTCGAAGACAGCCTGCGCACCCTGCCCATTCCCGTGATCGGCCGACTCGACGACGACGCCCTCTGGCTCGACTTGCGCCAGCTCGACGACGAACCGGCCTTCATCGCCCAACTGCCGCACCTGCAGGGGGCCGCTGAGTGATAGTCGGCACGGCGGGCCATATCGACCACGGCAAGACCGCCCTCCTCAAAGCCCTCACCGGACTGGACGGCGACCGCCGCCCGGCCGAGCGCGAGCGCGGCATCACCATCGACCTCGGCTACCTGCATGCCGACTTGGGCGACGGCCAGCCCACCGCCTTCATCGACGTGCCCGGCCACGAGCGCTTCGTCCACAACATGCTGGCCGGCGCCTGCGGCATCGACCTGCTGCTGCTGGTGGTCGCCGCCGACGACGGCGTGATGCCGCAGACCCGCGAGCACCTCGCCATCGCCGAACTGCTCGGCATTCGCCGCGCCCTGGTGGCGCTGACCAAGACCGGCCGGGTAGCGCCCAGGCGCGTCGAACAGGCGCGCGCCGAAGTCGTCGCCCTGCTGGCGCCCAGTGCGCTGGCCGGGGCTGAACTCTTCCCTGTGGATAGCCTGAGCGGGAAGGGCGTCGACGCCTTGCGCAGCGCCTTGTTGGCCGAGGCGAACCTTACCGCTGGGCGCAGCGCTGACGGCCATTTCCGCCTGCCCATCGACCGGGCCTTCAGCGTGTCCGGTGCGGGCGTGGTGGTCACCGGCACCGCCTTTGCCGGGCAGGTGAAAGTGGGCGACGAACTGGTGCTCAGCCCATCCGGCAGGACAGTGCGCGTACGCGGCCTGCACGCCCGCAACCAACAGGTAGACGAAGCCTGCGCCGGCCAGCGCGTGGCCCTGAACATCGCCGGAGAACGCCTGGCCCTGGAGCACCTTCACCGGGGTGACTGGCTACTGGCGCCGCCCTTGCTGGCACCCAGCACCCGACTGGACATCGACCTGCGCCTCCTCCCCGGCGAGCCCCACGACCTCGCCCACTGGACGCCGGTGCATATCCACCTCGGCGCCCAGGATGTCACTGGCCGAGTCGCCCTGCTGGAGCACAACAGCCTTGCCCCCGGCCGTCGTACCTTTGCCCAGCTGCTGCTCAACGCCCCTGCACACGCGGTCCACGGCGACCGCCTGGTGCTGCGCGACCAGTCCGCCCAACGCACCCTCGGCGGTGGCCGCGTACTCGACCCCTTCGCGCCTGCCCGCAACCGCCGCACGCCCGAACGCCTGGCCGAACTTGACGCCCTGCGCGCAGAGAAGCTGGAAGCCGCCTTGCCAGCCTTGCTGAGCACGGCTCACAACGGCCTCGACCCGCAACGGCTGGAACGCCAGTTCAACCGCCCACGCACAGGTTGGGTGCTGCCCGAAGGCGCTGTGGAAATCCCCACCCGCCTCGGCCCGCGCCTCTTCGCACAACAAGGCTGGCAGGCCCTGGCGCAACAACTGGTCGATGGCCTCGCGCGCTTCCACGCCGAACTGCCCGACGAACTCGGCCCCGACCGCGACCGCCTGCGCCGCTACGCGCTTTCCGGACTGGAACGCCCCATCTTCATCGCCCTACTGGAACACCACCTCGCCAGCGGCGCCGTGCAAGCCAGCGGCCCCTGGCTGCACCTGCCCGACCACCGCGTACAACTCAGCCCCGAGGACGAAGCCCTGCGCCAACGCATCTGGCCACTGCTGGAAGCCGGCGGCTTCGACCCACCCTGGGTCCGCGAACTCGCCCGCGAACTGACCGTGGAAGAGGGCGCCATGCGCCTGCTGGAACGCAAACTCGCGCGCCTCGGCCAACTGCACCAGGTGGTAAAAGACCTGTTCTACCCGGATGCGACCATCCGCCAACTGGCGACACTGGCCCGGCAACTGCAGGATGAACACGGCAGCATCAAGGCCGCCCACTGGCGCGACCGCCTCGCCATCGGCCGTAAACGTAGCATCCAGCTACTGGAATACTTCGACCGCATCGGCTTCACCCGCCGCATCGGCGACCAACGCAAGATCAGGGAAGACTCAGCCTTGGCGCAAGCGCCTACGCCCTGATCACAAGTTTTGGAAGGCAAGCACGCTTGGTAGCGGGGTTGGGTTTCAAACCCTGCAGATTGCTAGCTCGTTACGTCGCAAAGCCTGCCGTTATGGGCTTCTCAGCCAATCGCGAATGTCGATTCTGGCCAGTTCGTGCCAGTGGCTTCGACACTTCTTCGACACCTGCCAGCGGAACCAGGTGCTAAGATACTTTGGCAAATTTTGCCAAAAGGTGGACTCCCATGAGCACCATGAACATCTCCCTGCCCGACGCCCTCAAGAGCTTTGTCGACGACCAGGTCAGCCAGCGCGGCTACGGCACCAGTAGCGAGTATGTCCGCGAACTGATCCGCAAGGACCAGGACCGACAGCGTCTGCGCAATCTGCTCCTGGAAGGTGCCGCCTCCTCCCCCGCCGCCCCGGCCGATGACAACTACTTCGAAGCACTGCGCAACCGGGTACGGAACGCCAAGGCATGAAGGCCAAGCCCATCATCCCCAGGGCACTGGCCAATCAGGATATCGACGACGCCATCAGCTACTACCTCAGCGAAACATCCGAGCAGGCCGCACTCGGCTATATCGATGCTCTGGAGCGAGCTTACAAGCACATCAGCCGACATCCCGAGTCCGGCTCATCGAGATACGCCCATGAGCTCGATCTTCCGGGGCTGCGCTCCTGGGGGCTGAAGCGCTATCCCTACCTGGTCTTCTATATCGAACGAGACGATCACATTGACGTATGGCGCGTGCTGCATGGGATGAGGGATATTCCAGCTTGGATGCAGGACAACGACAAAAAATAAATCTGTCCCCTTTTTTCCTGATTCAATTAACAGAGACTCCCGGAGAGTGATCGAAGCATAAGGTGTATTTCGGGATCGAATACAATAAATATGCCCTTATTTTGTTTTTGGGTGGCGTCAGTCTTTATCTTCTTCTTTATTTTTTGAGTTTTAGGTTTGCTGATTTTTATGTTGCCACTTGGGTGTTGCTTTCCTTTGTGGCGAATATGTCCGTGGGGGAGATGCTTTGGGCGATATTAAAAATATTTGTGTATCCATCTTGCATGCTTTTGTACGGATTTATCAGATTGTTTAGAGATTCTATTGTCTCGTTTTGTCTCGCGATTTTTAGTGTCTCGAGTAGTAAGATTGGCTTTATGGTTGTTAAGTTGGCTTGATAGTGGCGCGTGTTAGCCCATAGGGCTAAAGCTACTTGCCGCCGAGCAATACCTCTGCTTCATTCGGTCGCTTCGTGGCTCTCTGTCGCTCTGCCACCGTTCTCCCCATACCCGGCATTCATCTTTGAAGAACTGCTTAGCACCCTTCCTGCATTCCCGATAGTCAATCGAACCGCGCTTGTGGTTGCCGCATACGCTGCCGCCATCGATGTAGTTATTCACAATGGTCCACGTAGCGTAGTAACGGGCGCCGCCGCTCCACTTATCGATCCACTCGCCATGCTTCTCAATGGTCCTGCTGCGTGTGGTTGTCTGCTGGACGGGCTGTTGATAGGCGGATGACTGTCTTACCCCTTCCATGCTCACCACGTTCTCAGGCTGGCGCGGCGTGTAGTTCTGGTCGTTGTATTCGGTTTGTTTGATCTGGGCTTTGCGCTCGGCTTCTTGCTGCTTGACGCTGGACCAGAACATTTCCTCAGCAGTCGGCTGATTTGGGTCCTGTTCTTCGAAAGGAGGGAGGGGAGAGTAGTTGTCCTGCGGCTGCTCGATCGTTGCGACCGGCGCGGAGTTTTGCAGGAAGGGGATTCGGGCACCTGCCAGGTAGAGCAGGCCGGCGGTGATGCTGGTACCGATCAGGCTGGCGATTAGCCATTTACGAATATTGCCGGCCCCTCGCGATGCTTTCAGGTAGTTCGGTGCGTCATCCCAGTCCGCTTTCATTTCTTCACTTCACTCCTTTGAAGTCAGCAACCTACGGCCTTCTTGGCTAGCGCTTTTCCGCGCCTTGCTGAGATGAGGTCTCGCGCTGAGCGTCTTCATATCCGGGACTGATCTGGCCTGCCTCCGGCATCACTTCACCCGTTAAAAGCCACCAACGGAACTGCGGGAATACCTTGGCAATGGCCAGGATCTCCTCTTCCTTGATCTCCCGAGACTTGGAGGGATTCTTCAGGTTGCTCCAGGTGTAGCGACTGATGCCGGTCATCTCCTCCAGCTTGGGCAGCCTGATATCCGACCAGGAGAGGATGGTTATAACGCGCTCTTTGATCATTCCTGATTCATCTAAATAAACTATAGTCAAAATGACTTGAGCTGAATATGCTCGAAATAGATTGAGTCATATTGACTCTAGTTACATGTAAGTAAAGACCAACATAGTGCAACAAAGGCCATGGATGTGGAAGGAACGACCCTCTCGCTTAAGGACCTGCTCAGCCCGCCGCCGGTGATGCCCTGGCGCGAGTTCGCCGACTGGATACGGATGAGCGATGAACACGAGGTGGTGTGGGGCTGGATTCGCAACGGCTATATCCCATCGCACAAGGTGGGGAAGTACGTGATGGTCAACGTGGCGCTCCTGACGCAGCAGCTGCTGGAGAAGGAGCGAAGGGCATGAGCCATCGACACTTTCGACCGCTACCGGCGCCTCGCCCGCGCCGAGCATTGCGTCTGCTCTGTCTGCTGGTGCCCATGCGAACGGGCGAAGTGCGTTCATTCCCGGTCCATGTCCTGCGAGCACGGCCGCCCCGCACGGATATCCAGGGCCGCTGGGCGCCGGGCCTGCTCACTGGTCTTGTTCTGCGGGAAACACGGGCGCGTGCGCCGCGCGCTGAAGTATTGGCTTGTTGTGTATGGCAGCGGCGCGCCCACGCCTTCCATGCCCCTTTGCGAACTGTTCGGCAGGGAGCACTGAGCCGTGTCTGAGCGCCAACCCAGGGCCTTGGTGGCCTGCGAATTTTCCGGCCGCATACGCGACGCCCTGACCCGTGTCGGCTTCCATGCGGTGAGCTGCGACCTGCTGCCCTCGGAAACCGATGGCGAACACGTCCTGGGGGATGTCTGCGAACTGCTGGACCTGGGCTGGGACCTACTGATCGCCCACCCGCCGCACATTGACCTCGCCGTCTCCGGTGCCCGCTATTTCGCCGCCAAGATCGCCGACGGCAGGCAGGGCAGGGCGGTCGATTTTGTGCGCACCCTGCTGGCCGCCCCGATTCGTTTCAAAGCCCTGAAGGGCCCCACGTCGGTGATTTCCACGCAGATCCGCAAGCCCGACCAGACTGTCCAGCCCTGGATGTTCGGCCACGGCGAGCGCAGGTATATCCACTTCTGGCTGGAGAACCTGCCGAAGCTGCAACCCACCCACATCGTTTGCGAGCGCGATCCGGCCGCGCTGTACATGGCGCCCAACTCCGGCCCCGAACGCTGGAAGAGCCTTTGCCGCACTCACCAAGGCATCGCCGACGCGATGGCTGACCAGTGGGGCCGCTACGTGATCGACCAGCTTGCCGGGCGGCCTTGCGCCAACGAGTGACTTGCTTATGTCCTCAGGATCACGCGGAAATTTCGCGCAGCTCACTGAGTGTGAGGCACCCCGTACTGTCGATGACCATGGGTTTGCACACCGGGTGCCAGGCCACCTCCTGGATGTTCTGGAATACGGCCCCACCTGGGATTTCGGCAGTTCATCAAAACCTCCCCGCATGCTGAGCGAGACGGCAAGGGCAACGCCCTGCGCCAAGAATCCTCTCGAACGTGAGGATTTTTTTGGCTTGGTCTGTTCTGTGACTATAATCCTTGCGTACGTGAGGATTCCGAGTAGCTATGCACTCTGATTAAAGAAATCCTCACGACCATGTGGATTATTTCGTGCAGCTCAGCATCGCTCGGTTTTCCTTATGAGCGTGGGGATTTTTCAGTGAATGTGCCAATCGATTCTCCAAAAGCCCTGGGCCATCTCATCCGGGCCTGCCGAAAGGCCATGGATATGCGCCAAGACGTGGCCGCTGGCGTTATTGGCGTGAGCGAAAACTTCCTCGGCAAGGTCGAGCGCGGTGGCGAAACCGTGCAATGGGGCCTGCTGTTCCAGGTCATGCAAGAGCTGGGGCTGAAAGTGTCGGTGGAGGTGCCCGATGAGATTGCAGGGGCGGCGAGTGCTCAGGTACTTCGCGCATTCAACAAATCTTCGGCGGCTCATTCCGGCAAGATCAATCCCGAGTCCGATGAACTGGACCGCCTGCTGCACGCCATTGAAAAGTCCTCGGCCACCTAGCCTGGCGACAAGGCTCGCTGATGAATCGGCAACTGTACGTCTGGATCAACGTCGACCAGGTCGGTGTGTTGGCTGAGAGCAATGGCCTGTCCATGCGCTACGCTCACCTGGCGCCGGGGCACTTCCAGGCCTTTCTGGAATGCAACCCGAGTGATTTTCGACAGTTCTTCGACACCTCCGCGCTTGCAGTGCAAGACGGCACGGAAAAAGCCTTGTAGATCGACATGGAAGGCAAGCACGCCCGGTGGCGTGGCCGGGCTTCAAACCCTAGTTCTTGCGTGGTAGTGGAGAGCAAAGCGGCGTGATTGCTGGGTTCAGCTCCACTGCTACGGTCCGAAATGGTGCTTAAGGTCTCACTGAGTTCGACACTTTTTCGACAGTTCCCGCGTCTGCAGGCGCTGCATCAACGTGAACGCTGTGCCGGCCCAGCGTGATACCCGAAACCGAAAAGGCCTGAACGCACCGCTGAAAGCGTTGATACAGCTATCTCCGGGGTTTTCAGAGGCTGGAGAGTGCTTCAAAAATTAAAAAAATGGAGTGCTACACACCTGAAATTAGGGTGTGCCACTCCATTTTTAGCTTTATTTGATTTCTAAGTTGTGCTGCTATTTTTTTGGTGTTGAAAGTTTTTTGCTTCTCTTAGAGCTTTTAGACGGTTAGGCATGCGGAGAACGCATGCCGTGAACGTCATGGTTTTCCTGCTTTAGGGGGAAACGTACTCATATTTAGAAATTACTGCTCCGTCTTTCCCAAATCCAATTGTCCAGAATTTTGGGAGCAGAAATGCATTGTACTGAAGCTCAAAGCCGCAGTGATCTTCTTGGATCTTGTCGCCTTGCCATGTAGGAGTGTCTCGGCAGCCAAGTCGCCGAAGGTCTGACTTGCCCATGGCATCGGTAACCTGCTCTTCAGTCATGCCCTTTCCAATGGATTCAAACCCATCTGAATAATTCATGTTTTTCCATGAGGTGATGAATCCGGCTAGCAAAATGATCGCAAATATTACGAGAGAAACGGTTTTTTTCTTAGACATTTTTACCTCGGTTCGAATTGATCAATTTCAGCAGGTATTGAATTAGATTTCTTGGGTATCTCTACCTCTACAGCTCCTGCAGAAATCGCTCGATATCCTGCACTGCCTGGTTGGCTTGGTAGAACGGTAATAGGCTGGCCCGTCGCGAGGTCAGTTTCATATGGGTATGCAATTCCTGCTGCAGATAGCGCTGAGTTTGTTCTTGTTGAGCAGTTATCTGCATATGCGATGCTCGCAAAGTCACCGGGTAGTCGTGTGTCTTTGTATGACCGTAAATTTCTCAGAACAGCCTGGTCTTGTTCTTTTGTTGTTTTAATTATGTATATGTTTGTGTTGCGCCTAGGGGCTTCGCGACGTATGTAATCTTTAACGCTTCCGCCGGCCGGAGTGGCATTTCCAAAACTATAGACGCCCGCTCCGGTAACGGCTATCGCAGTATGGCCTATTGGGTTCCCGTCAGTTGCTCCGTTTTCAATTACAGCGATATCTAGCCCAGACGGATCAATGAATCGAAGAGAGTTACCCCTCACATAGCCAAAAGTATTCAATCCCCCAAGCAGCCCAATCGGATCACTCTCCACATAGCGCCCGGTCTGCGGGTCGTAATCGCGGAAGTAGTTGTAGTGCAGCCCGCTCTCTTGGTCGAAGTACTGCCCAGGGAATCGCAGGTTCAGCACCAGGCTACCGTTGGCGAGTCCTACCCCAAAAGCATCCCCCGTCCACTGCCACACGCTTTGCTGGTTCGTGTCGGTGGCCAGTCGCGGTGTGTTGAGGTGATCGCTATGCAGGTAGAACGGCGTGCTGCTGGCGATGGCGCCCTGGCCGTCATAGACCACGGTGACACCGCCCAGTGGCAGGCGATCCAGCCAGAGGTAGTACTGGCCACGGGTCTTCTTGCCCAGGTAATTGAACTGCTGCTCACCGAGCAACTGGCCGTCCGGCCCATACAGGAAGGTGGTCGTGCCTTGCGGGGTGAGTTTGTGGGTGCGCTGGCCGAGGGCGTTGTAGCGGTACTCCGCCACGATGGCACCGCCGAACTTCACGGCCACCAGACGGTTCTGCTCGTCATAGACCATCTGGCGGTCGGCGCGGTCCTGGGTGAGGTTGCCAGCGGCATCACTTTCGACCGGCACGTCACCGATCTGGGTCAGACGGTTGCTGGTGGTCGCGTACTGGTAGGTGAGAGTGGAAGTGCTCTGCGGTTCACCATCCACTATCGGCGTGGTGGCTTTGCTGGTGCGGTTGCCCACCGCGTCGTAGCCATAGGCTTGCTGGCGGCTGGCGTGCTTTTCCTCAGTCAGACGGTCGAGCGCGTCGTAGCTGTAGTTGAGATTGCCGAGCAGGGTGCTGGTGAGTTGGGTGATGTTGCTGTTGGCGTCGTAACCGTACTGGCTGTTCCAACCAGCCACTGCTTGCGTGGTCAGCCGGTAGTCCTGGTCGTAACTGCGGCTGAGACTGACGCCGTTGGCCCAGGTTAGGCTCTTCAATGGGCCGAAGGGCAGGTAGCTCAGGTTGTTGGCGAAGGTCGCGGGCGGGTTGTTGCCGACTACTAGCTGCACCTCATTGACCTGGCCTGCAGCATTGCGCTGATACAGCACGCTGAAGCCTACTGGATAGTCGATGCGGTTGAGCTGGTTTGCGCCGTCATAGGCAAATTGCAGGCTGTCGTACTGGTCGGCGCCGTTCACCGCCACCGAACGGAGCTGCCCGGTGAGATTGCCTTGCGCGTCGTAGTGGTAGCCCAGTACCCCGCTGGCGTCCTGCACGGCGGTGAGACGGCCAATGCCGTGGTTGCCGTCGGCAGTCATGTCGTAGTGGTACTGCACGTTCAGCGCCGGCTTGGCCGGGTACTGGCGAGCGGTCAGGCGGTTCAATGCGTCGTAGCTGTAGGTGGTGACCACGCCCCGGGCGTCGGTGCGCTTGGTCACATTGCCGGCCGCGTCGTACTCGTAGCTAGTATTGCCACTGTCCGGGCTGATCTGCTGGGTCAAGTTACCCAGGCCGTCGTACACATAGCGAGTGGTGACCCCGCGCGGGTCCTTGACCTCAGTGAGGTTGTCCTGGGCGTCGTAGGCCAGATTGGTGACGCCATTCAGCGGGTCCGTACTGCTGACCAGTCGATCCAGGGCGTCGAAGCTGCGGCTGTGGCTGAAGTTGCGCGGGTTGGTGGTGCCGGTGGGATTGTCGTTGAGGTCGTACTGATACTGGCTGGTCTGCCCGGCAGCGCCTACTGAATGCAGCAAGCGGCCGAGCTCGTCATACACCCACTGCTGTTGCTGGGTCAGATTGCTGGAGGGGTCCTTGATCCGCTGCGCGGTGCGATTGCCCATGGCATCGAGGTCGAACTCAACCTTCTCGCCGAGGTTGTTGCTGATAGCGGTCAGGCGGCGGGCACCGTCGTAGGTGTAAGCCAACCAGCTACCGTCGCCCCGGGTGAGCTTGATGATCTGGCCCACCGCGTCGTGCTCGAAACTGGTGGTGCTCCCCGCTGTACTGATCGAGGTCAGCCAACCTTGCCAACTGTAGGTCAGGGTGGTGACCACGCCATTTGCATCGGTGATGGTCTGCGGGTGCCCCTGGGCATCGAAGTTCGAGAGCTGGGTGATATGGCCCAGAGCGTTGGTCACCTGGGTCAGGTTGCCTTGGGCGTCGTAGGCGTACTGGGTGACGTCGGCCATATCGGTACGCGGCCCGTTGGCCGATTCCAGCAGGCCTTGGGCGGTGTAGGTGTAGCTCCAACTGCGGGAAGCCGCTTGGGCGGACAAACCGGTGACGGCAATCAACGCCGCCGCCAGCAGAGTGCGGGATAGCACTGGGTACATGGTTCAGTTCCCTCTGAAATCAGCGTTCGGTAATGGACTGGCCGATCTGACGGCCTTGAGCGTCGTACTCGTAGGTGGTGATGCGATTCGGTTCGGTGACTGTTGCTGGCAGGTATAGGGTCGGGTGCCAGTCAGTGGTGATGGTCCGTGCATGTGGGGTGCCGACGGCTTCAGTTCGGGAGACTTCTCGACCACGACTGTCATACTGAAACTGAGTTTGATTGCCCTTCCAGTCGGTCGACGACTGCCGTAGGCCATTTGGGTAATAGGTGGTAATTCGCTGGGCCGCCTCACAGTTTGGAGTCGCCTCGCCCGAGATTTTTGTTAGTCGGCGCTCGCTGGCGATGACCGAGAATTGATAGCGCGTTCTCTTCCCGAGACTGTTAGTTACTACGTAGCCATCCGAAAGGTAGCTATAACTCAATGAGCCGCTTGGTGTTAGCTCTTGAAGTAACTGTCCTTGTGCGGTGCAACTGCTTGTATATTGTGGTTGGCCGTTCAGATTGATTTGACGAAGGCAATTGGAGCCGTCTTCATAGGCAATGGAAACTTCCTGGTCTGGGTAAACTATCTTGGTGAGCTTGCCATTTTCATACTGAAAGGTGGCTTCGCCCCCCTCCCACTCTATTCTATGCAAGCGTGTTTGCTGATATCGGAAACTGTAGACATGACCGCGTGATGAAATACTCTTGATCATGCCGTATCCTGCATTGTTCAATTCTGCATCAAGGGCGTAGTACTCAATGGTGGTAAAAGGCTCTCCTGCGGGTTGGAATCCGATGAGATTACCTTCGCTCGAATAGACGCGGCGACCACCTGCTTGATCGTGCAGTACGAACGAGCCATTTTCATTGGTTAACGAAAGCCCAGTTCCCCATGCAGTGAAAACACCAGGGCTATCTTCCTTGAATAAGTATTTGGTGAATTCGCTTTCGGTGAGTTGTGCAAATATCTTTTGATAAACTGGGCTGTAGGCGAAGCGAAGTTTGCTGTTTAGCGGTGATGACCAATCAGGGATTCCAAGAGAGCCTGAGCGATAAGTTGAGGTCGACGGCTTTGAGTAGTACTGTAAGTCAATGTCGAGTCCAGGAATTTGAATGGGAACTGCCCTTGCTTGGTAACCCTGGGTTGATGGCAATGTTGTACATGACGCCGGCTGTGTGTCGGTATACTTGGAATTGGAAAGTCGGCAAATATCATCTCCCCAAGAGTGGTATTGGTAAGTTTTATATGGTCCGTCATAGCCAGGCAGGCAAGAGTATACCGGATTCACCCAGTTCTGATAGTGTACGTTGTAGGTGATACTTCCCGTTTTTACATTTCTTAAGTCATAGTAGCAGCCAGGTCCGTATTGGGGGCGAACTCCGTAGCGGGGGTTGAGATAGTCTGAAGTTTTATATTGCCCAGAGTTTAGTGAGGTGGCGATGGATTTGCATGCGGTATGAGGGTCTTCATAATAACGGCCGCTTACAAAGGTAGAGACGTATTTGACTTCTGTCGGTGGCATCATGTCGAAGCCAAAAGATTTGCAGCAAACTAGTAGTGTGGTTGACGCTGCGAGCCAGTAACGTAGCGGGTGCTTTCTGCGATCGGGGAAATTTTCTTCATTGTTGACACGCAATCCATGAGACATATTAACGTTCCGTGTTAATTAAAATTCGCTGGTAGTCCGGCCGAGTGGTCGGCCTTGTTCGTCGTATTGATAGGTTGTTATGCGATCCGGTTCAGTAATGGTCACCGGCAGGAACAGAGTTGGGTGCCAGTCGGTGACGATAGTGCGAGCCTGCGGAGTTCCTGCAGCTTCGGTGCGGGAACTCTCCAGGCCACGGGCGTTGTAGTCGTAGGTGGTAGTTAGGCCGCGATTGTCGGTCTTTGTCTTCAGTAGACCACGTTGGTCGTAGGTGAAGGTGGAGTTGCTATTGGGGCAGTTGGGGGAGGGCTCGCCTTCGATAGCAGTGATACGCTTGATGCCCTGAATGACTTGGAAGCGGTAGGTGGTTCGCTTGCCTAGTTCATTGGTGATCGTGGTGGATCCATCGGGGTTGTAACTCACAAGAATCTTTTCAGCGCTGTCTGCATGTTCGCTGGATATCGCACGGCCCTGGTTGTCATATTTCCAAGTGGCGTAGCGAACATTGAGTTCGTCGGTAATGCCGGTGAGTAATGCATTGTTATTGCTGTCTTCGTAGTGGAATTGGCGTTGGGAAGTTGTTCCGCTGGAAGTGCGGCTTAGAGACGTGAGGCGTTTGTTGGTGTTGTAGTTATAGGTGATTTGAATGTTTGAGGTGTTGAAGGTAAGTGGTTGGTGGTCCAAGTCCTCGGTGATAAGAAGGCTTTGTCCGTAATTGTCTGTTACTGTGATTTTGTTGTTTTCGTAAAGTAGGGTTTGCTCTCTTCCTTTTGGGCTTGTGCGTTTGATATTTTTGCCTTCTTCGTTAAATACAAAGCGCTCATTTTCGGTTGAGGTATAAACCCAGTGCTCGTCTTCCTTGGAAAGTTTTCCTAAGTTGATGCTATCACTAGTTGCTAAATTTTCTTGTACGGTAAAGAATCCTTCTGAGCCATCCGCCATGACCAAGGTTAAGTATTGATTTGAGCCGATTTTGGAGGGCTTTAGATGAGTTGAATAATTGTGTCGCCAAACGCCGTCTAGACTGTTATAGCTTCTTGAGAAGTTGATTGTTTCATTTTTTGCGTGTGTGTAGTCGGTTTCTATTTGATATTTGTTTCCAATGGAAAAAATAATAGGATTGCCAGTGCAAGATTTAGGTGAATTATCGCTTTCCTTGGGAGCGCCCTTTTGGATGCTAACACACTGTCCAGTTTCTGGCCTAAATACAGCCCCCGCTGCGCAGGAGTCACCTAGTCGAAACATTGGGTTTACCCAGCGCGGTATTCCTGCAGTGTTTTTTAGAATGCAGTCTGCCTGGGTGCCTGCTCTATATAATTCTGAGATCTCTTTAGTTGGATATGGCGTGGTTTTTCTAGCTGCTTCACATAGTGTCTCAGGGGAGGCATTAGCACCAAGCGAAAGGTTGTCGGGAAGGAATTTCCATGAATATGTAGTTGCCGAAGAGAGGTTGGGAAAAAATGTAGAGAAAAAGCAGGCGGAGAAATATAAAATAAACCGCTGGTTCATCAGTTAATGCTCAAATTGTTGAGTGGGAAGTGCTATGTGGAAAATTCCCTTGATTAAAATCAGGGAGGGAGATTTAGGTTGATTTTCGACGTTTGCTGATGAGTATTGCTCGCCGCCAATCGACTCTCGCTTAGCTAGAAACAGAATTTTTGGGGTAGCATTCTGAATTCTGATAGCCATGGAGTGGTGAGTTGGTGCTAGTTGCTGGATCTGCTCGTTACGAAAGGCATAGAGATTCGAGTCGGCGCTATCGAGGGTGACACTGTGCACCTCACCATCCGCGCGCCGAAGCGGATGATGATCGTGGAAGAGTTGGCTTCGGCCGAACGGCCGGGCGATGCGTCGATCCATGACTGACTGGTGACCTCCCTTTCCCCAATGCCGCTTAGCGGCCCCTCCTTGAGAACCAGCGTTTAGCTACTGCTGTCGTAATCGCTATCCCGCGTTGGGTTTGGGCAAGTTTGAATGAGCTTCGTCGTAGTCGGGGCTTGTCTGCCCAGCTTCCGGGGCAATCTTTCCGCTGACAAGCCACAAGGCGTACTCGGGAGCTAGCTCAACGATCACCTTGATGTCGTCTTCGTTAACCCGCCTGCCACCTCTTCTAAGCGCATACCATTTTTCGCGATCAATACCGCTCAGCTGCTCCAGTCGCTTAGCTGTCAGCTTTTTCCGCGCCAATATCGCGATGATTCGCTCTCTCATTTTCCTGCTTTCACCAGTGCATTCGGACTCAGCCGATTGCCGCTCATTTCCATCAAACTAAACTTGTCATTAATCAACTATCAAATATTGATAGTTGTATATGGATACTCATTGCCACGAATAGTGACGGAACGAGCATGGAACTGGAAGAGCTTGACCCACGCGGCTTGATAGGCCCGCAACAGGACGTTGAAACCATCGAGAGCTGGGCCGAACGCAATGGCGTTGCTTACGGCGTTGTTCGGGCCTGGGCCATGAAGGGCGTACTGCCCACCGTGAAGCTCGGCAAGCGCCGCATGGTTAACAGCGCTCTGCTTCGTGGCTGGCTCCTGGAGCAGGAGTGGATGGCATGAGTCGCACTAACCCGCAATTCAAGCTGCGCATGCCACTCGCACTCCGCTCCAAGGCCGAGCGGGCCGCAAAAGCTGCCCATCGGTCCCTGAACGCCGAGCTGGTTGTTCGACTTGAGCAGAGCTTTGTCCAGGAGGTGCCCGCCCATGAAGGATCACAACTACTACCTGCACCTCACCCACGCCGCGAACTGCGACTGCTCTGTCTGCTGGTCCCGTCGCGAACTGGCGGGCAGCGCACCCTCCCGGTCCACTCCCTGCGAGCACTGCCGCCCTGCGCAGATATCCAAGGTCGCTGGGCGCTGGGTCTGCCAGCCGGCCTTGTACTGCGAGAAACACAGGCCCGCCCGCCGCGCCCCGAAGTACTGGCACGTTGTGTACGACAGCGGGCCGCCCACGCCCTTCGTGCCCATCCACGAGCCGTTCGAGGACTGAGCCATGACTGACGCCCAACTCATCGCCCTGGTCGTGGCCCTGATCGCCGTCCTGACCTTCCGGCTGGCCAAGGCCCTCGGGCTTCTTCCGCGCCCGCGCCCCCACACCGGACTCGCCCCGGTCCAGGGCCGCCGCACCGGCTTGTCCGAACACGCTTCACCGTTCGGCCAAACGGAGCGCCGGGCGAAGCGCACCCTTGACCGCCCCCCACCCTGAAAAGCCTCGGCTGGGGAGAGAGGGGCAACGCTTCACCGCCCCGCGCTCCCGAGCCCTCGGCGGCAAGAGCGGGATGACAAGGGCAGCGCCCTTTGTGTTTGAGGCCTGACCGGCCACCCCGCAGCCCGACCGAACGCACCCAGGCACCACCCACAGCCACACCGACAGAACGGCCAACCACGGGTCGAGGGACCCTTCACGCCCAAGAAAGTCGAGCCGGCTGATTACCGACCGCGCCCAAGGCGCATCCGAAAGAGGAAATACCCATGTTCGACATCCCAACCGCCAAAGCCACCCTGGAAATCCTCGTCGTCCAGACCGACTGGTACGCCAAGAAAGACACCGGCGAAGTCTTCGCCAGCCTGCAGGGCTTCTCGCCCATCCCCCAGGGCTCCAAGGAACGCCCCAACGCCCGTGGCTTCGAGTTCACCGGCTACAGCTGCGACCCCACCGTCCTGGAGCAAATCGACTTCACCCGCGGCCCTCAGAAGATGAAGTTCGAAACCGCCGTCCGCCCCACCCGCGACCAATACGGCCGGATCGAGAACAAGCAAGTGATCGTCGCTGTGGTGAACGACCAACCGGCTCCGCGCAGCAGCCAGCCGAGTCGTCCGCAGCAGCCGCAAGCCACTCCGACTCCGAACGAGCCGGCCAAGTCCTAACCGGGGGAGGGCGCCGCCATGGTGATTCTGGATCGCGTCGTGTGTGACCGCTGCGGGCGGCCGATGGGCCAGCTCTGGAATCAACCGGCCCCGGCGTCCGACCTCCTGCCGAAGCTCCATGAACACACCTGCCCCGGTGGCTGCGAACAGCCGCTGCCGGCCCAGGTCCTGGAGCACGCGGCATGAACTTCATCGTCTGTGACGGCGACTGGGGCGTACGGGTAGGCGGCGGCATCGTCTGCGCCGGGCAACTGTCCGCTGTCACGGCTGAAGAACTCCGGACTTCGCTGGATCAAGGGTCCGGGCTTACGTGGGAGGACGCCATGGCGTTGAAGGATGAGGTGCTCATCCTCTTCGCCTCGGTCTTCGCCTTCCTTCTCCTGAAAAAACTGCTGTGAGGTCTCTATGAGCCAGAACCTGCAATCCCTCCTGCGCCGCTCCGTCGGTGCCACCACTGCTGCTGTCGGCACTGCCTGTGCCTTCGTCGGCTCCACCGTGTTCGCCGCCGTTCCCCCCGAAGCGACCGGCGCCCTGACCACTGCCGGCGAAGACACCAACACCATCGGTTGGGCTGTGTTCGCCGTCCTGGTCGGCGCGGCTGCGTTCAAGTACATGCGTCGCGCGCTGTAAGGCCGGCGTCCGCTCCACGGGCCCGGTTCGCCGGGCCTTTCTTTTCCCCAGGGCGAGAAGCGAGATGGTGAACCAATGTCCTTCGACTATCCGACGTTTTATCTGGCCCTTTGCTGCGTGGCTTTTTACCTGGTGTTTTTCGGGCGTCTCTGAGGCGGCGACCTATGCCTGGGTCTTTTTACCCGACAACCTCAACCTTGGCGCTAAGGCCAGCCCGGAAGCGTTGTGCGAGGCCGCCCGCTTAACCACCATCTATCCAACGAAGAGTGTCTCGCCGCTGTACCGTGATGGCACCCAGGCCGACTGCACCCTCCGAAATGCTGAGGGCACGCCGCGTTGGAGTAACCCGATGTATCGAATCGGGGACTCGTGCCCGCCGGGGCAGCCCTTTAACCCGATGACGGGGGCCTGCGAAGCTCCGGCCCCGGATGTGTGTGAACCCACCATCGGCCAGTCCCTTTCCCATGAGCACCGCATGGGCGAGTACACCGGCGGTGGCGCCATTGGTGCTCAGGTCGATCCGCCCGGCGTGGTCTGCCAGGGCTCCTGCCAGTACGCCTGGGACAGCGCCGGGCCCACCAACGTCTACCGCTTCGTCGATGGCACGCCCAATGGCGTGTTCGGCCTGTTCGCCTACAAGGGCAATGGCGTCTCCTGCTCCGCCGAAGACAGCCCCAACAAAGGCCCGTCCTCCCTCGAGGCGCAATCCAAGTCCGAATCCAGCTGTACCGACAAGGTGACCGATGGGGAAGGGCGGGTACACATGACCTGCCAAACCAGCGTCGAATTCACCAACCCGGGCTCGTGCGACCGGGGGCAAGTAGACGTCGGCTCTGGCATCCAGGACGTGTGCATTCCCAAGTCTCCCTCGCCGTCGCAACAGAAGACCGAGACCGAAAAGGACATCACCGAGGTCACCAACCCGGATGGTTCCAAGACCACCACCACCAGCGAAACCACCACCACGACCAACTGCTCCGGCACCAAGGCCTGCACCACCAGCGTCACCAACAACACCTCGGTCAGCCATACCAATGCCGATGGCAGCAAGGGCAGCGAGTCTTCCACCTGCACCGGCCCGGGCTGCAAGGACAGCGACGGCAAATCCCAGGACGACAAAGCCAAGGAAGAGCAGGACGAGGAAGAGAGCGAATCCAGCGCTTCCGGCCTGCAATGTGAACAAGCCATTGCCTGCGAAGGCGACGCCATCCAGTGCGCGATCCTGCAGCAGGAGAAGGAGCAGAAGTGCGCCGCCGAAGAACTGAACGACTTCGCCGGCCACAAGGGCGAAATCGAAGGCTTCCTCGCCGAAGCCGATCCCGGCAACCCCGAATCCCCGCAAGTCCAGGTGCCGTCCTTCATCCAGTCCGGCGCCCGCTGGCTGCCCTCAAACAGCTGCCCCGCAGACAAGACCGTCAACCTGCGCTCCGGTGGCGGCAAGACCCTCGCGTTTTCCTATGAGCCGCTGTGCGCGGCGGCTTCCGACCTTTCCTACGTGTTCGTCGCCCTCGCTGGGATAGCGGCGGCGTTATACGTGGGCCGTGCCTTTGGAGGTGCCTGATGCAATTCCTCTTCATCGCCCAGCTGATCATGATGATCATCGGCCCCGCCGTGCGCCTCGTGCTGCGCATGCTCGGCGTCGGCTTCGTCACCTACGTCGGCTACAACGCCGTGCTCGATGTGGTGCAGAACTACATCACCCAGAACATCGGCAGCACTGGGGTGGTGATCCAGCAGATGCTCGGCATCGCCAAGTTCGACGTCATCGTCAACATCTTCCTCTCCGCCATCACCACCCGCATGGTCCTCACCGGCCTGGACAAGGCCGCCGACCTCAAACGCAAACAAGTCTGGCGTGCCCCGGGCGGCACCTCCATTGATGCTTAAGGGAGGCGGCCATGATCATCTTACGCACCGGCAAGCCCGGCCACGGCAAGACCCTCAACGCCATCCGCGAGATCGACGACAAGGCCTTCAAGGCCGGGCGCGTCGTCTACTACCACAACGTCACCGGCCTCAAACCGGAGAAGCTGCAGGCGGCCTGGTTCGAGTTCGACGACGCCACCAAATGGTACGAGCTGCCCGCCGACGCCATCATCGTCGTGGACGAAGCCCAGGGCTCGGCAGCGGTTCCCATGTTCGGCGTGCGGGATCCGCGCAAGGCCATCCCCGAACACGTCAGCCGCCTGGAGCTGATCCGCAAGAACGGCCACGAGCTGCACCTGATCACCCAGGACCCGCGCTTCCTGGATGTGCACGCGCGGCGCCTGGCCGATGGGCATATCCACTTCATGCGGGTGTTCAAGTCGGCCCAGCTGTTGCGCTTCGAATCGCAGTTCGTCATCGAGGACGTGGAGAAGAAGACCGCCTTCAAGGACGCCGACAAGCAACCGGTGAAGATCGACAAGCGCTTCTTCGACGTCTATCAGAGCGCCAACGCGGGCCACCACTTCCGCGTCAACCTGCCGAAGAAGTTCATCCTGGCCTGCCTGGTGCTGGTGGTCGCGGCGGTGCTCGTCTACCGCGCCTATGAGCGCTACAAGCAAGGCTCCAAGCCGGTCGAGGCAGCCGCTGCGGCCGTCACGGAAAAGTCCCTGGTGGACAAGGTCAGCGACAAGGTCGATGCGGTGCTTAGCCCGCAGACTGGCAGTGGACCCAAGACCAAGGCGCAGTACCTGGCCAGCCTGGAGCCAAGGATCCCCGATATCCCGTCCACGGCGCCGGTGTACGACGAACTGACCAAGCCGGTGACCCATCCGCGCCTGTACTGCCTGTCCACCTCGGATCCGTTCCTGGTCGCCAAGCGTCCGCCGGACACGGTGAAGGATGGCGTCTCCTGCCAGTGCTACAGCCAGCAGTCCACCCGCGTGATGACCTCCTTCGACTTCTGCCTCAACGCCGCCACCTACGGCTTCTTCGACGCCAGCCTGCCGGACCGGCCATCGCTGGAGACCTACAAGGCCAATTCACTGCCGTCCACATCCGCCCCCACGCCAGGCTCCGATACGCCACCCAAGCAGGTGCGTGTGACCCAGGTGCCCTACGTGAAGGGGGAGTTTCTGTGGTAGCGGCGAATCACCAGGTGCACACCGTCAGGCCTTCTCCCGCGGGCCTTTTGCCCGGATGCGAGCCCGCGAGCACCGCGCAAAGGGCCGCGGGCCTGACGTCCCTGTAGCACGTCTTATGAATGGCTCTTAGCCGTGTCGATTCGTTTCAATTCGTGGAGCTTGGAAGCATGAAAAAAGCAGTGGATCAGGTTCGACTGGACCTCACGACCGGTCTTGAGTCTCGCGACTCGCGCCTGTTCTTCGACCCGAAGACGGCCCGCATGACGAACCTTGAAAAGGTCCGATTGCTGGGCTGCCGGGTGGACACCGTGCGCCAGTTGTACCGAGGCCTCATTCGTCCGGAACTGGTCACGGCCATTGAGCGAGGTGGCATTGTCCAGTTCGCGGGACATCACTGGCATGCCGGACGTGTGGGGCGTGATTCGGGCTACCAGTACAAGCTGCAGAACGCGGACCTCGGCTTCGTCCTGTTGCTGAAGAACTTCAACGTGAAGATCGACGTGATCGGCGCGCACATGAAGATCGAAGTGAGCCCGCACGCCATTCAGTCGTGTACTCCCGACGTCCTGCAGGAGTGGATGGACCGCTTCGCCAAGGAAGCCATGCAGCACGTCGAGCCCAACCAGTGCGCCGTCCACCTCGCCCTGGACGTGCAGGGATGGGCACCTCCCGTGGATCTGATTGACCGTCTGCTGTGTCGTGCGCGTACCCGCCGCGACCTCTCCGGCATCAAGGAAGTCCACTACGACGGGGAAGCCGTCTCCTATGGCCGTGGCCAGTCCTTCCTGTTCGGTTCTGCGTCAGGCATACAGCTCGCCATCTACAACAAGTCCTTGCAGGCCTGGAGCATCGACAAGCTCGACTACTGGCGTTCGGTCTGGTCCGGCATGGACAACCCGTTCAATTCCGACGACGACCAGAACTACGACCCCGAAGCACCTGTCTGGCGGATCGAGCTGCGCTATCACCACTCCATCGTCCAGCAGTTCGCTGACGGCTCGGCCGATATGCAGACGGGCGCCATGATCGACAACCGCACCTTTGCCGAGCTGGCCGGCCATCTCGACGGGCTGTTTCAGTACGGCCTGGAGTCTTTCCGCCTGTGTTCCAGCAAGGGCGTGCTCGATGCCTTCTGGACCCTCATGCGCCAGGACGTGAAGGTGTCTATCCCGGCTGAATCGCTGGCCGGACGCACCCACTACAAACGCCACTTCAAGACCTCCCAGGGCTTCACCGGCAAGAACGTGGAGCTGTTCCTGGGAAACTTCATCAGCCTGCTCGCACGGGAGCGTGTAGGCGCGGAAAAGGCCTTCGCCAGCCTCAGGGAGTGGGTGTG
>NZ_SSOK01000004.1:0-150886 GCF_029871195.1 Pseudomonas sp. BN415
CATGGATGGCCCCTCTCGCCGTGCCCCTGGAGCAAGGATGGAGGGAGGGTAGTTTGGCGGAGCCAAACCCGGATGCAGGGGCAAGCCCTTTGGTTCCTTTCGGCGCTTGAGAAAGGGACTCGTCCGGGGGGACGAAACCAGAAGCATCCGCAAAACTCGGCAAGCAGCCTGGCTCAGGACGTACTAGCAACACTTAACGCAGACATAGCCATTGAAATCGCCCCTACGGATATGTGCCAAGAGCGACGTCCATCACAGCCTGCAACTTGGCCGGAAATATCTCCTTTTGACCTGATCTATCGTTCTTCTCGGAGCGGAGCTGCTGACAGAATCGGGACAAACAAGGGCCGCTTCACCAGCAGCAAAAGAAAAGCCCAATAAGAACAAACTCTTAGAGCTTGTGATCAGCATGACTAGCGCGATCAGCGTCGAACGTGTGTGCATGGAGTTCGGTGATCCGGGGCAGGGCGTGAAGGCCCTCGACGATGTTTCCCTGGAAATCCGCGCCAACGAGTTCTTCACCCTCCTCGGCCCGTCCGGCTGCGGCAAGACCACCCTCTTGCGACTCATCGCCGGTTTCGAGCAACCCAGCTCCGGGGCCATCCGCCTGTACGGCGAACCGATGCAGGGCCTCCCGCCGTTCCGCCGTCCCGTCAATACCGTCTTCCAGAGTTACGCCTTGTTCCCACACATGACGGTGGCGCAGAACATCGCCTTCGGCCTGGAGATGCGTGGCCTGGGTCGCGACGAGGTCGAGCAGACGGTACAGCGCATGCTGGAACTGGTGAAGCTGCCGGATGTGGGCAAACGCCGCGCCGACCAGCTCTCCGGTGGCCAGCAGCAACGCATCGCCCTGGCCCGAGCCCTGGCCAACAAACCCAAGGTGCTGCTGCTGGACGAATCGCTCTCGGCGCTGGACCAGAAGCTGCGCAAGGACATGCAGATCGAGCTCAAGCGCCTGCAGCATGAAACGGGCATCACCTTCATCTTCGTCACCCATGACCAGGAAGAAGCCCTGACCATGTCCGACCGCATCGCGGTGATGAGCAAGGGGCGCATCCTCCAGGTCGGCACCCCGACAGAAATCTACGAAGCACCGCTGAACCGCACGGTTGCGGACTTCATCGGCGAAACCAACTTCCTCGAAGGCGAAGCCCTGGAACGCGGCGTGCTATTGCCCGACGGTCAGTTGCTCAGCGCGTTCAGCCCGCGCCGTGGCGCCGTGACCCTGGCGATCCGCCCGGAACGCACCTGCCTCGACGAGCAGGGCAACTTGGCCGGCGAAATCGAGAACGTCGTGTATGTCGGCACCGACACCGTCTACCACCTCAACATTGCCGGGCAGAGCGGCTTCCGAGTCCGCCAGCAAAACCGCAACGGCGCGCTGAATGCCTATTCCGGTGGCGAGAAAGTGCGGGTACAGGTACCCAGCGAAGCCATCCGGGTGCTGGTCGAATGAGCACACTGCGCGCCCAGGCCGAACGCCGCCAGCTGCGCCGACGCTTGTTGCTGACCAGCCCGGCCATGCTCGCCCTGCTGGTGTTCCTGGTGCTGCCGCTGGGGATCATGTTCCTGGTTTCGATCCTGGCGCCGGGCGACTACGGAGGTGTGAAGTGGGACCAGTATTCGCTGGAGGCCTACGTCAACTTCCTCTACGAACGCGACCTGGACGACAGCCTGGTGTTCAACACCGACTACCTGCAGATCTTCCAGCGTTCTTTCTGGCTCTCGGTCCTGACAACCGCGGGTTGCCTGCTGATCGGCTTCCCCACTGCGCTCTACCTGGCGCTGCAGAGCGAGCGCAAGCGCAACCTGCTGCTATTCCTGGTCACCGTGCCCTTCTGGACCAACCTGCTGGTGCGGGTCTATGCGTGGATCCTGCTGCTGCGCAACGGCGGTCTGGTGGACAGCGGACTGGGTGTCTTCGGCCTGTCCGACGGCGCCCTTGGCCTGCTCTACACCGACGTGGCCGTGGTGATCGGCCTGCTCTACACCTTCCTGCCCTTCATGGTGCTGCCCATCTACACCAGCCTGGAGAAGCTCGACTGGCGCCTGGTGGAAGCCGCCTTCGACCTCGGCGCCAACCGCTTCCAGGCCCTACGCCGGGTCATCGTGCCGCTGGCCATGCCCGGCATAGTCGCCGGCGCGATCCTGGTATTCATCCCCTCGCTCGGCAACTACATCATTCCCGAGCTGCTCGGGGGCGGTAAGTCGCTGATGATCGGCAACCTGATCCAGCTGCAGTTCGGCGCCTCCCACAACTGGCCGCTGGGCGCGGCGCTGTCCTTCGCCCTGCTGGGCTTCGTGCTGCTGGCGATGCTGTTTTACAGCCTGCGCTTCAAGCAGGCCGCCGGAGGCCATCCATGAACATGCGCAATCCGCTCTGGCGCTTCACCGGTGTACGCCCCACCGCCTGGCTGTTCTTCGCCTTTCTCTACGTGCCGATCCTGGTGCTGGTGGCGCTCAGCTTCAACAGCGGGCAATCGGCGACCATCTGGGAAAGCTTCAGCCTGAAGTGGTACTCGGTGGTGGCCAACGACCCGGAGATCGTCCGCGCGGCGAAGAACTCGCTGATCGTCGCCACCTTCGCCACCCTGATCGCCACGTCCCTGGCCACCCTCGCCGCGCTCGGCATGCGCGGCCGCGCTTTCCGTGGGCAGACGCTGATGAGCGGCGTACTCGGCCTGCCGCTACTGGTGCCGGAAATCGTCACAGCCGTGGCCACGCTGATGTTCTTCGCCTTCATCGGCCTGAAGCTCTCGCTCTTCACCATCCTCATCGCCCATGTGGTGTTCTGCATCCCCTTCGCCTACCTGCCGATCCGTGCCCGTCTGGAGGGCATGGACCCGCGCCTGGCCGAAGCGGCCGCCGACCTCTACGCGTCGCCCTGGAAAGCCTTCTGGAAGGTGACCTTCCCGCTGCTGATGCCGGGCATCCTTTCCGGCGCCATGCTGGCCTTCATTATTTCCATGGACGATTTCGTCATCACCTACTTCGTCGCCGGAGCCGGGGCCACGACTCTACCGGTGTACATCTTCAGCTCGATCCGGATGGGGATTTCACCGAAGATCAACGCCATATCCTCCATAATCCTAGCTATTTCCATAGCTTTCGTTGCATTGTCCTACTACGTCGGGCAGCGCAAGCGCTGACCCGCTTTCGACCAGCAAGGAGCTTGACCATGACCCGCCGTACCCCGCTTGCACTCGCTATGCTGCTCGCCAGCGGCCTGACCGGTTCCGCCCAGGCCGCAGGGACCCTGCACTTTGCCAACTGGTCGGACTACTTTCCGCCGGAGCTGCTGAAGAAGTTCGAGAAGGACACCGGCATCAAGGCCACCCTGGACGCCTACGACAGCAACGAAACCCTGCTGGCCAAGCTCAAGGCCGGCGGCGGCGCCTACGACGTGGTAGTGCCGTCGGACAGCTTCATCCAGATCATGGCCGGCGACGGACTGCTGCAGAAACTCGACAAGAGCAAGCTGCCCAACCTGAAGAACCTCAAGACCAACTTCCAGACGCTCGACTTCGACCCCGGCCACGACTACAGCGTGCCTTACCTCTGGGGCACCACTGGCTACAGCTATGACAGCAAGCAGGTGCCGGGCGGCAAGCTGGACGAGAGCTGGAAGCCCTTCTTCGAGCCGCCGGCCGAGCTGAAAGGCAAGGTCGTCGCGCTGAACTCCATCGAAGACCTGTACATCGCCGCGTCCCATTACCTGTCCATCGACCAGTGCACCGAGGACCCGAAGGACGCGAAGAAGATCCAGGACCTGCTGCTGGCACAGAAGCCGCTACTGGCCATGTACAACAGCGACGGCACCATCGAACGCATGGCGGCTGGCGAAGTGGCGATGCACATGCAGTGGAACGGTGCCTTCCACCGTGCCCACGCCCAGCGCGACAGCCTGGTCTACGTCTATCCGAAGGAAGGCATCCACGTCTTCATCGATAACTTCGTGATTCCCAAGGACGCCCTGAACGTCGAGGAAGCCCACGCCTTCATCAACTGGATGATGCTGCCGGAAAACATCGCCGCCGCTTCCAACTTCGCCAAGTACAACAACGCCATCGACGGCTCGGACAAGTTCATGGAGAAAGAGCTGTTCGACGACCCGGCCATCAACACCCCGCAGGACAAGCTGGACCGCCTGCGCACCTTCAAGCTGTGCTCGCCCAAGGCCCTGAGCCTGCGCAGCAAGGTGTGGACCAAGCTGAAGAAATAAGTCGCCACATAGCCCGCAGGATGGCGTGGAGCGAAGCGATACCCATCGACGATGGTGATGGGTATCGCAGGCTTCATTCATCCTACTCAACTGAATCAACCGGCCAACCATGTTGGCCATTTCGATCCCATTCTGACCCTTTGCGGGGTTCTACCCCGCTCCCCCCGCTGACAGAATCGAAGCGCATGCAGCTAGCAGGTGCCCCACCGACGGGCGCCGATCCAACAAGAACAACGGCTAGAGAGATACCCAAATGTCCCGTACACATGCGCTTCACACCGCCCCTCCCGCTTCAGTCCAACTCCACCCTTACTGACTGCCCGCGCACAGCCGGATGCGCAACGGACCCGGCCTAGCACGTGCCTGGATGGCTCGCCTTGCGACCCAGGCGCCGCCCAGCGGCGCGCAGTAAATCGGAGAGAAGAACAATGTCCAGCCCGTCCGCCCGCCTCGACAACAGCGGCAGCCTGCCCAACGAATTCACCCACAGCGCCCAGGGCACGGCCCTGCGCCGGATACTCGGGTTGCCCGCCCTGGTGTTCTTCGGCCTGGTCTACATGGTGCCGCTGACCATCTTCACTACCTACGGCGTGGTCACCGAAATGACAGGCGGACGCACCGCCTTGGCCTACGTGGTGACCCTGCTGGCGATGATCTTCACCGCCCTGTCCTACAGCTTCATGGTCCGTCGCTACCCCATCGCCGGCTCTGCCTACTCCTACGCCAGCCTGAGCTTCGGCCCCTGCGCAGGCTTCCTGGCCGGCTGGTCACTGCTGCTCGACTACCTGTTCCTGCCGATGATCAACTACCTGGTGATCGGCCTCTTCCTCAATATCGCCTTCCCCGAGGTGCCCGCTTGGGTCTTCGTGGTCAGCGCCATCGGCCTGGTGACCGCGCTGAACGTCCTCGGCATCAGCTCAGTGTCGAGCATGAGCAACCTGATCGTGGCCGCCCAGGTGATCTTCGTCCTGGTGTTCCTGGCCATGGCTGGCAAGAGTCTGTTTGGCGCCCCCATCGACTTCGCCGCACCCTTCATTGGCGACGGTAGCCAACCCGGACTGGCGCCGTTGATGGCTGGCGCAGCGGTGCTTTGCCTGTCGTTCCTCGGTTTCGATGCGGTTTCGACCCTGGCCGAAGAAGCCCGCGACCCGAAACGCGACATCCCACGCGCGATCATCATCACCACCCTCTGCGCCGGCGTGCTGTTCTTCGTGCTGTCGCTGGTGGCGCAACTGGTGTTCCCCGGCAGCAGCTTCAAGGATGTGGATGCCGCCGCCAACGAAGTGATGCTGCAGGCGGGCGGCCAGTTCCTTGCCGCCTTCTTCACCGCCACCTACGTCGCTGGCGCTGCCGGCTCGGCGCTGGCTTCCCAGGCGTCGGTTTCGCGCATCCTCTATAGCATGGGTCGTGACGGCATCCTGCCACGCCGCCTGTTCGCTACCCTGTCGGCACGTTTTCACACCCCGACCGTGGCTATCCTGATCGTGTCGCTGGTATCGCTGCTGGCCGTGGTGATCGACCTCGCCACCCTGGCCTCGATGATCAGTTTCGGCGCCCTGGTGGCCTTCTCCGCCGTGAACCTGGCAGTGATCCGCACCCACCTGTTCGACGGCCGCCCGCGCCAGCCGGGCGACCTGTTGCGCTATGGGCTCGTCCCGCTGATCGGCTTCGCGCTGATTGCCTGGCTCTGGACCAGCCTGTCGGGGCTGACCCTGGCCATCGGCCTGGGCTGGTTCGCCATTGGCCTGGCCTACCTCGCCGTGCAGACCGGCGGCTTCCGCCGCAAGGCGCCGCAGGTGCAGTTCTCCGAACACGAATGAACCCGATGACCCGCTCGCCGAAAGGAGACGCTGATGCTGACGATCTATTCCGACGACCACCACCTGCACCACGGCAAGCACGAGCTGATCGGTGGCCAGTTCACCCCCTGCTTCGAGAAGCCGAGCCGCGCCGACATGGTGCTGGACCGCGCCAAGGCGGTGAACCTCGGCGCCATCCAGGCGCCGGCCGACTTCGGTCTATCGCCCATCCTGCGCGTGCACAGCGAAGGCTTCGTCAATTTCCTGAAGAACGCCTGGGGCGACTGGCAGGCCAAGGGTCGTAGTCATGACATGCTGCCGATCGCCTGGCCGACCCGGCGCTTGCGGCAGGTAGAACCCACCGATATCGATGGTCGCCTGGGCTATTACTCCTTTGACGCAGGCGCCCCCATCACCGCCGGCACCTGGCAGGCCATCACCAGCTCAGCCAACGTCGCGCTCAGCGGCCAGACGGAGTTGCGCAACGGCGCCCGCGGCATCTTCTCCTTGTGCCGCCCGCCGGGCCACCACGCCGCCGCCGACTACATGGGCGGCTACTGCTACCTGAACAACGCGGCCATCGCCGTGCAGGCCATGCTGGATGCCGGAGCGAAGCGGGTTGCTGTGCTGGATGTGGACTACCACCACGGCAATGGCACCCAGGACATCTTCTACGACCGTGCGGATGTGCTTTTCGCTTCGATCCACGGCGATCCGCGCTTCGAGTACCCCTACTTCCTGGGCTTCGCGGACGAGAGAGGCGTGGGCGCGGGGGAAGGCTTCAACTTCAACTACCCACTGGCCTCGGGAGTCGATTGGTCGACATGGAGCCTGGCTCTGGCCGACGCCTGCCGGCAGATCGCCGAGTACGCGCCGGACGCGCTGGTGGTATCGCTGGGCGTGGATACCTTCAAGGAGGACCCCATCTCGCAATTCAAGCTGGACAGCCCGGACTACCTGCGCATGGGCGAAATCATCGGCAAGCTCGGCCTGCAGACGCTGTTTGTTATGGAAGGGGGCTATGCGGTGGAGGAGATCGGCATCAACGCGATCAATGTGCTGCAGGGGTTTGAAAGCGTGGCGTGAGGGTCCCTGGGAAATGGCATTTGTGGGGGCGAATTCATTCGCTATGCAGACCGAAGGTCTGCCCTTCGGATCAACCAGGGGCAGCTGCGCTGCCCTTAGCGAATGAATTCGCCCCCACAGGGCTATATCAGTTCACCCGCTCGACGAACTCCACATCCACTTCGCGGCCCATCAGGTCGCGGTCCACTTCGCCGGTCAGTTTGACGGTGGCCTTGTCGTCGATAGACATGGGCGGCCAGTCTTCGTCGTCGATCTCCACCTTCATGGTGCCGCTGGCGTCCTTGAACTCGTAGATGTCGCCCTTGATGCGCTTGATGATCTGCCCCTGCAGCACCACCGGTGCATCGTCGGCGGCCTCCAGCGCGGCCGCGACAGTGGTGATCTGGGAAGTGGCGCCGGGGCCGGTGTAGCTGCTGGCCATGACGGCAGTGGAGAACAGCGGCGCGACCAGCAGGACGAGGTATTTGGTTTTCATGGGCGTGATCCCGTTGAGTGGTTGACGGGATCAGGCTAGGGCGGCTGGCTGAAACGAGGCTTAAAAGCGCCTTAAGCGAAGCTTAACGGCGGGGCGCCCTAACTCGGATCGGCGCTGGCCACCAGTTGCTTGCGGAACACGTAGAACAGGTTCGGCTCGCTGACGACGTAGATGTCGCCACTCTCGTCCATGGCCACGCCTTCGGCGCGGGGGATGCGACTTTCCAGGCCATTCATGCCACCGAGCAGGCTGATGAAGCTCACAGGCTCGCCCTCCTCGTCCAGCTCCAGCAGCAGATTGGACTGGGCGGAGAGCACCAGCAGATGACCGGTGCGCGGATCAATGCTGAGTGCGGAGAGATTGCGCATACCCAGGCCATAGCTGGGCAGCGGTCGAAGTACATCGCTGTGGGCTTCGCTGCCGTCGCTGCCGAGGCTGAACAACGCAATGGGGCCACGCTCCTTGCCGAGAATAAGCCGGCCCTGGGCCGGGTCCCAGGCAATACCTTCGAAGCCCTTGTTGCCCGAGTCAGGGAAACCGAGGTCGAACTCAGGCGTACTACCGGCACTCAACTCGCGGGTTTCCGGGTCCAGCTCGAAAATCGACAAGGTGCGGCGGCGTTCATCGGTCACCGCAACATGGCCACCTTCCAGCACGGCGACCCCTTCGGGGTTGGAGAAGCCCTTCAGTGGAATCTTGCGCAGCACCTCGCCGTCTCGGCTCAGCTCCACCAGGGTCGGTGACTTGCCGGTGACGGTGAACAGGGTACCGGTAACCGGGTTGTAGGCCAGGTCCGAGGTTTCGTCGTTCTCCAGGCCAGCCAGTGGCTTGCCCTGCAGCACGGCCCTGTAGCCGGGCAGCCAGATGCTGTCGGCGCGCTGTTCCTGGGTCAGTTGCTGCTCACCCAGCCAGACCCGGGCGCGGTCGTCCCAGTGCATGTAACTAGTCAGGGCGGTGGTCCCGGCGAAGGCGGCGACCAGTCCCAGCATCAGCCTGCGGCGGCGGATGAACGGCAGGAAGCGGAGCGGCATCGGATACTACTCGACGAAAGGAAGGCTAAGAGATAGCCATATGCCAGTGAAAGTTCCGTGAAATGCATCTCCGCCGGTCGGCCGGATCAGATGACCCGGCTTTCGAATCGGCTGTGGCCAACCAGTTCCAGCACCAGGTCATCGCCCTGGTTCAGCGGGCCGACGCCCACCGGGGTACCGGTGAGGATGACGTCGCCCGGTTGCAGGCTGAAGTGACCCGCCATGTGCTGGATCAGCGGCAGGATGGGGTTGAGCATGTCACGGCTGTTGCCATCCTGGCGGACTTCGCCGTTGATGGTCAGGCGAATGCCAATGTCGTCCAACTGTTCGGGCGCGTCACCCGGTACGAAGGGCGCCAGCACGCAGGCACCGTCGAAACTCTTGGCGATTTCCCAAGGCAGGCCCTTCTCCTTGAGCTTCGCTTGCACGTCGCGCAGGGTCAGGTCCAGGGCGGGGGCGAAGCCGGAGATGGCGTCACGCACTTCCTCTTCGTCCGGGTGGCGCGACAGCGGCTTGCCGATCAGCACGGCGATTTCCGCCTCAAAATGCACCGCGCCGCGGTCCTGGGGAATGCTGAAGCCACCGGCCAGCGGCACCACGCAGGAGCCAGGCTTGATGAACAGCAACGGCTCGGTGGGCACGGGGTTGTTCAGTTCCTTGGCGTGCTCGGCGTAGTTGCGACCGACGCAGACCACCTTACCCAGGGAAAAGTGGATCGAGGTGCCATCGACATATTGATGCTGGTAGCTCATTTACCGACTCCTGAACGGTATCCATACGAAACAGGCGGTGGATCGCTCCACCGCCTGTCTGCTCAATTGAAGATTTTCCCCGGGTTCATGATCCCGTTCGGATCGAACACCGCCTTGATCGCTTTCATCACCGCAATCTCCGGCTCCGAGCGGCTGTAGCCGAGGTAGTCACGCTTGGTCATGCCCACGCCATGCTCGGCGGAGATGGAGCCGTTGTACTTCTGCACGGTCTCGAACACCCACTTGTTCACGGTGGCGCACTTGGCGAAGAACTCGTCCTTGGACAGGTTGTCCGGCTTGAGGATGTTCAGGTGCAGGTTGCCGTCGCCGATGTGGCCGAACCAGACCACTTCGAAGTCCGGATAGTTGGCTTCGACAATGGCGTCGATGTCATGCAGGAACGCTGGCACCCTGGAAACGGTAACGGAGATGTCGTTCTTGTACGGAGTCCAGTGGGAGATGGTCTCGGAGATGTACTCGCGCAGCTTCCACAGATTCTGCAGTTGCTGCTCGCTCTGGCTCATCACGCCATCCAGCACCCAACCCTGCTCGACGCAATGTTCGAAGGTGGCCAGGGCATCGTTGGCGATCTCCTCGCTGGCGGCCTCGAACTCCAGCAGTGCGTAGAAGGGGCAATCGGTTTCGAAGGGAGCCGGCACGTCGCCACGGGCCAGGACCTTGGCCATGGCCTTGTCGGAGAAGAACTCGAAAGCGGTCAGGTCCAGCTTGCTCTGGAAGGCGTGCAGCACAGGCATGATCGAGTCCAGGTCAGGCGAGCCCAGGACCATGGCGGTGAGGTTCTTCGGCGCACGGTCCAGGCGCATGGTGGCTTCCACCACGAAGCCCAGGGTGCCTTCGGCGCCGATGAACAGCTGGCGCATGTCGTAGCCGGTGGCGTTCTTGATCAGGTCCTTGTTCAGCTCCAGCAGGTCGCCAGCGCCAGTGACCACCTTCAGGCCGGCTACCCAGTTCCGGGTCATACCGTAGCGAATAACCTTGATCCCGCCGGCATTGGTACCGATATTACCGCCAATCTGGCTGGAACCGGCAGACGCGAAATCCACCGGGTAATACAGGCCCTTTTCTTCAGCGAAGTTCTGCAGCTGCTCGGTAACCACGCCCGGCTGGCAGACCACGGTGCGGTCGAACTCGTTGAATTCGAGGATCTGGTTCATGTAGTCGAAGGCGACGACCACTTCGCCATTGGCTGCTACAGCCGCGGCGGAAAGGCCGGTACGGCCGCCAGAGGGGACCAGCGCGACCTTGTGCTGGTTAGCCCAGCGAACGATGGCCTGTACTTGCTCGATGCTCTTGGGGAAGACGATGGCGCTGGGGGCCGGGGCGAAATGCTTGGTCCAGTCCTTGCCGTAAGCCTCCAGGGACGCGGCGTCGGTCAGCACCTTGCCGGGCTCAACCAGGGTCTTCAGCTCTTCGATCAGGGCAACGTTGGTCATCAGCGGAACTCTCAAATCATTCATGGTCGCCCTGAGAACGATTCAGGTCGCAACCGAGCAAGGGAAAAGGAGATCATGCTAGCATACGCACCCCGCGAATCGTGCTCTCCAGCCGATTTTCCGGGTAGCAGCCAAGTCCCCCCACGGCCCGCTTCTGTCATTTTTACCGGGATACATAGGTACGCAGATGAGCAAGACCTCTCTCGAAAAGAGCAAGATCAAGTTCCTTCTCCTCGAAGGCGTCCACCAGAATGCCGTGGACACCCTGAAGGCCGCCGGGTACACCAATATCGAGTACCTCAAGGGCGCCCTCTCGGGTGATGAACTGAAAGAGAAGATCGCCGACGTCCACTTCATCGGCATCCGCTCGCGTACCCAGCTCACCGACGAGGTGTTCGACTGCGCCAAGAAGCTCATCGCCGTCGGCTGCTTCTGCATCGGCACCAACCAGGTCAACCTGAGTGCCGCTCGCGAGCGCGGTATCGCGGTGTTCAACGCACCCTATTCCAACACCCGCTCGGTCGCCGAACTGGTGCTGGCCGAAGCGATCCTGCTGCTCCGTGGCATCCCGGAGAAGAACGCTTCCTGCCACCGCGGCGGCTGGATCAAGTCCGCAGCCAACTCCTTCGAAATCCGCGGCAAGAAGCTGGGGATCGTCGGTTACGGCTCCATCGGCACCCAGCTGTCGGTCCTGGCCGAGGCCCTGGGCATGCAGGTGTTCTTCTACGACACCGTGACCAAGCTGCCGCTGGGTAACGCTACCCAGGTGGGCAACCTGCACGAACTGCTCGGCATGTCCGACATCGTGTCCCTGCACGTGCCGGAGCTGCCGTCCACCCAGTGGATGATCGGTGAGAAGGAGATCCGCGCCATCAAGCCAGGCGGCATCCTGATCAACGCCGCCCGCGGCACCGTGGTGAAGCTGGACGCCCTGGCCGAAGCTATCAAGGACGAGCACCTGATCGGCGCCGCGATCGACGTATTCCCGGTCGAACCCAAGTCCAACGACGAAGAGTTCGAGAGCCCGCTGCGTGGCCTGGACCGCGTGATCCTGACCCCGCACATCGGCGGTTCCACTGCCGAGGCCCAGGCCAACATCGGCTTGGAAGTGGCCGAGAAGCTAGTCAAGTACAGCGACAACGGTACCTCGGTGTCCTCGGTCAACTTCCCTGAAGTGGCCCTGCCGTCGCATCCGGGCAAGCACCGTCTGCTGCACATCCACGAGAACGTGCCGGGCGTGATGAGCGAGATCAACAAGGTGTTCGCCGACAACGGCATCAACATCTCCGGTCAGTACCTGCAGACCGACGAGAAGGTTGGCTACGTGGTGATCGACGTCGATGCCGAGTACTCGGACCTCGCCCTCGAGAAGCTGCAGCACGTGAACGGCACCATCCGCAGCCGCGTCCTCTTCTAAAGAGAGGCTGCTGCGCGTCGGCGATGCTTCGCCGGGCATGAAAAAGGGAGGCTTCGGCCTCCCTTTTTCGTTTCCGAGGTCTTTACTTGACCGTCACCGTGATCGTTTCCGAGATCACTGGCGGGTCCAGCGGTACGTGGTTCCTGTCGCCTACCAGTAGCCGCAGGTTGTGCTTGCCGGGTGGCAGCGTCAGTTGGGTTTCCGTCTGGCCCTTGCCGAAATGGCGGAGGTTGTCAGTCATGGGCAGCGGCATGTCCATCGCCGGCGCGTCGTCCTGATCGATCAGCAGGTGATGGTGGCCGGTGGCGGGCGCATCCACGCCGGCGGGCGCGACGCCCATGCCCTTGAGACCGAACTTGACGGTAAAGGTCTGGCCGACCGTGGCGCCAGTAGCCGGTTCGATGAAGTACACCTGCGCGCCTTCGGGCGAGGGGGTACGTGGAACGGCAGCCTGGGTGGCGGTGGCGGCGCCAAGCAGCAGGGCGCCAAGGCTCAGGAATGATGAAGTCCTCATTACACATCTCCATGTTTTTGTGAACCAGACACCAGACCCTATGCAACCAGATAGGTTCACTTGCTGTCCGAGCATGCGCTGCACCCCGCGCCAGCCGAAGAAGACATAACGAAACGAGGAAGTTCCCCATGCGCCTGCTGTACTGCCTGCCCGCCCTGTTCGCCCTGCTGAGCCCCCTCGCCCAGGCCGAACTGCTCGACGATATCTGGGAACGCGGCAGCCTGCGCATCGCCCTGGAAGACAACAATCCGCCCTACAGCTACCGCGAAGGCGGCAAGCTGATCGGCTTCGACGTCGAACTGGGTCGCGCGCTGGCGGCGGAGCTGAATGTAGAGGCGGACTTCGTGGTGGACGACGGCGGCAAGATGCTGGACGGCCTGCAGAGTGGCCGCTACGACATTGCCCTGGACCCGATCGAGCCGTCGGAAGAAGGTCAGGACACCCTGGAGTTCAGCGATCCTTACGTCTTCCCTCTGAGCGAAGCTGAAGGCGAAAGTCGCGCAGCCGCCCCCATGACGATTCCCTTCCAGAAGGGCAACCCGGCCTTCCGCGACAGCCTGAACCGCGCCCTGACCAAGCTCCGCAGCGAGCGCAGGCTCGGCGCGCTGTCCGAGCAATGGCTGGGCAAGGACCTCAGCCAGCCACCGGCCGCTGCCTCGCACTGAGCCTCAGGCGTCGTCCAACTCGGCCAGGCGCGCTGCCGCCTCGGCCAGCTCCTCTTCGCTGAACACCTCGACACCGACGCGGCGCAAGGCTGCAGCGGTGACGCCCTCGCCAGCGACACGAACGCCGCTGAAGCTGCCGTCATAGTTCTCGCGATTGCCGCAGGAAGGGCTGCGCGCCTTGAGCAGCGCGATGCGAATACCGTAGGTGGCCACCAGTTCAAGGGCGATGCGCGCCCCGGCAACGAACTCGGTCGTCACATCCTGGCCGTCGTCGGTAAGCACTGGCAGCTCGCCGTCCAACACCGCAGCACCACGGCCGCCGGCAATTTCTGCCGGTGCCCGCGGCGTCGGCAGCCCACCGGCCACCTCCGGGCAGAGCGGCACGATGCGGCCCTCCGCCTGCCAGCGCTCCAGCACGCCGAACGGCCCATGGGCCCCACCGTCATAACGCACCCGCTGCCCCAACAAGCAACGGCTGACCAGAATCTTCTGCATCCACGTCTCCAGAGGGGCGACCCTCGCGGTCACCCCGGGTAACACCCATTCCGCTGGCGCGAACCGGGCACTGATCGAAGGTAGGGCCTTGGGCGGACAACTGCCAAGCCGCTTCATGGGGAAGCCGACGAGCTTCCCCATCCTTAGACGGGAAGCGCCCTGCGCCACTGGCTGTGGCTCACGTGGCGCTCCAGACTCTGCGCGCAACCTGCACAGGAGCGTGCCATGCCCAGAACGACACACAACCTCCGCCTTGCCCTGGCTTGCGGCACCGCCCTGCTCAGCGGTACCGGCCAGGCCGCCCTGGAATCCCTGGACAACCAGGCCCTCAGCGAGATCAGCGGCCAGGCCGGGATCAACCTGCGCCTGGACGTGATGACCCGCATCGACAGCATCCGCTGGAACGACGATGGCGGCAGCCTGTCGCTGCGCAACGTGCGCATCGACAACGGTTGCCTGAAACCCGGCGATTGCCCCAACGGAGCTGGTGGAAACTTCCCTCTGGGCCCTGCGCAACTAGGCCTGACCGTCCCTGCACTAGGCGCCGACCAGCCAACGCTCAAGCTGGACGTGGTCAAGTCCGCTTCAGGTACCCAGCAGATTCGTCTGGAGCTGCCCGACCTGACTACCATCAACGAACAACTGCAGGCCAGCTTCATCCCGGCCCAACGCATCCGCGTACGGGTCGCCGCCGACATGCACATCGGCGAAAGCCGACTCGGCAGCCTGGAGATCCGCGACATCACCGACCTGCGCGGTAATTTCCGGGTCTGGGGTCACTAGTTCCCGGCGTTCAGAGCGCTCCGCCGCGCCGCCGGAACCAACCTGCCAGGGACAGCCGCTCACGGTTCGCCGGCAAGACTTCGTGGGGTAACTCGGCGGACAGGAACACCACCAGACTGCCGCCCTCGGGCTGCACGTCATGTTCGCCGTCAGCCGGGTACAGGCGCAGAGCGCCGCCCTGATCCGGCTGCCAATCGGCATTCAGGTACGCCACCACCGACACCGCACGACGGTCGTCGTCTCGGAAGCGGTCCAGGTGCTTTTGATAGAAGGCGCCGGGAGGATAGAGGGCGAAATGGCACTCGAAATCCTCCAGCCCCAGATAGAGCTCACGGTTGAGCCGCTGGCGCAGCTCGTCCATCAGCGCCAGATAGGCATCGCTGGCGGCCGACTGGCCGGGTTCCAGCCAGTGAATACGGTCGCCTCGCACCCCCTCGCGAATCTGCTGTCCCTCGCCACGGCCGATCGAAGCCGGCGCAAGACTCCCGGCAGCGGAGCGGGCGCGACATTCTTCGGCCAAGGCGGTAGTGAGGTCAGCAGGCAGCACGAGGTGCTGGTGGGACCAGCCCTGATGGGCCAAGTCGTCGACGATCAGGGCGGATAGAGAGGATTCGGCAGGAGCAGTCATAATGGCGGCATTCTACCAGCGCATAAGACATCGCCTACATGACTTGCGGCAGTTTCCGACACCTCGACAATAAAGCCCAAGTCCGCTGAGAATAGCCGCACGCTCAACCCCGCCTCACCTGCCCGCCGCCAACGCCTTCCCCCGCCGAACCGATGCCGTACGAGTGGGTCCGATACGAACAGCGGACTGCGTCATCAAGGAGTTTTCATGCGCCTGCTCTTCGCCGTTACCCTCCTCCTCTTCGGCTTGCCTGCCCTGGCCGACGATCACGCCAACCTTTACCAGGCGGCCGGCTGGCCAGAACAGCGCGCGCACTTCAACGACGCCCTTGCAGCGGCTCAGCAGCGCTACCAGAAGACCCTGCCGCCGGCGGTCTACCAGGCCCTTGTGGACAACAGCAACCGCCGCTTCCAGCCCCAGGCCATCGACCAGCGCGCCCAGGCTGCCCTCCGCGGCCAGTTGAACGACCCGCGCCCGGCCCTGGCCTTCTTCCAGTCGCCTCTGGGACGCAAGATCATCGCCGCCGAAACCCTGGCCACCCGGCGCGACCAGTTGGCCCTGCATGTCAACGGCCTGCCACGCATAGAGGCCGACGCCACGCGACGCCTGCTGATCCGCCACCTGGCCCAGGCACTACCAGCCCGCGAAGCCGGCGCCGAAGTCAGCCTTGCCCTGGCCGGCGTCGCCGCCGACAGCTTGAGCCAGATGCTCCCCGGCCTGCTGGGTGGCGGTCAGGCCCAGGGCATGATCGACGGCCAACGCCAGCGGTTGATGGAGCAGATTGGAAACGACCTGGATAACACCCTGCTCTATGTCTACCGCGAACTGTCCGATCCGGAACTGGAAGAGTTCGTCACCTTCGCCGAATCCGCCGATGGCAAGGCCTACTACCAGGCCGCCCTGGCCGCCGTCCGCGCCGGCCTCGCCGTGGGCCAGGACGCCTCCGCACAGCAGGGCCTCTGAGCCATCGGACAACCACTCCGGGCTAGCTCAGTCGCTCCCGCAAGAACCCGAAGTACTGCTCCCGATAGGCTGGCGCCTCGTTCACCAGATGGTGGCCGGCCCCTTCCAGCATCAGCACCTCCGGCCGATCGAACTTATCCGCCAGCACCCGCAGGTTGTGCCGCCAATCCACTGTCATGTCACCGCTCCCCTGGATCACCAGGGGCCGGCGCGTGCTGCGTTGCGCGTTCTCGATGCACGGCACCCAGCGCGCCAGGGCGCCCACCCAGGCGGTGGGCAGGGTCTGCGGCTGCAGCGGGTCCTTGTGGTGGACGAACTCGATGAACTCGGCGTCGCTGGAGTTGACGCTGAAGCGCCGTGGAATGCCTTCGACGAAATGCCGCATCAGCTGGTAACTGAACTTCGACCAGCCCCAGGCGCGCGGCCGCACCAGCGGGGCGAACAGCAGGGTCTCGCCCAGCTCCGGACGCGGCGCACCGGTCAGCAGGTAGTCCAGCAGGATGGCACCGCCAGTGCTCTGCCCAGCCAGGTGCCAGGGCTGCGGCAGGTTCAGGGCGGCAGCCTCTCCCAGCAGCGCCTGGAGCGTGGCCTGATACTCGGCGAAATCACCGATGCTGGCCCGCGCGCCGCTGGACAGTCCATGGCCCGGCAGGTCGCAGGCGATCACCGCGAAGCCCATGCCCAGCGCCCAGTCCACCAGGTGGCCATAGAGCCCCATATGGTCGTAGTAGCCATGCAGCATCACCAGACTGGCACGGGGCTCGGGCGGCAACCAGAGCTGGGTGACCAAGGAGTACCCGGCCACCTCGACACAGCCCAGACGGCTCAGTACGCCCGGATGGCGCGCGGCAAAATCCAGCCGGTAGAACGCGCGATAGCTCTGCGCCTGGCGCAAGTCGGCAGCGCCTGCGGCCAAGGGTCGCAACAGAGGACGCAGGAGATCGGGCTGGAACGGTTCTGGCATCGGGTTTTCCCTGAGTGAAGCAACGCTATCCACAGGACCACCTGGGTCCCTGGCCGGCTGCCGATATTCTGCTGCCCGGCGCAACGTGGCAAGCTACGCGCCCCCGCACAGGCCTTTCACCATGCGTGCACCCAAGCCCAAGACACTGATCACCAGCCTCCTCCTCCTCGCCGGCGTCTGCGCCATCCTGCTGGCCCTGCGCTGGTACGAGTCGCGCTATGTCCGCCCCTTCAATACCCAGGCCACGGTATTTTCCGGCGAGCAACTGCACCTGCCGGCCGAGCTCGCCGGCCCGGGGCCAATCCGCCTGGTGCATTTCTGGGACCCGGCCTGCCCCTGCAACGCCGGCAACCAGCAGCACCTGGCCGAGCTGATCCAGCGCTTCGCTCCCCAGGGCGTGACCTTCCATGCCCTGCAAAAGCCCGGCAGCAAGGGCCAACTGCCGCCGGGCCTGGAAGCCCTGCAACCCCTGGTCGAGGTGCCCGGCGCCGAGCAACTGCCGGCGGTGCCCGCTGTCGGCATCTGGGACCGCGACGGCCGTCTGGCCTACTTCGGCCCCTACAGCGAAGGCGCCGTGTGCAATTCGGCCAACAGCTTCATCGAGCCGATTCTCGAAGCCCTGCTCGACAACCGTCCGGTGAGCGCCAGCAGCACCCTGGCGGCAGGTTGCTTCTGTGCCTGGCGGAGCCCCTCCTAACCCGCTCGCAAACGCTCCCGATAGGCCTCCGGCGGCATCCCGTACCAGCGGCGGAAGGCCCGGTAGAACGGCGACAGCTCGGAAAAACCGCAGGCCCGGGCCACCTCACGCATCGCCTTGCCGTCCTGCAGCAGTTCCACCGCACGGACCTGCTGTACCGACTCTCGCACCCGCCGCAGGTTGCTGCCCTGCTCCGCCAGGGCCCGCTGCAATGCACCGCTGCTGAAACCCAGCTCGGCGGCGCAGGCGTCGAGTGAGCAATCCGCCTGGCCGAGGCGCACACCCAGCAGGTAACGCAGACGGTTGAGCAGGTCGTTGCCCACCAGCGCATCCAGTTGCGTCTCCGCATGTTGCCAGAGCACCTGATGCAGTTCCGGATTGGCGGTGCGCGAGGGGCGTTTCAGCAGCGCCGCCGGGAACAGCAACGCATCATGCTCACAACCGAATGCCGGCAGCAGGCCAAACAGTCGCTGGTGCTCGCTCACCCGCGCCGGTCGCCCATGACGGAACTGCACGCCCTCCAGGCGAAATTCGCCGTCGGTGATGAAGCCCAACAGCTTGGTGAACAACAGGGCCAGGCATTCCATCTGCTGGCGCAGGGACGAGAACCCCAGGTAGTTGAGGTCGATCACCAAGCGCGCCTGCGCCCCCTCCGCTTGCAACTGGGCGACGAAGCCACCGGAAAGGATGTGCTGGAAGCGCAGGAAGCTCGTCAGCGCCTCGCCCAAGTCGCGGCTGGCCAGCAACAGGTAGCCCACTACGTCGAGCAGGCGCGGCTTCATCACCTCCCCCAGGTGCAGGCCGATATCGGGGTCGCCGATCAGCGTGTCAGCGGCCAGCCAGAACTGCGGTGCATCGTCGTGGCGCAGGCGGCCGTCCACCGGCGGCGGCCCGAGGCGACGGTGCTGGTTGACGCCGAGATAGATCTTCCCGGGGTCCAGGCCGAGATCAGCCAGCGCCTCGTAGAGCAGACGGCGCAAGGTGGCGGAATGGGTCAGCGGAACGAAGCTGGCGGCATCGGGCTCAGCGTTGGACATGGCGGGCTCCTCGGAATTGACCGAAGACTTTCAGCTTGCAGGTCGCCGGTCAATGCCCGCGAAGGTCAGCTTGGGGAGAATGCCGCGACCATAACAACAAGGAGATTCGTGCATGAAACGCACCCTGACTGCCCTGGCCGTCATCATCGCCGCGACCGCCGCCGGCGCCACCTGGTACAGCGAGAGCAAGAAGCCCGTGCGCGACGGCGAACTTTCCCTGACCCATCTCCAGGCTCCGGTGACCGTCCACTACGACGAGCGCGGTGTACCGCACATTCAAGCCGCCAACGAAGCCGACATGTACCGCGCCCTGGGCTTCGTCCATGCCCAGGACCGCCTGTTCCAGATGGAAATGCTGCGCCGCCTGGCCCGTGGCGAACTGGCCGAGATCCTCGGCGCCCGCCTGGTGGACACCGACCGCCTGTTCCGCACCCTGGGCATTCGCGCCCACGCCGACGAGTACGCCCTCAAGATGGACAAGCACAGCCCGGCGACCAAGGCACTGCTGGCCTACCTCGACGGCATCAACCAGTATCAGGACAACCGCCCGGCGCCGCTGGAGTTCGACCTGCTGGGCATCGAGAAGCGCCCCTTCACCGTCGCCGACACCCTCTCCGTGGCTGGCTACATGGCCTACAGCTTCGCCGCCGCCTTGCGCACCGAACCGGTGATGACCTATGTACGCGACGAGCTGGGTGCCGACTACCTGACCGCTTTCGATGTCGACTGGCACCCCGAAGGGGTGATCAGCCAGCCCCTGGCCAGCGCCGACTGGCAGGACCTCAACCGCCTCGCCCAACTCAGCCAGCAGGCGCTGGTGGAAGCCGGCCTGCCGCAGTTTGAGGGCAGCAACGCCTGGGCCGTGTCCGGCAGCCACACCGCCAGCGGCAAGCCGCTGCTCGCCGGCGACCCACATATCCGCTTCGCAGTGCCAGCCGTGTGGTACGAGGCGCAACTGGCCTATCCGGGCTTCGAGCTCTACGGCCACCACCAGGCCCTCAATCCGGTCGCCTCTCTCGGCCACAACCGGCAGTTCGCCTGGAGCCTGACCATGTTCCAGAACGACGACCTCGACCTGATCGCCGAGAAGAGCAACCCGGACAACCCCAACCAGGTCTGGTACCAAGGGCGGTGGGTGAACCTGGAAAGTCGCGAGGAAACCATCACGGTCAAGGGTGGCGAACCCGTAAAGCTGACCCTGCGTCGCTCGCCCCACGGTCCGATCATCAACGATGCCCTCGGCGCCGCCGCCGGCAAGACGCCGATCGCGATGTGGTGGGCCTTCCTCGAAACCGAGAACCCCATCCTCGACGCCTTCTACGACCTCAACCGCGCCAGCAGCCTGGACCAGGCTCGCGCCGCCTCCGAGAAAATCCACTCGCCCGGCCTCAACATCATCTGGGCCAATGCCAGCGGCGACATCGGCTGGTGGGCCGCGGCAAAACTGCCGCAGCGCCCGGAGGGCGTGAATCCCACCTTCATCCTCGACGGCAGCACCCACGCGGCGGACAAGCCCGGTTATCTGCCGTTCAGCGCCAACCCGCACGAGGAAAACCCGGAGCGTGGCTACATCGTCTCGGCCAACTACCAGCCGCTGTCGCCCACGGGCGTGGCGATTCCCGGCTACTACAACCTGCCGGACCGCGGCCAGCGCCTGAACGAGCGCCTCGCCACGCCCGGGGTCAAGTGGGATGTGCAGAACAGCCAGGCACTGCAGCTGGAAACCGGCACCGGCTACGGCCCGCGCCTGCTGGCGCCATTGCTCGACGAGCTGCGCGCAGCGGCGGTCGACGACCGGGAGAAAGCGCTGGTGGAACAACTGGCAGACTGGGACGGCGACCACGCGCTGGACTCAGTGGCCGCCACCCTGTTCAACCAGCTCACCTTTGAACTGGCCAATGCGGCCATGCGCGACGAACTGGGTGACGCCTTCTTCGACAGCCTGCTGCAAACCCGCGTGCTCGACACCGCCCTGCCGCGCCTGGCGGCCGACGCCGGCTCGCCCTGGTGGGACAAGCGCGATACGCCGCAGAAGGAAAGCCGCCCGGAGGTGGTCAAGGCCGCTTGGCAGGCCAGCCTCGCGCACCTGAAAGAGACCCTCGGCGAAGACAGCTCGAAATGGCTCTGGGGCACCGGCCACACCCTGACCCATGCGCATCCGCTGGGCCAGCAGAAGCCGTTGAACCTGCTGTTCAATGTCGGCCCCTTCGCCGCACCGGGCGGCCACGAGGTACCCAACAACCTGTCCCACCGCGTCGGCCCGGCGCCCTGGGAAGTGTTCTACGGCCCCTCTACGCGACGCCTGGTGGACCTGGCCGATGCCGAACACGCCCTGGGCATCAATCCGGTGGGCCAGAGCGGTGTGCCTTTCGACCGTCACTACAAGGACCAGGCCGAGGCCTACCTGCGCGGCGAATACGTGCCGATGCACTTCGCCGAGGATGCGGTGAAGGCCAATAGCCAAGAGACGCTGAAATTGGTGCCAGGGAACTGACGCCCGGCCCCTCTCCCTGAACGGGAGGGGGGTGACCCGCACCTGGCTAACAACGCGCACCGCTCTTGCCCCCTCTCCCTGAGGGAGAGGGTTGGGGTGAGGGGGAAAGCCATCCGCCAGCGCGGGGTCGATCCTGAATGACCGCCCTCAAACCCTCCCCAACGCCTGCGCCAGGTCCGCGCGCAGGTCGTCCACATCCTCCACTCCGACCGACAGCCGCACCAGCGAATCGCCGATGCCCAGCTCGGCGCGGATCTCCGCCGGGATGCTGGCATGGGTCATGATCGCCGGGTGCTCGATCAGACTTTCCACGCCGCCCAGGCTCTCCGCCAGGGTGAAGATGCGCACCGCTTCAAGGAAGCGCCGGGTGCCTGCCAGGTCAGCCCGCAGATCGAGTGAAATCATGCCGCCGTAGCCATGCATCTGCCGCCGCGCCAAGGCGTGCTGCGGATGGGACTGCAGGCCGGGGTAGTAGACCCGCGCCACCTGCGGCTGCTGCTCCAGCCAGTAGGCCAGTTCGAGGGCGTTGCTGCAGTGGCGCTCCATGCGCAGCGCCAGGGTCTTAACCCCGCGCAGGGTGAGGAAGGCGTCGAAGGGACCGGCGATGGCGCCTACCGCGTTCTGCAGGAAGCCCAGGCGCTCGCGCAACAGGTCGCAGCGACTGTCGCCGGAGACGATGGCGATGCCACCGATCACGTCGGAGTGGCCATTGAGGTACTTGGTGGTGGAGTGCACGACCACATCGAAGCCCAGTTCCAGCGGGCGCTGCACCCAGGGACTGGCGAACGTGTTGTCCGCCACCAGGATGATGCCGCGCGCCTGGCAAAGCTCCACGATGGCCTCGAGATCGGCCAGCCGCAGCAGGGGGTTGCTCGGGGTTTCCACCCAAAGCATGCGCGTATCGTCGCTCAGCGCCGCACCGATTGCGCCGATGTCGCTGAAGTCGACGAAGCTGAAGCGGTGTCCGGCACTGATCCGGCGTACCCGCTCGAACAGGCGAAAGGTCCCGCCGTAGAGGTCATTGCTGGCGACGATGTGGGAGCCACTGTCCAGCAGTTCCAGCACCGTGGCGATGGCAGCCAGCCCGGAGGCGAACGCGAAGGCCTGGGTACCGCCCTCCAGATCCGCGACACAACGTTCCAGGGCCCAGCGCGTAGGATTGTGGGAGCGGCCGTAGTCAAGGCCCTTGTGCACGCCGGGGCTTTCCTGAGCGTAAGTGGAGTTGGCGTAGATGGGCGGCATGATGGCCCCGGTGGAAGGGTCGGGGGCCTGACCAGCGTGGATCACGCGGGTGGCAAAGGCACGTGCTTCGGCGTCTTCCTGCTGGCTCATGCGAGGGTCCTCCGCAGGTGGTTGAGCAGGTCGGAACGGGTAATCAGGCCATGGAAACCGGACGCATCGGCGATGATGGCCACCAGGCCTCGGTCCAGCTCAGCCTGCAGTTCAGCCAGGCTTGCGTCCGGCGCCAGCGTCTCCAGACGCGTCGTCATGACGCTCGCCACAGGTTGGCGGAAGTGCGTCGCGTCGGCATGCACACCCAGCAGGATGTCGGATTCGTCGACCACCCCCACCAGGCGTTCGCCCTGGAGCACCGGTAGCTGGGAGACATCCGCCAGGCGCATGCGCTGGAACGCCGTGAGCAGGGTGTCGTCCGGCCCCACACTGATCACCCGTCCGTCTTCGAAACGCCGCGCGATGATGTCGCGCAGGTTCCCGTAGCGCTTGCGCGCCAGCAGGCCCTGGTCGGTCATCCACTGGTCGTTGTAGATCTTCGACAGGTAGCGGGTGCCGGTGTCGCAGACAAAACTCACCACGCGTTTTGGCGTCTTCTGCTCGCGGCAGTAACGCAGGGCCGCGGCCAACAAGGTGCCGGTGGAGGAGCCACCGAGGATGCCCTCGTTGCGCAGCAACTCGCGGGCGTGGCCGAAGCTTTCCTCGTCGCTGATGGAGTATGCATGGCGCACGTTGGACAGGTCGGCGATACCGGGGATGAAGTCTTCGCCAATGCCTTCTACTGCCCAGGAACCGGGGGTACCGAACGTTCCGCTGCGGGTGTACTCGGCGACAATAGAGCCCACCGGATCGGCCAGGACCATTTCCAGGTCGGGCTGCACTCGGCGGAAGTACCGGGTGAGGCCAGTCAATGTGCCGGCCGAACCGACGCCGACCACGATGGCGTCCACATCCTGTCCGGTCTGCTGCCAGATTTCCGGACCCGTGGTGCACTCATGGGCCAGCGGGTTGGCGGGGTTGTTGAACTGGTCGGCGAAGAACGCGTCCGGTATCTCCGCGGCCAGGCGCCCCGCCAGGTCCTGGTAATACTCGGGGTGGCCCTTGCCGACGTCCGAGCGGGTGATGTGCACCTCGGCGCCCATGGCTTTGAGGTGCAGCACTTTCTCGGTGGACATCTTGTCCGGAACCACCAGCACCACCCGGTAGCCCTTGGCGCGGCCCACCAGGGCCAGGCCCAGGCCGGTGTTGCCGGCGGTTGCCTCGACAATGGTGCCGCCAGGTTTGAGCCGGCCATCGCGCTCGGCACTGTTGATCATGGCGACGCCGATACGGTCCTTGATCGAGCCGCCGGGATTCTGGGATTCGAGCTTGAGGAAGAGCGTACAGAGCCCGGTATCGAAGCGGCTGACCCGCACCAGCGGCGTGTTACCGATCAGGTCGAGGACTGCGGGGCGGACTTCTTTGACACGCTTCATGGCGTCACCTCCTTGCGCGACCAGTCAGGGGGCGAAGCTGGCACCCCACGCTGGAACATAGGTCGCACGGCGGAGTGCCGCCATGGGTTCCGACGAAGGGGGCAAGCGTAGAACGGGGGTTTGGTCAGGTAGGGTGGGCTTCAGCCCACCACCAGGATCGATGAGCAGACGGTGGGCTGAAGCCCACCGTGCAGTCGGTTCCTGCGGGTGACTCCGCTGGAAGGAGTTGCCAGAGTCAGCGGGCGTTGAGCACCGACACCTGGGTGTTCAAGGTCCAGAAGTCGTAGAGCACGCCGATCAGGAAGAAGCCGCCGGTGAACAGGTAGAGGATGCCGCTGATCCACTTGCCCTGGTACATGCGGTGCACGCCAAAGACGCCGAGGAAGGTCAGCAGGATCCAGGCGACGTTGTAGTCGTACTGGCCGGCGTTGAAGCGCAGGCTAGCCTCGCGGTCCATGGACGGGATCAGGAACAGGTCGATGATCCAGCCGATGAAGAACAGGCCCAGGGTGAAGAACCAGAGGGTCCCGGTCACCGGCTTACCGTAGTAGAAGCGGTGGGAACCGAGGAATCCGAAAATCCAGAGCAGGTAGCCAATGGCCTTGCTGTGGGTGTCCTGACGGGTGTTCATGCTGCCTCCTGCAGGGTGTGAATGTGTCCGGGCACGAAGAAGCCCGCCGAGGCGGGCTTCTTCATCGGGCGCGAGCTTAACGGAAGCGGCGACCCGGGTCTTCTTCCGAAACCTGCAGCGACAGGCCGTCGCTCATGTGCTGCAGGTGCTCGCCGTCAGTCTCCGAGCCCAGTTTGATCAGCAGGCGCAGGTCGTTCGCCGAATCGGCGTACAGCAGGGCGTCCTCGTAGGTGATCTCGCCCTGGGAGTAAAGGTGGAAAAGCGCCTGGTCGAAGGTCTGCATGCCGTGTTCGGTGGAGCGTTTCATCAGCCCCTTGAGTTCGTGCACCTCGCCCTTGCGGATCAGGTCGGCGGCCAGCGGGGTGTTCAGCAGCACTTCGATCACCGCACGGCGGCCCTTGCCATCCGGGGTCGGCACCAGTTGCTGGGCGACGATGGCCTTGAGGTTCAGCGACAGGTCCATCCACACCTGCTGCTGCCGGTCGGCGGGGAAGAAGTTGATGATGCGGTCCAGCGCCTGGTTGGCGTTGTTGGCGTGCAGGGTGGCCAGGCACAGGTGGCCGGTTTCCGCGAAGGCGATGGCGTGGTCCATGGTCTCGCGGGTCCGCACTTCGCCGATCAGGATTACGTCCGGCGCCTGGCGTAGGGTGTTCTTCAGGGCCACCTCGAACGACTCGGTATCGATGCCCACTTCACGCTGCGTAACGATGCAGCTCTGATGCTGGTGGATGAACTCGATCGGGTCCTCGATGGAAATGATGTGGCCGCTGCTGTTCTTGTTGCGGTGGCCGATCATTGCCGCCAGAGAGGTGGACTTGCCGGTACCGGTGGCGCCGACGAACAGCACGAGGCCGCGCTTGGTCAGCGACAGCTTCTTGAGGATTTCCGGCAGCTTCAACTCGTCGATGGTGGGAATGGTGGTCTCGATCCGACGCAGCACCATGCCCACCAGGTTGCGCTGATAGAAGGCACTGACCCGGAAGCGGCCGATGCCCCGCGCGCTGATGGCGAAGTTGCACTCGTGGTTCTCGGCGAACTCGCGGCGCTGCTGCTCGTTCATCACGCCAATCACGGTTTCCCGCGTCATTTCCGGCGACATGGGGTTCTTGGTCACCGGCATGATTTTGCCGTTGACCTTCATCGACGGCGGCACGCCTGCCGTGATGAAAAGGTCCGAACCGCCTTTTTCCACCATCAGGCGCAACAGTTTCTCGAATTCCATGACGTTCTCGCTGGCCGCTCAGGCGGATCAGAAGTTTTCTGGGCTCTTGGCCTTTTCCCGGGCGCTCTCGCGGCTGACCAGCCCCTTGGCGACCAGCCCCTTGAGGCACATGTCGAGGGTCTGCATGCCGAGCGAGCCACCGGTCTGGATGGCGGAATACATTTGCGCCACCTTGTCTTCGCGAATCAGGTTACGGATGGCCGGGGTGCCGATCATGATCTCGTGGGCCGCCACCCGGCCGCCGCCGATCTTCTTCAGCAGGGTTTGGGAAATCACCGACTGCAGGGATTCGGAGAGCATGGAGCGGACCATGGACTTTTCCTCGGCGGGGAACACGTCGACCACCCGGTCGATGGTCTTGGCCGCGGAGGTGGTGTGCAGGGTGCCGAACACCAGGTGCCCGGTTTCCGCGGCGGTAAGCGCCAAGCGGATGGTCTCCAGGTCACGCATCTCACCCACCAGGATGATGTCCGGGTCTTCACGCAACGCCGAGCGCAAGGCTTCGTTGAAGCCGAGCGTATCGCGGTGCACTTCCCGCTGGTTGATCAGGCACTTCTTCGACTCGTGGACGAATTCGATCGGGTCTTCCACGGTGAGGATGTGGTGGTACTTGGTGCTGTTCAGGTAGTCGAGCATCGCCGCCAGGGTGGTGGACTTGCCCGAACCGGTCGGACCGGTGACCAGCACCAGGCCACGAGGAACGTCGGAGATTTTCTTGAAGATCTCGCCCATCCCCAGGTCTTCCATGCTCAGCACCTTGGAGGGAATGGTCCGGAACACGGCGCCGGCGCCACGGTTCTGGTTGAAGGCGTTGACCCGGAAACGCGCGACGCCAGGAACTTCGAAGGAAAAGTCAGTCTCGAGGAACTCCTCGAAATCCTTGCGCTGCTTGTCGTTCATGATGTCGTAGATCAGCGCGTGGACCTGCTTGTGGTCCAGGGCCGGCAGGTTGATCCGACGCACATCGCCATCGACGCGAATCATCGGTGGCAGGCCGGCCGAGAGATGCAGGTCCGAAGCGCCCTGCTTGGCGCTGAAGGCAAGCAGCTCAGTAATGTCCATTCGGTTCCCCAATTCGAAGCAAACGGTTTGCAGACCGCTGAATGATCACTGCGCCAGGCCCGCGGCTATCGAAGCCAACCAGCCTGGCCGTCGCTCGCTACATTTTTCAGCGGCAGTTAGAATGCCGCAGACCCCACTCAGGCCGGGCTGTAGAGCGCAGGTAATGTCCACGATAGCAGACAATATTGCAAAGGTTCGCGCGCGTATCCGTGAGGCGGCGCAAGCCTCTGGGCGAGAATTTTCCAGCATCGGCCTGCTGGCCGTGAGCAAGACCAAACCCGCTGCTGCCATCCGCGAGGCCTTTGCCGCTGGCGTGGCCGATTTCGGCGAGAACTACCTGCAGGAAGCCCTGGCCAAGCAGACCGAGCTCACCGACCTGGCGCTGACCTGGCATTTCATCGGCCCTATCCAGTCGAACAAGACCAAATCCATTGCTGAACATTTCCACTGGGTGCACTCGGTGGATCGCTTGAAGATCGCCGAGCGCCTCTCCGCCCAGCGCCCGCCACACCTGGCGCCGCTGAACATCTGCCTGCAGGTGAACGTCAGTGGAGAAGCCAGCAAGTCCGGCTGCGCCCCCGAAGAGCTGCCGGCCCTGGCCGCTGCCGTGGCCGAACTGCCGAACCTGCGCCTGCGCGGCCTGATGGCCATCCCGGAACCCACTGACGACCTGGCGCAGCAGCGCGCCGCCTTCGCCCGCCTGCGTCAGTTGCAGGCCGCACTGAACCCCGCCCTGGACACCCTGTCCATGGGCATGAGCCACGACCTCGAAGCGGCCATTGCCGAAGGCGCCACCTGGGTGCGGATCGGCACCGCGCTGTTCGGCGCCCGCGACTATGGCCAGCCCTCGCATTCATAAGGAAGCATTCATGAGCACTCCCCGCATTGCATTCATCGGCGCCGGGAACATGGCCGCCAGCCTGATCGGCGGCCTGCGCGCCCAGGGCATTGCCGCCGACCACATCCGCGCCAGCGATCCAGGCGCCGAGCAGCGCGCGAAGGTTGCTGCCGAACATGGCATCAAGGTCGTGGAAAGCAACGCCGAAGCCGTGCAGGACGCCGATGTGGTCGTCCTGGCAACCAAGCCGCAGGTCATGAAGACCGTCTGCCAGGCCCTGGCGCCGAGCCTCAAGGACGGCCAGTTGGTCGTTTCCATCGCCGCCGGCATCACCTGTGCCAGCCTGGCCGCCTGGCTCGGCGCCCGCCCGATCGTACGCTGCATGCCCAATACCCCGGCGCTGTTGCGCCAGGGCGTCAGCGGACTGTACGCCAACGCCGAGGTCAGCGCCGCCCAGCGCGAGCAAGCCGAACAGCTGCTGTCTGCCGTGGGCATCGCCCTCTGGCTGGAAGAAGAGAAGCTGATCGACGCGGTGACCGCCGTGTCCGGCAGCGGTCCGGCCTACTTCTTCCTGCTGATGGAGGCGATGACCGCCGCCGGCGAGAAACTGGGGCTGCCCCGTGCCACCGCCGAGCAGTTGACCCTGCAAACGGCCTTGGGCGCCGCGCGCATGGCGGTTTCCAGCGACGTGGATGCTGCCGAGCTGCGTCGCCGCGTCACCTCGCCCAACGGCACCACCGAAGCGGCGATCAAGACTTTCCAGGCCGGCGGCTTCGAAGCCCTGGTGCAACAGGCCCTGAACGCCGCCGACCGGCGTTCGGCTGAACTGGCCGAACAACTCGGCCAATAAGGAGCTTTCGATGACCGGACTCAACACCGCAGCCATCTACGTAATCCAAACCCTCGGCAGCCTCTACCTGCTGATCGTCCTGCTGCGTTTCATCCTGCAACTGGTGCGCGCCGACTTCTACAACCCCCTGAGCCAGTTCGTGGTACGTGCCACCAAGCCGCTGCTCAACCCGCTGCGCAAGATCATCCCTGGCCTGGGCGGACTGGATCTCGCTTCCCTGGCGCTGGCCATCCTCGTCCAGCTGCTGCTGATGGTCATCACCCTGACCCTGATGGGCTACGGCGTCGGCGGCTACCTGCTGCAGTTGCTGATCTGGTCGATCATCGGCGTCACCTCGCTGTTCCTGAAGGTATTCTTCTTCGCCCTGATCATCAGCGTGATCCTGTCCTGGGTCGCCCCGGGCAGCTACAACCCCGGTGCCCAGCTGGTGAACCAGATCTGCGAGCCGTTGCTGATGCCGTTCCGCAAGCTGCTGCCGAACCTCGGCGGCCTGGATATTTCGCCGATCTTCGCCTTTATTGCGCTGAAACTGCTGGACATGCTAGTGATCGGCAACCTGGCCGCCATGACCGGCATGCCGCAGATCCTCAGTCCCTTCCTATGACCTGGTTCCGCTGGGCAGGCGAGGACCTGATCCTCGACTGCCATTTGCAGCCCAAGGCGAGCCGTGATGAGTTCGCCGGGCTGCACGGCGAGCGCCTGAAGATCCGCCTTACCGCCCCGCCGGTGGAGGGCAAGGCCAATGCCCAGTTGATGGCATTCCTGGCGGACGCCTTCGGTGTCGCCAAGAGCCAGGTGAGCCTGGAAAGCGGCGAACTGAACCGCCAGAAGCGCGTGCGCATCCAGCGCCCGCGCACCCTTCCCGGTCTGCCCGGACTGACCGCTCGGCAACCCTGACCGACCTTAAGGCGGGCTTAGCGCGCCCGGCAATTGACGGCCAAACCCCAAGGCGCATAATGCCGAGCAATGACCCGCTGGCACTCTGCCTTTACCGCACGCCGGAGCAAGTCCCCGGACGGCGCCGTATGACCACCAGCATCGTCGACAACCGAATTCGAAGTTCGTCCATTCCCGTACGCAGGATGCGTGATCGCGAGGAGAGTCTGAATGAGCATGGAGCGTCTCAGTCAGCAAGTCGACGCCTACGTTGCCTGGAAACGTGAGCTGCTGCGGGAGATCACCCGTTACCGGAGCTGGCTGGAGCACAACCGGCTGAATTCCGACGCGCTCTCGGCCAAGCTGGAACGGGCGCAGCGCCTGCTCCGCACCGATCACATCACCCTGGCCTTTGTCGGCGAGTTCTCCCGCGGCAAGACCGAGCTGATCAACAGCCTGTTCTTCTCCGAGTTCGGCCAGCGCATGCTGCCGTCCCAGGCCGGGCGCACCACCATGTGCCCCACCGAACTGTTCTACGACCCCCGTTCAGAGCGCTCCTACATCCGCCTGCTGCCCATCGAGTCGCGCACCGCCTCCGCCAGCGTGGCCCAGTTCAAGCGCGCACCGAGGCACTGGGTGAACATCCCGCTCGACCCGAGCGACCCGGACAACATGATCCAGGCCTTTGCCCAGGTGGCGCGGACCAAGCCGATGCCGGTCGAGCAGGCCATCCAGCTCGGCTTCCATCCGGACATGCTCGACCCCACCGGCCGCCCGGGCGAAGTGATGGTGCCGGCCTGGCGTCACGCCATGGTCAACTTTGACCACCCGCTGCTGCGCCAAGGCCTGCGCATCCTCGACACCCCCGGCCTGAACGCCCTCGGAAGCGAGCCCGAACTGACCCTGTCGATGCTGCCCAGCGCCCAGGCCATCATCTTCCTGCTCTCGGCCGATACCGGCGTCACCGCCAGCGACATGAGCGTCTGGAAGCAGCACATCCGCCAGCTGGACGAGGACACCCAGTCCCATCTCTTCGCCGTGCTGAACAAGATCGACGTGCTGTGGGATGACCTGGCCGGCGAGACCTTCGTGCAGAACGCCATTCGCCGTATCCAGGAATCGACCGCCCGGCAGCTCGGCATCCGCAGTGACGAAGTGCTGCCACTGTCGGCCAAGCAGGCGCTGCTGGCCAAGGTGCGCAAGGACAGTGAGCTGCTCGCCCGCAGCCAGATCAGTACCCTCGAAGAACTGCTCTGCGAGCGGATCGTCACGCAAAAGGAACGCCTGATCGAAGACCATGTGGCGCATCAGATGCTGACGTTGCTGCAGAACAACCTGCATGTGCTCAACCTGCGCCTGGAGAAAGTCCGCGAGCAGCAAGCGATGCTCGACAACCACCAGCAGGACAACGGTCAGATGCTGTTCGAACTGACCGCACGCACCAAGGAAGACCATGCCCAGCACCATCGTCGCCTGCTCGGCCTGAAGACCAACCAGCGCCTGCTCAAGCGCCAGGGCGATGTCCTGCGCAACGCCGCGCGCACGGAACGTCTGGACGAGCACCTGGCACGCCTGCGCCGCGAACTCACCGGCAGCTGGACCACCGTTGGCATCAACCAGAGCATCCTGCACTTCTTCCGTTCGCTGGAGCATGACCTGCGCAGCCTGGAGCACGAGGCTGACATGGCCAACAAGATGGTCTCGGCCATCTACCGGCGGCACAACGAAGAAAACCCGCTGAACGGCGTCGATGCGCCGCAGTTCAATGTCCAGCGCTATCTGCGCGAGATTGCCCAGCTACGCATCAAGGCCGATCAGTTCCGTCTGCATCCGAAGACCCTGCTGACCGAACAACGCCAGCTCGGCAAGCGCTTCTTCGACACCCTGGTACAGGAAGTCATTGGCATGCACCAGCGCTTGCGCCTGGAGGTCGCACAGTGGGCCAGCGACGCGCTGATGCCGTTGATGCAGCACACCCTGGAACACAAGCAGTTGCTGGAAACCCACATGCTGCGCCTGAAGGCCCTGGCCCAGGAAACCCAGCTCACCCGCCAGCGCGGCCAGCAGTTGGAGCGCTATACCGAAGAGCTGGAGCAGCAGATCACCGAGGCCAACGAGATGCTGCGTATCTTCCGCCTCCCCTCACCCATGCGCCGTATGGGCAAGGTGGTCAATCTGCCAGTGATGCCCCGCAAACAGCGTGGCAACGAGTCCGCCTGAACGCCCGCAGCGCCTGATTATTCAACGCTTTAGCCGCCGCCCCCTGCGCTTGCCGCAGGGGGCGGCGCTCTTTAGACTGGCGCCCTTCCCAGATTGAGAGCAGGGTCGCGATGCCCACCGCCATTCCCGCAGATTCCGTCGGCCTGGTCACCCCCCAGGTGCAACGCTTCAGCGACCCGCTGGCACTCGCCTGCGGCCGAAGCCTGGCCGACTACGAACTGGTCTTTGAAACCTACGGCGAACTGAACGCAGACCGCAGCAATGCGGTGCTGATCTGCCATGCGTTGTCCGGCCATCACCACGCCGCCGGTTACCACAGCATGGAAGACCGCAAGCCGGGGTGGTGGGACAGCTGCATCGGCCCGGGCAAGCCCATCGACACCCTGAAGTTCTTCGTCGTCAGCCTGAACAACCTCGGCGGCTGCAACGGTTCCACCGGACCATCCAGCATCAACCCGGCGACCGGCACGCCCTTCGGTGCCGACTTCCCGGTGATGACGGTGGAAGACTGGGTCAACAGCCAGGCGCGCCTGGCCGACACCCTCGGCATCCGGCAATGGGCCGCCGTGGTAGGCGGCAGCCTCGGCGGCATGCAGGCCCTGCAGTGGACCATCAGCTACCCGGATCGCGTGCGCCACTGCCTGGCCATTGCCTCGGCCCCCAAGCTCTCGGCTCAGAACATCGCCTTCAACGAAGTGGCGCGCCAGGCCATCCTCACCGATCCGGACTTCCACGGCGGTCACTTCCAGGACCACGGCGTGATCCCCAAGCGCGGCCTGATGCTGGCACGCATGGTCGGCCACATTACCTACCTGTCGGATGACGCCATGGGCGAGAAATTCGGCCGCGGCTTGAAGAGCGAGAAACTCAACTACGACTTCCACAGCGTGGAATTCCAGGTCGAAAGCTACCTGCGCTATCAGGGCGAAGAGTTCTCCGGGCGCTTCGACGCCAACACCTACCTGCTGATGACTAAGGCGCTGGACTACTTCGACCCTGCCGCCGCGCATGACGGCGACCTCGCGCGCACCCTGGCCGGGGCCAAGGCGGACTTCTGCGTGATGTCCTTCACCACCGACTGGCGCTTCTCCCCGGCCCGTTCGCGAGAGATCGTCGACGCCCTGACCGCGGCAAGGAAGAACGTCTGCTACCTGGAAATCGACGCCCCGCAGGGCCACGATGCCTTCCTTATTCCAATCCCGCGCTACCTCCAGGCCTTCAGCAGCTACATGAACAGGATTGTGGTGTAACTCATGCGTGCCGACCTAGAAATCATCCAGGACTGGATTCCCGCCGGCAGCCGGGTGCTCGACCTCGGCTGTGGCCGGGGCGAACTGCTGGCCTGGCTGCGCGACAATAAACAGGTCACCGGCTACGGCCTGGAGATCGACCCGGAGAACATCGCCCACTGCATCGACCATGGCGTGAACGTGATCGAGCAGGACCTGGACAAGGGCCTGGGCAACTTTGCCAGCAACAGTTTCGACGTGGTGGTCATGACCCAGGCCCTGCAGGCCGTGCATTACCCCGACCGCATCCTCCAGGAGATGCTGCGGGTTGGCCGTGAGTGCATCATCACCTTCCCCAACTTCGGCCACTGGCGCTGCCGCTGGTACCTGGCACGCTATGGACGCATGCCGGTGTCGGAGTTCCTGCCCTACACCTGGTACAACACGCCGAACATCCATTTCTGCACCTTCAAGGACTTCGAGGCACTGTGCCGCGAAATGCAGGTGAAGGTCCTCGACCGCCTGGCCGTGGACCACGCTCACCGGCACAATCTGCCCAGCCGCGTTTGGCCTAATCTGTTGGGTGAGATCGGCATCTATCGCGTCAGCGGCCCGGGCCTTGCGGACCACCGCCTCGCGGTCTGAATCAAAGGAGTCCTGCCATGCGTCGTCTAGCCCTGTTCCTTTTCGCCCTTTGTCTGGCCCTGCCGGCAGCTGCCGAGCGCAAGCAGACCTTTGGGGACCTGGACGTGCACTACAACGCGTTCAATTCCAGCTTCCTGCAGCCCAACATCGCCGCCGCGGTAGGGCTGACCCGCAGCAAGACCCAGGGCGTGGTCAACGTCGCCGTGCTCAAGTCTGGCAAGGCCAGCACCGCCCAGGTCAGCGGCCAGGTGAAGAACCTGCTTGGCCAGGTCACCCCGCTGAAGTTCAAGCAGGTCACCGAGGGCGAGGCCATCTACTACCTGGCGCAGTTCCCCTTCGACGAGCGTGAGATGCTGAACTTCACCCTCAATGTGCAACGCGGAGATGAAGCCCCCCACAGCTTCAGCTTCGACCAGGAATTCTTCCCCGACGAATGATGCCCTTCAAAGAACTGGTGCTGGCCAGCCACAACGCCGGCAAACTCAAGGAACTCCAGGCCATGCTCGGCGACAGCGTGAAGGTACGCTCGATCGCCGAATTCAGCGCTGTCGAGCCGGAAGAAACCGGCCTGTCCTTCGTCGAAAACGCGATCCTCAAGGCCCGCAACGCGGCGCGGGTGTCCGGCCTGCCCGCGCTAGCCGACGACTCTGGCCTGGCGGTGGACTGCCTCGGCGGCGCCCCTGGCATCTACTCGGCACGCTATGCCGACGGCAAGGGTGACGCGGCGAACAATGCCAAGCTGCTGGACGCCCTGCGTGACGTGCCCGAGGCCGAGCGCGGTGCCCAGTTCATCTGCAGCCTGGCGCTGATGCGACACGCGGAAGATCCGCTACCGATCCTCTGCGAGGGCATCTGGCGCGGCCGCATCCTGTTCGAAGCCCGCGGCGAACAGGGTTTCGGCTACGACCCGCTGTTCTGGGTCCCTGAAAGCAGGTGCTCCAGCGCCGAACTTTCCCCCATCGACAAGAACCAGCTCAGCCACCGCGCCCGCGCCATGGCCCTGCTCAAGCAGCGGCTGGGCATATGAAAGCCAGCGTCGCGCACCCGGGGGCGGGAAGCCAGGCCATCGGCTTCCAGCTGCCCCCCCTGGCGCTCTACGTCCATATTCCCTGGTGCGTGCGCAAGTGCCCCTACTGCGACTTCAACTCCCACGCCGCCGGTTCCGAGCTGCCTGAAGAGGCCTACATCGACGCCCTGCTTGCCGACCTCGAGCAGGACCTCGGCCATGTCCATGGCCGCGAGCTGACCTCGATCTTCTTCGGCGGCGGAACCCCCAGCCTGTTCAGCGCCAACGCCATCGGCCGGCTGCTGGACGGTGTCGAGCAGCGGATACCCTTCGCCCGCGATATCGAGATCACCCTCGAAGCCAACCCCGGCACCTTCGAGCAGGCCAAGTTCGCCGCCTACCGCCAGCTCGGCATCAACCGCCTGTCCATCGGCGTGCAGAGCTTCCAGGAGGCCAAGCTCAAGGCCCTGGGGCGCATCCACGATGGCGAGGAAGCCGTGCGCGCTGCCGACATGGCACGCAAGGCCGGCTTCGACAACTTCAACCTGGACCTGATGCACGGCCTGCCAGACCAGTCCCTGGAGGACGCCCTGGAAGACCTGCGCACAGCCATCGCCCAGGGACCGACGCACCTGTCCTGGTACCAGCTGACCATGGAGCCGAACACGGTGTTCTGGAGCCAGCCACCGGAGCTGCCCGAGGACGACATCCTGTGGGACATCCAGGAAGCCGGCCAGGGGCTCCTGGCCGACCACGGCTACGCGCAGTACGAGGTATCCGCCTACGCCCGGGACGGCCTGCGCGCACGCCACAACCTCAACTATTGGTCCTTCGGCGACTTCCTCGGCATCGGCGCCGGTGCGCACGCCAAGCTGAGCAGCCCGGAAGGCCGCATCATCCGCAGCTGGAAGACCCGCCTGCCAAAGGACTACCTGGACCCGGCCAAGCGCTACCAGGCCGGTGAGCGCCACCTCGACCACGACGAACTGCCCTTCGAATTCCTCATGAACGTGCTGCGCCTCACGGACGGCGTGCCTGCGGAGTTGTTCACTCAACGCACCGGCATGCCACTGGCCAGCCTGGCGACGGCCCGTACCGAAGCCGAAGCACGCGGACTGTTGCTGAAGGACCCGCAACGGCTGGTCGCCACTCACGAAGGGCAGTTGTTCCTGAACGATCTGCTACAGCACTTTCTGCCTTGACGGGCAGTGTGCGAATTTGGAATCGTCTGCCCCCGAACCACTTCGCCAAGGACCCCCTGGATGGACGTCGTACTGGACCTGATCGCCACTTTGTCGCGCTGGAGCCGCGGCCACCTGCACGACATCGCGCTGGCTATCATGGCCACCGTTCTGGTGCTGTTCGGACCCTCGCTGAACGCCTGGGTGCAGCAACGTATCGGTAGCCTCAACTTCCTCTTCCGTACCCTGCTATTCGTGCTGCTCTGCGCGGTCGGCTACGGGCTGGCGATGATCTACCTCACACCCTGGCTGGCCCAAGGGCTGGGCTACTTCAACAACTACACCCTAGCGCCCGTCCTGCTACTAGTCTTCTTCGTGATTGGCGTGATCGCCGATCGCAACTGAGGCCGGCGGCTCTCCCGGCGGCCCAACCAGGGAGCACGCCGATGAAGCCGATCAAGCACCTCTACCTGCACTTTCAGGACGGCCAGCGCCTGGCCCTGCGCTTTCCCCAGCAATCTGCCGACCCGGTGGAAGTCGCCCGCGGCCTGCGCCGCCAGCTGGAATCCCCTTTCCTCAGCATCGAAGTGGATGGCGACCTGCTGCTGATTCCCCGGGAGAGCATCAAGTACATGCAGATCAGCCCTGCGCCACCTTCGCTGCCGGAATCGACCCTGACAGGGGCCGAGCTGATCAACTGAGCTGGCATGGCGCCGTTCGGTAGGGTGGACCACGCTCAATAGGTCCACCACTCGCGCTCCACCGCGGCTTCAATGGTGGATGCAAAAGCGCCATCCACCCTACGAGTGCAGCGACCTTGCGGGAGCGAACTCATTCGCGATTGGACTCGCGCCCACCGCCCCGGTAAAACACCCGCCCATTAAAAAGCCGCCCCGAGGGGCGGCTGGGATGGCCAGGCAGGCCGGAATCAGTTGCCTTCGCGTCGCAGCGCCTGGGGTGTGAAGTCCCTCGGGCTGAGCGCGGCTTTGAAATCATACATGGGTTCGTTGTTGTCGAGACCATCGACGAAGTAACGACTGCCCACGAAATCGTAGATGGTTTCCAGCGTACTGCCGAACATGGGTACATCGTAGTAGCTGATCGGATGGCTTTCCTGCAGGCCGCTGAGGCGACCGTCCTTGTCGTAGAGGTCGACGGCGAGGATTTGCCAGCTGTCCTCATCCAGATAGAAGCGGCGCTTGGCATAGGGATGGCTGAAGCCCTTGCGCAGGGTCGCTTCCACCACCCAGACGCGGTGCTGCTCGTAGCGCAGCAAGTCGGGGTTCACATAGCTGGCGCTCAAGATCTGCTCATAGGCAATACCCTTCTGGTGCACCGCGTAGCTGTTGTAGGGCACCAGCATTTCCTGCTTGCCCAGCAACTGCCACTCGTAACGGTCCGGCGCGCCGTTGTAAGCGTCCACCACATCCGCAGTGGCCAGGCCGTTGGTATCCGGCTGCAGGGTATCGTAGGCCAGCATCGGCAGGCGTCGCACCCGACGCTCGCCACGGTTGAAGCGCCAGGCCTTGCGGATCGACAGCACCTGGTCGAGGGTTTCCTGCACCACCAGGGCCGACCCGGACAGCTTGGCCGGCGCCACGACGCGGTACTTGTAGAAGAACAGGGTGTTCTCCAGGTTGCCCGGGGTCATGCCCTCGCGACCGTAGACGAAGTAGATGTCCCGCTCCAGCTTCAGCAGGTTGTAGCTGCCGTTGGCGAGGACCGCCGCCTGGTTGGTGGTGAAGTGAATCTGCTCACCGCGATAGCGCAGGATGTGGTTCCAGATGGCTTCCAGACCGTTGGCCGGGAGCGGGAAGGGGACACCGGCAGCCACACCTTCCACGCCGTTGCCACCGGCAATCAGCGTGCCATTTTCGGCATTGAAGCGAGTCGCGTCGTAGATGCGCTGTGGAGCAGCAGCGCTGCGGTGCGTCGGGAAAACCCGCAGCCTGTAGTCCGGATGCCCCTGCAGCAAGGCCTTGTGGCCTGGAGTCAGGAGCTGCTCGTACTGGCCGAGGCTCTTGCCGTCGATGACAAAGCGCGGCGCTTCGCCGGCGTAGGGGTCGGGGTGGTGCATACCCGGCTGGTAGCCGGCCGGCGGTGTGGCGAGACCGCAGTCCCAGGCCGGGATGGTGCCGGCGGCATTGCCGGCGCGCTCGCCGCCCATGGGGGTGAGGTCCTGCCCGAGACGGGCGGCCTGGGTAACGTCGACCTTGGCCTGGGCCTGCAGGGCGCAGCCGGCCAGAAGCAGATATCCGAAAGTTTTCAACAACACAGCCTTCTCCTAACGACGTACTTGGCGCTACGTCGCTCTTATTCTTATGTCGCCCGCTCAGTGGCAGGCGTTGCTATCGTCGGATCAGGTGAGGTGCCGGGTCGACCCGGTCTAGTCAGGTGTACCGGTGCGCCGCTGGGCGGCGTCCGGTCAATCGATGCGCTGGAACTTGAGGTCCCAGACGCCGTGGCCGAGACGTTCGCCGCGGCGCTCGAACTTGGTCACCGGGCGCTCATCCGGACGCGGGACGTAGCGACCGTCCGCGGCCAGGTTGCGAAAGCCCGGCGCGACGTTCATCACTTCCAGCATGTGTTCGGCGTAGTGCTCCCAATCAGTGGCCATGTGCAGCACACCGCCGACCTTGAGCTTCTGCCGCACCAGCTCGGCGAATGCCGGTTGGACGATGCGTCGCTTGTGGTGGCGGGACTTGTGCCAGGGGTCGGGGAAGAACAGCAGGACGCGATCCAGGCTGGCGTCAGCGACGCAGTCGCGCAGCACTTCCAGGGCGTCGCAGCTGTAAACGCGGATGTTGGAGAGGTCCTGAGTCATGGCACCGTTCAACAGCGCGCCGACACCCGGACGGTGGACCTCAACGCCGATGAAGTCCTGCTCCGGCGCTGCAGCGGCCATCTCCAAGGTAGCGTGGCCCATGCCGAAACCGATCTCAAAGGTACGCGGCGCCTTGCGGCCGAACAGGGCGTCGAAGTCCTGCGGCCCATCGGCCAGCTCAAGGCCGAACTTCGGCCAGCCCTGGTCGAGACCGCGTTGCTGGCCTTCGGTCATGCGCCCGGCACGCATCACGAAACTCTTGATGGTGCGGTGGTGGCGCGTTTCGTCGGTTTCAGCCGGCGAGCCCTGTTCTTCAATCATTGCGAAAACCTGTTAGCAAAACTTACAGAACCTAATCGATCTTGCGAGCTAGAGCCATGCAAGGCAAAAACAGGCGAGAAAGCGGAGTTTACAGCTGTAAATGAGCATTCCGAGCCTGTTTTTAACGCTGCAGGGCCGACGCGCAGCTGATCGCGGATTCTCAGCGGATCAGACCATCCAGCGGCGACGAGGCGCTGGCGTATAGCTTGCGGGGCATGCGTCCGGCCAGATAGGCGAGACGACCTGCGACGATGGCATGCTTCATGGCCTCGGCCATCATCACAGGGTTCTGCGCGTGGGCGATGGCGGTGTTCATCAACACGGCCTCACAACCCAGCTCCATGGCGATGGTGGCGTCGGAGGCGGTGCCCACACCGGCATCCACCAGCACCGGGACCTTGGCCTCTTCGAGGATGATGCGCAGGTTCCAGGGGTTGCAGATGCCCATGCCCGAGCCAATCAGGCCAGCCAGGGGCATCACGGCGATGCAACCCATCTCGGCCAGTTGGCGAGCGATGATGGGGTCATCGCTGGTGTAGACCATGACGTCGAAGCCGTCCTTGACCAGCTCTTCGGCGGCCTTGAGGGTTTCGACGACATTGGGGAAAAGCGTTTTCTGGTCAGCCAGGACTTCCAGCTTGACCAGGTTGTGGCCATCCAGCAGCTCGCGAGCCAGACGGCAAGTGCGTACGGCCTCTTCGGCGTTATAGCAACCAGCGGTGTTCGGCAGAATGGTGTACTTATCCGGGGAAATCACGTCCAGCAGGTTTGGCTCGCCCGGGTTCTGGCCGATGTTGGTGCGGCGCACGGCGACTGTGACGATCTCGGCACCGGAAGCCTCGATGGCAACGCGAGTTTCCTCGAGGTCCTTGTACTTACCCGTACCCACCAGCAGACGCGACTGATAGGTGCGGCCCGCGAGGGTAAAGGGCTTGTCGATCGGCGTTTGGCTCATGCTGGACTCCTGGCGGGCAGAGGAAAGTGCGCGAAGCGCGGAACGGATGCTGCAAATGGGGCGACCGGGCAGGCACATGGCCCGCGCGACTAGCCGCCGCCTATGGCGTGTACCACCTCGACGCGGTCGCCTTCACGCAGGGCGGTGCTGGCGTGCTGGCTGCGCGGTACGATGTCGAGGTTGAGCTCGACCGCGACGCGGCGGCCGGCCAGATCCAGGCGGGCAATGAGGTCCGCGACGGTCTGGCCATCGGGCAGCTCGAAGGAATCGCCGTTCAACTGAATGCGCATGACGGATCAGTCACAACTGGAAAGGGGACGGCATTCTAGCCCGATCGCCGCGCGGGACCAAGGCAAAAGGACGCCATTCGTCCCGCAATTTGACGCCACGGTCAAGTTACCGAGTGGCGAGGTTCCAGGCGGCCAACCCCAAGCACAGCCAGCCGGCGAGGAAGGCCAGCCCGCCAAAGGGGGTGATGATGCCGAGCTTGCCGACGCCGGATAGGGTCAGCAGGTAGAGGCTGCCAGAGAACAACAGGATGCCGAGGGCAAAGAAGCCACCCGCCAGGCTCACCAGTCGACCGGGCGCATGCAGCGCCAGCAGGGCGACACCGAACAGGGCCAGGGCGTGGATCAGTTGGTAATGCGTGCCGGTCTGGAACACCGCCAGGTATTCCGGAGTCAGCCTGTTTTTCAATCCGTGGGCGGCGAAGGCGCCCAGGGCCACTCCGGTGAAACCGGCGAATGCGGACAGCAGCAGAAACAGGCGCGTCATGGAGACTCCAGACCAGGGACAGACGGCCGCTATAATGGCGCGCAACTTTCCCCGGGCCAAGTTAGATGTTCCACACCATTCGCCGCCGCCTCTTCAAATTGCTGCTCTGGTTCGCGGCGGCTTCCGTGCTGCTGGTGATCCTGTTCCGCTGGGTGCCTCCGCCAGGCTCGATGCTGATGGTAGAGCGCAAGATCGAGTCGTGGATCGACGGCAAACCCATCGACATCAAACGCGACTGGGTGTCCTGGGACGCGTTGCCGAATGACCTGAAAATCGCGGTGATTGCCGCTGAAGACCAGAAATTCGCCGAGCACTGGGGATTCGATATTCCCGCTATCCGCAAGGCCCTGGCGCACAACGAGCGCGGCGGGTCCGTCCGCGGCGCCAGCACCCTCAGCCAGCAGGTGGCGAAGAACCTGTTCCTCTGGTCCGGCCGCAATTGGGTCCGCAAGGGGCTGGAAGTCTGGTTCACCGGACTGATCGAACTGTTCTGGCCGAAGCACCGCATCCTCGAGGTCTACCTGAATAGCGTCGAATGGGGCGGCGGCGTATTTGGCGCCGAAGCTGCGGCACACCAGCATTTCCGGGTGTCAGCCGCACGGCTGTCACGCCAGCAGGCGGCCCTGCTTGCAGCGGTGCTGCCCAACCCTCGCAAATGGAGCCCTTCGCGGCCAAGCGGGTATGTCGCCAGTCGCGCCGGCTGGATTCGCCGACAGATGAACCAGTTGGGAGGCAGTAGCTACTTGGAGCAGCTCTGAGACCTGCGGTAACTCAGTTCTTCATTGCCTCACGCGGCACCAGGTGCATCAGCTGCAGCTTGCCTTCGAGCAAGTGCACGCTCAGCCCCTGCTGGGGATAGACCCAGACTTCACCTTCGCCGGTGCGCAGCCGCAGGCGCGGCGGGCCGATACTGGCGGCCAGGCGCGCCGCCGAAACGTCGGACATGGGTACCATATTCAGCACCGCCACGCGGTGCCCACTCAGCTGTCCCAGCATCTCGCCGCTCAGGGGCTGCTCTTCGGTTCCCTTGCCCAAGGCCTTGGCCAAACTGGCATGCTCACTGTCACTGAGCTCCAGCTCTGCTTCCAGTCGCCAGACCCCTTCCTCCCTCTCCTGTTCGGAGCGGTAGACCAGACGCGGTCCTTCTGCACGCGGCTGCAACCAGAGCTCTCCCGACGCCAGCTTAGTGAGCCTTTCCAGAGCCAGGTCATCGTCGGCCAGGGGGACGATGACCGACTCCTGCCAGTCCACCAACCAGGGCAGCGGCTCGGCCCGGTCGGACTGCTTGCTCATCCACAGCGCCAGGGAAAAGAACAGCACGGCGACCGCGGCGAGCAGCAGCCAGTGACTGGAACGCAAGGACGGCAGGGGCATGGCGATTTTCTCCAGACAGAAAAAAGCCGCACCAAGGTGCGGCTTTTTCGGGTTTCAACGTCACGCCTGAATGAAGCCCTTGAGCTTGTTCATGGCGTTCTTCTCCAACTGGCGAATACGCTCGGCGGATACGTTGTACTTGGCCGCCAAGTCGTGCAGCGTCGCCTTTTCCTCGGCCAGCCAGCGCTGGTAGAGAATGTCGCGGCTGCGATCGTCCAGACCGTCCAGCGCCTCGTGCAGGTTGGCGGTGGAACTGTCGCTCCAGTCGGCTTCCTCCAACTGGCGCGCCGGGTCGTAGCGGTGATCTTCCAGGTAGTGCGCCGGCGAATGGAAGGCGGTGTCATCGTCGGCATCCGCCGCCGGGTCGAACGCCATGTCCTGGCCGGTGAGACGGCTCTCCATCTCGCGCACTTCGTGTGGCTCGACACCAAGGGTGTTGGCCACCGCGTGGACTTCATCGTTGTTCAGCCAGGTCAGGCGCTTCTTCTGGCTGCGCAGGTTGAAGAACAGCTTGCGCTGCGCCTTGGTGGTGGCGACCTTGACGATCCGCCAGTTGCGCAGGATGAACTCATGGATCTCGGCCTTGATCCAATGGACCGCGAACGACACCAGGCGCACACCCATTTCGGGATTGAAGCGCTTGACGGCCTTCATCAGGCCTACGTTGCCTTCCTGGATCAGGTCGGCCTGGGCCAGACCGTAGCCGGAATAACTCTTGGCGATGTGCACGACGAAGCGCAGGTGCGCCAACACCATTTGCCGTGCCGCTTCCAGATCTTGTTCATAGAAGAGGCGTTCGGCCAGTTCGCGCTCCTGCTCGACAGACAACAGCGGGATGCCGTTGACCGCATGCACGTATGCCTCCAGGTTCGCACCGGGGGCCAGGGCATAGACAGGTTGCAGGGAAGTGGTCATGCGAATCCTCCGATTCACTAAAGCTCGCGCAGTGTAGCACTGGCCTATATGACTGCAAGGGGGTGTAAAAGTTTCCTTACACCCCTCGCAAAAGCTGCGAAACCCGGCGCCTTTTTAGCGCGGCGCCAGCTCGCTGAGATGACGGGCTACGGCCAGCCAAGCACCAATGTAACCCAGCAGCACGGCGCCCAGAAGCAGGGATAGACCATCGGCCAATGGCACCCCTGCCAGGGCGAAGTCGCTGCCGTACAGCCCGGCAAGACGCACCACGGCGTCGTTCAGCCAGTCAAGGCCATAGGCGAGCACCAGCCAGGCCAGCAGGCCGGCGCCGGTGCCATAGAGCGCGCCCATATAGAGGAAGGGACGACGCACATAGCTGTCGGTCCCACCCACCAACTTGATCACCTCGATCTCGGTACGGCGGTTCTCGATATGCAGACGAATGGTATTACCGATCACCAGCAGCAGCGCCAGGATCAGCAGCACCGCCAGGCCGAAGACGAAACGCTCGCCCAGCTTGAGGATGGCCGACAGGCGCTCGACCCAGACCAGGTCCAGCTGCGCCTGCTCGATGCCGGACATTTCCGACAGGCGTTGACGCAGGGCTTCCAGGGCGGCCTTGTCAACTTCCTTGGGCGTCACCAGGACCACGCCCGGCAGCGGGTTCTCCGGTAGTTCCTTGAGGGCCTCGCCCAGGCCAGACTGCTGCTGCAGTTCCGCCAGGGCCTGCTCGCGGCTGATCCACTCGGCCTCGGCCACGTCAGGCATGCCTGCGATCTCATCGCGCAGCTTCTGGCCCTGGGACTCGCTGGCGTCGATCTTCATGAACAGGGAAATCTGCGCCGCTCGCTGCCAGGAGCCACCCAGGCGCTCGACGTTGCTAAGCAGTAGGGACAAGCCCATGGGCAGACTGAGGGCGATGGCCATCACCAGGCAGGTGAAGAAGCTGCCGATGGGTTGACGCCCCAGACGGCGCAGGCTGTCCACCAGGCTGGCCCGATGGCTTTCCAGCCAGGCGTGCAACAGGGTGCGGAAATCCGGGCCTTCGTCACCCTGCTCCGGCGACTCGACATGCCGGGGCGAAGCCCCTACACGCTCGGCAGGCTTTGGCGGCGGCATCTGCTTGGCACTCATCAGACAGCCTCCCCGTCGCCGATCAGGCGACCGCGTTGCAAGGTGAGCAGGCGGTGGCGCATGCGCGCGATGAGCGCCAGGTCGTGGCTGGCGATCAGCACAGTGGTGCCCAAGCGATTGATGTCCTCGAATACACCCATGATCTCGGCGGCCAGGCGCGGGTCCAGGTTGCCGGTGGGTTCGTCGGCCAGCAGCAGGGCCGGCCGGTGCACCACGGCGCGGGCGATGCCGACGCGCTGCTGCTGACCGGTGGACAGGTCGGCCGGATAGAGCTCGGCCTTGTCCGCCAATGACACGCGCTCCAGTGCCACGCTCACCCGCTTGGCGATCTCCGCCTTGGACAAACCGTGGATCTGCAGCGGCAGGGCGACGTTATCGAACACGCTACGGTCGAACAGCAATTGGTGGTTCTGAAAGACGACGCCGATCTGACGACGCAGGAAGGGAATCTGCGAGTTGGTGATGCTCGACAAGTCCTGGCCGGCCAGCAGCAGCTTGCCACTGGTGGGGCGCTCCATCGCCAGCAGCAGGCGCAGCAAGGTGCTCTTGCCGGCGCCGGAGTGGCCGGTAACGAAGAGGAACTCGCCGCGGCGGACGCGGAAGCTCAGTTCGTGCAGGCCAACATGGCCATTGGGGTAGCGTTTACCGACCTGCTCGAATCGAATCATGCGGACTCCCGCTCAGCGAAGAGGGCCTTCACGAAGGCGTCGGCCTCGAAGGTACGCAGGTCGTCGATGCCTTCACCCACACCGATGTAGCGGATCGGCAGGCCGAATTGCTTGGCCAGGGCGAAGATCACGCCGCCCTTGGCGGTACCGTCCAGTTTGGTCAGTGCCAGGCCGGACAGGTTGACCGCCTGGTGGAACTGCTTGGCCTGGTTGATGGCGTTCTGCCCAGTACCGGCATCCAGAACCAGCAGCACTTCGTGAGGAGCCGACTCGTCCAGCTTGCCGATCACGCGGCGCACTTTCTTCAGCTCTTCCATTAGGTTGTCTTTGGTGTGCAGGCGGCCGGCGGTGTCGGCAAGCAACACGTCGACGCCCCGGGCCTTGGCGGCCTGCACGGCATCGAAGATCACGGAAGCGGAGTCGGCGCCGGTGTGCTGGGCGATCACGGCGATGTTGTTGCGCTCCCCCCACACTTGCAGCTGCTCCACTGCAGCGGCACGGAAGGTGTCGCCGGCAGCCAGCATGACCTTCTTGCCTTCCAGTTGCAGTTTCTTGGCCAGCTTGCCGATGGTGGTGGTCTTGCCGACGCCGTTCACGCCGACCACCAGGATCACGTAAGGCGTACGGCCGCCGTCGATCTTCAGCGGCTGTTCGACCGGACGCAGCAGGGCAGCCAGTTCGTCCTGCAGCGCCTTGTAGAGGGCATCGCTGTCAGCGAGCTGCTTGCGCGCGACCTTCTGGGTCAGGCTCTGGACGATAACACTGGTCGCTTCCACGCCAACGTCGGCGGTCAGCAGGCGAGTTTCGATTTCATCCAGCAGATCGTCGTCGATGGCCTTGCGCCCGAGGAACAGGCTGGCCATGCCTTCGCCAATGCTGGCGCTGGTCTTCGACAGCCCCTGCTTGAGGCGGGTGAAGAACCCGGCTTTGGAAGGTTCAGCCGGGACGACAGGTGCAACGTCGGCAACCGGCGCAGGTACGGCGGACGCAACTGGCGGGGCGGCTACAGGTGCAGGTGCAGGTGCAGGTGCAGGTGCAGGTGCAGGTGCAGGTGCAGCAGGCTCGGCGACGACCGGAGATTCAAAAACCACAGGCGCGGGGGCGAAAGACGGGGCCTCGACCGCCACGGGCGTGGCTTCGGGCACAGGCACTTCGGCAATCGCCGGAGCGGCCTCAGGCGCGGCTGCCGGGGCCGCCTCGGCCATGGTGTCAGTGGCCGGTCCGGAAGCTGAAACAGCTTCGGGCGCAGGCGTGGATGCGGCCGGCACCTCGGCCTCGACAGGAACCACCGGCTCCGCCGGAGTGGCGGGGGCGGATTCCTGGGGCTTCTTGCGCAGCCAGCCGAACAAGGATTTCTTTTCCCCGGCCTGGGCCGGAGCTTTCTTGTCGTCGTTGGAACCAAACATGAGTCGATTGCATCTCAAGGGAGCGACCGTGCTGGCTCTATGCCGGCCAGCTTCGCCGCCCCGGGAAAGGATGGGGTATCCTAGCACCTCTTCGCCCGCAGGCGGTACGACCGCCGGGGCCGTCCGACAGGTCAAGAACATCAATGAAAGCCATTGCCCGACAAGCCGCCGGCTTGCTGTATTGCGCCCTCTGCCTGCCTGCTCTGGCCCTCGCTGCAGACAACCAGCCCACCCACGAGTTCACCCTGGACAACGGCCTGAAGGTCGTCGTCCGCGAGGACCATCGTGCCCCCGTGGTGGTGTCTCAGCTCTGGTACAAAGTTGGCTCGAGTTACGAAACGCCCGGCCAGACCGGTCTCTCCCACGCCCTCGAGCACATGATGTTCAAGGGCAGCCGAAAACTTGGCCCCGGCGAAGCCTCGCGCATACTCCGGGAGCTGGGCGCCGAGGAGAACGCCTTCACCAGCGACGACTACACCGCCTATTACCAGGTGCTCGCCCGTGACCGCCTGGGCGTCGCCTTCGAGCTGGAAGCCGATCGCCTCGCCAGCCTCAAGCTGCCGCCCGAGGAATTCACTCGGGAGATCGAGGTAATCAAGGAAGAACGCCGCCTGCGCACCGATGACAAGCCCACGGCCAAGGCCTTCGAGCGCTTCAAGGCGATGGCCTATCCGGCCAGCGGCTACCACATCCCCACCATCGGCTGGATGGCTGACCTCAACCGCATGAAGGTGGAGGAGCTGCGCCACTGGTACGAATCCTGGTACGCCCCGAACAACGCCACGCTGGTGGTGGTGGGCGACGTTACCGCGGACGAGGTCAAGGGCCTTGCCGAGCGCTATTTCGCCGGCATTCCCAAGCGCAAAGTGCCGCCCGCAAAGAAACCCCTGGAGCTGGCCGCCCCCGGCGAACGCCGCCTGACCTTGCACGTGCGCACGCAGCTGCCGAGCCTGCTGATGGGCTTCAACGTGCCCGGCCTGGCGACCGCCAAGGACCCTCGCCAGGTCCACGCCCTGCGTCTGATATCCACCCTGCTCGACGGCGGCTATAGTGCACGACTGCCGAGCCGCCTCGAGCGTGGCGAAGAATTGGTCAGCGGCGCCTCCGCCTGGTACGACGGTTTCCCCCGTGGCGACAGCCTGTTCGTCATCAGCGCCACCCCCAACATGCAGAAGGGCAAGACCCTGGAGCAGACCGAGGCCGGCATCTGGCGCCAGCTGGAAGACCTGAAGAACACCCCGCCCAGCACCGAGGAGCTCAAGCGCGTGCGCGCCCAGGCCATTGCCGGCCTGGTCTACCAGCGCGACTCCATCACCAGCCAGGCCACCACCATCGGCCAGCTGGAAACCGTCGGCCTGTCCTGGACGTTGATGGACAAGGACCTCGCCGCCCTGGAAGCCGTGACCCCCGCCGATATCCAGGCCGCTGCCAAGACTTACTTCACCCGCGACCGCCTGAGCGTTGCCCACATACTGCCCGAGGAGGCCCACCATGAGTGAGCGCAACGGCCTGCGTTACGGCCTGCTCGGTCTGGCCCTGATCGTCCTGCTCGGCGTGCTCGGCGTCATCGCCAACCGCCCGGCCAGTAGCGCCACCGCTGAAACCGCCACCCCGACACCGGCTGAAGGCCTGCAGTCACTGGCTGAACTGGGTAACAAGGCGCCCGGCCGCCGCATGCTGAACATCCAGAGCTGGACTACTGCCGAAGGCGCCAAGGTGCTGTTCGTCGCCGCTTCCGAGTTGCCAATGTTCGACCTGCGTCTGACTTTTGCGGCCGGCAGCAGCCAGGACGGCGGCACTCCCGGCTTGGCGACCCTGACCAACGCCATGCTCAACGAGGGCGTGGCCGGCAAGGATGTCACCGCCATCGCCGAAGGCTTTGAGAGCCTGGGCGCGGAGTTCGGCAACGGTGCCTACCGCGACATGGCCGTCGCCAGCCTGCGCAGCCTTACCGCCGCCGAGCAACGCGCGCCTGCCCTGGCGCTGTTTACCCAGGTGATCGGTGCCCCGACCTTCCCTGAAGACTCCCTGGCGCGGATCAAGAATCAGATGCTCGCCGGCTTCGAGTATCAGAAGCAGAACCCGGGCAAGCTCGCTGGCCTGGAACTCTTCAAGCAGCTCTACGGCCAACATCCCTACGCCCACTCCAGCGAAGGCAACGAGAAGTCCGTCCCCGGCATCACCGTCGCCCAGATGCGCGACTTCCACCAAAAAGCCTACGCCACCGGCAACGTAGTGATCGCCCTGGTCGGCGACCTGTCCCGCGCTGACGCCGAAGCCATTGCCAACCAGGTATCCCGGGCCCTGCCCAAAGGCCCGGCGCTGGCCAAGCTGCCCGAGCCCGAGACACCCAAGCCCGGCCTCAACCATATCGAGTTCCCGTCCAAGCAGACCCACCTGATGCTGGCGCAGCTCGGTATCGACCGGAACGACCCGGACTACGCGGCGCTCTACCTGGGCAACCAGATCCTCGGCGGCGGCGGCTTCGGCACCCGGCTGATGGAAGAGATTCGCGAGAAGCGCGGCCTGACCTACGGCATCAGCTCCGGCTTCACCGCCATGCAGGTGCGAGGCCCCTTCATGATCGGCCTGCAGACCCGCGCCGAAATGAGCCAGGGCACTCTCAAGCTGATCCAGGACATCGTTCGCCAGTACCTGGCCGACGGTCCCACCCAGAAGGAACTGGACGACGCCAAGCGCGAACTGGCCGGCAGCTTCCCGCTCTCCACCGCGAGCAACGCCGACATCGTCGGCCAGTTGGGCGCCATCGGCTTCTACGGCCTGCCGCTGACTTACCTGGAAGACTTCATGGCGAAGGTCCAGACGCTGGACATCGCCCAGGTCAAGGCCGCCATGGCCAAACACCTGAATCCCGACCAGTTCGTCATCGTCACCGCCGGTCCGACTGTCACCCAGAAGGACCTGCCGCCGCCCACCGACAAACCCGCCGAATTGCCCAGCGGCGTACCGGAGCACTGATGCGCAAGCCACACGCCAAACCCGCCAGACCGTCCCACGGAGGCCACGGCCAGCTCCGCATCATCGGCGGCGAATGGCGCTCGCGGCGCTTCGCCTTCCCCGACGGCCCCAGCCTGCGCCCCACTCCCGACCGGGTGCGCGAGACGCTGTTCAACTGGCTGGCGCCCTACGTGGAAGGCGCGCGCGTACTGGACCCCTTCGCCGGCAGCGGCGCGCTTTACCTGGAAGCCTTGTCGCGCGGCGCGGCAGAAGGGCTGGCGCTGGACCTCAACCCCGATTCCGTGGCTGCCCTGCGCGGTCACCTGAACGTGCTGCGCTGCGACAGGGGCCAACTGCTGCAGAGTGATGCCCTGCGTTACCTGGACAACCAGGCACCCAGCGCCTTCGACCTGGTGTTCCTCGATCCCCCCTTCAACCAGGGCCTGTTGCAGCCGGTCTGCAACCTGCTGGAAAACCGTGGCTGGCTGACTCCCCGCGCCTGGGTCTATACCGAAAGTGAGAATCCACCCTCCACACTTGGCCTTCCAGGCAACTGGCGCCTGCACCGCGAAAAGAAAACCGGCCAGGTGTACTACGCCCTTTGGCAACGCGCAGACAGGGAAATCCCGCCCTCTGAGTAACGGCCGCGCCGATGAACTCGTTCCACACCCCAGTCACCAACCGCACCAGCTTCCAGCCCGCCTGGTGGTTGCCGGGTCCGCACCTGCAGACCCTCTGGTCGCCGTTCTGTCGCACGCCACCCCGCCTGGAGCGGCAACGCGAGCGCCTGTGGCTGGAGGACGGCGACTTCCTCGACCTGGACTGGTATGGCCCCCATGAAGCCGATGCCCCCCTGGTGCTGGTCCTGCATGGGCTGACCGGCTCGTCCAACTCGCTCTACGTGCTCGGCTTGCAGCAAGAGCTGGCCACCCGTGGCTGGGCCAGCGTGGCCATCAACTGGCGCGGTTGCTCGGGCGAGCCCAACCTGCTGCCCCGCGGTTACCACTCGGGAGTCAGCGAGGACCTGGCGACCACGGTCCGGCACCTGCGCGCCAGCCGGCCGCTGGCACCGCTCTACGCAGTGGGCTATTCGCTGGGGGGCAACGTGCTGCTCAAACACCTGGGGGAAACCGGCGACGACTGCGGCCTGCAAGGAGCGGTGGCGGTCTCGGTGCCGTACCGCCTGGACCAGTGCGCCGACCGTATCGCCCTGGGTTTTTCGCGTGTCTACCAGGCGCATTTCATGCGCGAGATGGTGGCCTACGTGAAGAGCAAGCAGCGCCTGTTCGCCCACCAGGGTCAGGCCGAGCATCTGTCCACCCTGGAACGCCTCGGCCCATTGGAGGGCATGCGCACCTTCTGGGACTTCGACGGCCGCATCACCGCGCCGCTGCACGGCTACAACGACGCCCACGACTACTACCGCCGCGCCTCCAGCCGCTTTTATCTGGGTGGCATCCGCATCCCCACGCTACTGATCCAGTCCTCCGACGACCCCTTCGTATTCCGCCACAGCCTGCCGGACGCCCACGAACTTTCGGCCACCACTCGCATGGAACTGCATGCGCGCGGCGGGCATGTGGGCTTCGTCGAAGGATCGCCGCAGAAACCCGCCTACTATCTGGAGCGACGGATTCCGGATTGGCTGGGGAGCTGCCGCTAGCGTGGAACAACTTGCTCCAGAGGCACGTAAAGCTTCTCGTAGAGCGACTTGACCGCCGGCTGCGCCTCGGGCGCGAGGTAGCCACCCTCCAGCGCCAGTACCTGGTAGATGCCGCGGCGCAGCAGTTCCTGGCTGAGATCTGCCGAATCACCCCGCGTCGTACAGAGGAAACGCACCCAGGAGGTGACAATGATCCAGCTATTGAGAGTCAGGGCTTCGACCTGCGCGGGGTTCATCAACAGGATGCCGGCAGCGACGAAACCCCGGTAGATGGCCTGGGCGTGGTCCAGGCAACGTTGGGCGAACAGGCGGTAGCGCGCGGCGAGCTCCACATCCGATTCCAGCAAGTGTTCCAGGTCGCGGTGCAGGAAGCGGAAGTCCCACATGGCCGCCAACAGGGATTCCAGGTAGAAGGTTTTGTCCTCTACCGATACCTCACGCCCTTCCGGAAGACGAAGGAAGCTGTCCACCCGTGCTTCGTAGTGACCGAACAGCTCGGCGATGATCTCCTGCTTGTTGCGGAAGTGGTAATACAGGTTGCCCGGTGACATGCCCAGATGTGCGGCGATGTGGTTGGTGGTCACATTGCGCTCGCCCTGGGTGTTGAATAGCGCGAGGCTCTCCAGAACGATGCGGTCGCGAGTCTTGGGTCTTGGGGCCATCGGGTGAATCTTCCTGCAATCGGTGGGGCACGGCGTGCGCCAAAGGTACACCGCCCAGGCACTGGGAAACACCTGGTGTTACCTGCAGCCACCCCGCCCAGCTTTTCGTTGGGCTGCCGCCGGGCAGTCCGGCAGGCAAGCTATTTGACAATTTAGAGCAATTACTCTAAAACCAACGGCACTACAACAACAGAGCCGCTTCGTATCCGCCCCAGTGGATTCGAATGCTTCCGGAACCCCCGAGGAACCGCGCCATGGTCGCCGACATCGCCTACCTGCAACAGAGCCAGCAGCAGATCAGCCAGCTGGAAACCCTCTTCCAGCGCCAGCGCGAGGCATTCCGCGCGAACCCCATGCCCAGCGCAGACCAGCGAATCCAGTGGCTCAACGCCCTTCGTGATCTGCTGCTCGCCGAGAAACAGGCCCTAATCGACGCGATTTCTCAGGATTTCAGCAACCGCTCGGCCAACGAGACCCTGCTGGCCGAGATCATGCCCAGCCTCCATGGCATCCACTATGCCGCCAAGCGCCTGAAGAAGTGGATGAAGCCTTCCCGCCGCAGCGTCGGCCTGGCCTTCCAGCCAGCATCGGCCAAGGTGGTGTACCAGCCGCTTGGTGTGGTCGGCGTGATCGTGCCGTGGAACTACCCGCTTTACCTGGCCATCGGACCGCTGGTGGGCGCCCTGGCAGCCGGCAACCGGGTGATGATCAAGATGAGTGAATCCACCCCGGCCACCTCCCAGTTGGTCAAGGACCTGCTGGCACGCATCTTCCCCGAGGACCTGGTGGCCGTGGCGCTGGGTGAGGCTGAAGTGGGTGTGGCTTTCTCCCGACTGCCCTTCGACCACCTGCTGTTCACCGGTGCCACCAGCATCGGCAAGCATGTGATGCGCGCCGCCGCCGAGAACCTGACCCCGGTCACCCTGGAGCTGGGCGGCAAGTCGCCAGCCATCGTCTCCGCCGACGTTCCCCTGGCCGATGCCGCCGAGCGCATCGCGTTCGGCAAGACCATGAACGCCGGCCAGACCTGCGTGGCACCGGACTACGTACTGGTGCCGGAAGACCGGGTCGAGGGCTTCGTCGAGGCCTATCGCCAGGCGGTGCAGGGCTTCTACCCGCAGCTGAGCGACAACCCCGACTACACCGCCATCATCAACGAGCGCCAACTGGGCCGTCTCAAAGGCTACCTGAGCGACGCAGAAGCCAAGGGCGCGCGCCTGGTGCCGCTGTTCCCCGAATCCCAGGGCCGCCGCCTGCCCGCCACCCTGGTGCTGAACGCCACCGACGACATGAAGCTGATGCAAGAGGAAATCTTCGGCCCCTTGCTGCCTGTCGTCCCTTACCGCCGTATCGAAGATGCCTTCGCCTATATCAACGACCGCCCGCGCCCACTGGCCCTCTATTACTTCGGCTACGGCAAGTCGGAACAGCAACGCGTGCTGCACGAGACTCATTCCGGCGGCGTGTGCCTGAACGACACCCTGCTGCACGTGGCCCAGGACGACATGCCCTTCGGCGGGGTCGGCCCTTCCGGCATGGGCCACTATCATGGCCATGAAGGCTTCCTGACCTTCAGCAAGGCCAAGGGCGTGTTCATCAAGCAGCGCTTCAATGCCGCGAAGATGATTTACCCGCCTTACGGCAAGGCCATCCAGAAGCTGGTCTACAAACTCTTCGTCCGCTGAGCCGGGCTTTCGCAGGCAGATAACAAGAATGAGCGAAACCACCCTCGACGTGCCGGGCCTTTCCCGGCGCAACCTGCTCAAGGTCAGCCTGTTCGGCTCCGCCTTCCTCGCCACCGCTGGGGTCGCCGCAAGCCTCACCGGCTGTTCGGCCAGCGTGCCGGCGGGCGGCTTCGCCGTGCTGCGTGACTCCGACCTGCCCTTCCTTCGCGCGCTGGTCCCGGTAATGCTCGAGGGCGCCGTGCCCGGCGAGAAGATGGCCCAGGCCGTGGACAGCACCTTGCAGAGCCTCGACTACGCCCTGCACCGTTTGTCGCCGGAAATGCTCAAACTGACCCAGCAGCTCTTCGACGTACTGGCCCTGCCGGTCACCCGCGGCCCATTGACCGGCGTCTGGGGCAGTTGGGAGAAAGCCAGCGCCCAGGGCATTCGCGACTTCCTCACGCGCTGGGAAAACAGCTCCATCGGCCTCCTGAAAATGGGCCACGCGTCCCTGCTGCAACTGGTGATGATGGCCTGGTATGGCCGCCCGGAATCCTGGGCGCACTGCGGTTACCCAGGACCACCCGCCATCTGATCCACACCATAACGACAAGAACTCGCCCGAGACCCTGACATGCCTGTACCCGATCTGTTCGCCGAGGGCCTGGCCCGTGGCTGGAAAACCCACAACGGCTCACGCCTGGAACAAGACCTGACCCTGGAAGCCGATGTCGCCATCGTCGGCAGCGGCGCCGGTGGCGGCACGACGGCGGAAATCCTCAGCGCAGCCGGTTTCAAGGTGCTGCTGATCGAGGAAGGTCCGCTGAAGACCAGCTCAGACTTCAAGATGCAGGAAGCCGAGGCCTACCCGAGCCTCTATCAGGAAGGCATCGGCCGCATGAGCAAGGATGGCGCCATCACCATCCTCCAGGGCCGCGCAGTGGGCGGCACCACGCTCATCAACTGGACCTCCAGCTTCCGCACCCCGGAACCCACGCTGGAGCACTGGGCCCGCGAGCACGGCGTGAAAGGCCTGTCTGCGGCCGACATGGCCCCCTGGTTCGAGAAAATGGAACAGCGCCTCGGCGTTTCGCCCTGGGCTGTCCCGCCGAACCCGAACAACGATGTGATCCGCCTGGGCTGCGAGAAGCTCGGGCTGCACTGGAAAGTCATCCCACGCAACGTGCGCGGCTGCTGGAACCTCGGCTATTGCGGCATGGGCTGCCCGACCAACGCCAAGCAGTCGATGCTGGTCACCACCATTCCCGCCACCCTGGAAAAGGGCGGCGAGCTGCTTTATCTGGCCCGCGCCGACAAGCTGCTGATCGAAGGTGACAAGGTCACCGGCATCGAGTGCCTCGGCCTGGACGACCGTTGCGTGGCGCCCAATGGCCGCACGATCACGGTCAAGGCACGTCATTACGTGCTGTCCGGTGGCGGCATCAACACCCCCGGCCTGCTCCTGCGCTCCAAGGCGCCGGACCCGCACGGCCGCACCGGCAAGCGTACCTTCCTGCATGTGGTGAATTTCTCCGCGGCGCAGTTCGACCGGGTGATAAACCCCTTCTACGGCGCGCCACAGTCCATCTACTCCGATCACTTCCAGTGGGACGACGGCGCCACCGGGCGCATGTCCTACAAGCTGGAAGTGCCGCCGCTGCAACCCGCGCTCACCACCACCTTGCTGGGACGATTCGGCATCGACAACGCCCTGCGCATGGAGCAGCTGCCGCATACCAACGTGATGCTGGCGTTGATGCGTGACGGCTTCCACCCGGACAGCGCCGAGGGCTCGGTGGAGCTGCGCGGCGACGGCAGCCCGGTGCTCGACTACCGCATGACCGACTACACCTGGGACGGCATCCGCCGGGCCTACCACGTCATGGCCGAAATCCAGTTTGCAGCAGGTGCCCGCGCCGTGCTGCCGATGCACAACGACGCCGACTACGTGAAGACCCTGGACGAAGCACGCAACCTGATCGACGGCCTGTCGATGGAGCTCTACCGCGCACGCCTGGGCAGCGCCCACGTAATGGGCGGCTGCGCCATGGGCGAGGACCCGAAGCAGGCGGTCACCGACAGCCTGGGCCGGCACCATCAACTGGCCAACCTGTCGATCCACGACGGTTCGCTGTTCCCCACCAGCATCGGCGCCAACCCGCAGCTATCGGTCTACGGCCTCACGGCCAAGCTGGCCAGCGCCCTGGCCGAGCGCATGGGCAAGCCGTGACATGCCTGCCGCGCGTCCCCGCACGCTAGCTAATCTTGGCCGCGGGGGCCTGCTGCGCTACCATCCGATTCCCTTTCGGTCCCCTGCCAGGACGTCGCGATGAACCGAGTGTTGTATCCGGGCACTTTCGACCCCATCACCAAGGGCCACGGCGATCTGATCGAACGCGCCTCGCGCCTGTTCGATACGGTGATCATCGCCGTAGCCGCGAGCCCGAAGAAGAATCCGCTGTTCAGCCTGGAGCAGCGCGTAGAACTGGCCCGCGAAGTCACCAAGCACCTGCCGAACGTCGAGGTGGTGGGCTTTTCCACCCTGCTGGCGCACTTCGTCAAGGAGCAGAATGCAAATGTCTTCCTCCGCGGCCTGCGCGCGGTCTCTGACTTCGAGTACGAGTTCCAGCTGGCCAACATGAACCGCCAACTGGCGCCGGACGTGGAGAGCATGTTCCTCACTCCGTCGGAACGGTACTCCTTCATCTCCTCCACCCTGGTGCGCGAAATAGCGGCCCTGGGCGGTGACATCAGCAAGTTTGTCCATCCGGCTGTCGCTGCGGCATTGGCCGAGCGTTTCAAGCGCTGATACTGAAGGCTCGCCAGCGCCGGTCCTGAACCATGGTGATCGGCGCGTGCGCCGATCACGGCAATCCGGCACAATTCCGCTATTTTCTGTTCAAGGCCGCCGCTGCCTGGCGACGGCAGGAGTTGTTCCCATGTCCCTCAAGATCACCGACGACTGCATCAACTGCGACGTCTGCGAGCCCGAGTGCCCGAACGGCGCGATTTCCCAGGGCGAAGAGATCTACGTGATCGATCCCAACCTGTGCACCGAATGCGTCGGCCACTACGACGAACCCCAATGCCAGCAGGTCTGCCCCGTCGACTGCATTCCCCTCGACGAAACCCATGTCGAAAGCAAGGATGAGCTGATGCAGAAGTACCTGAAGCTCACCGGCAAGGCCTGACCCATGGGCCGCCCGGTACGCGGCGCCTACCGTGGCGCACTACTCGCGACCCTGCTGCTGCTCGCGAGCGCCCCGCAGGCCGCCGAGCCGGGCCGCGCGGCGGTAGCTACGCCCCATCCTTCGGCCACCGTGGCTGGCCTGGAAACCCTGGCCCAGGGCGGCAATGCCTTCGATGCTGCCGTGGCCATCAGCGCTGCGCTGGCGGTCGCCGAACCCTACGGTTCGGGCCTGGGTGGCGGAGGCTTCTTCCTGCTCCGCCAAGGCGGAGACAAGCCCGTCTACCGCTTCCTCGACGCCCGTGAACGCGCGCCGCTGGCGGCCAATTCGCACCTTTACGTACGCGACGGCAAGGTCGACCCGGCGCTGTCCCTGGACGGACCTCTCGCCGCTGCCATCCCAGGCCTGCCGGCCGCCCTGGCGGATCTCGCCAGCCGTTACGGCCGCCTGCCACTGACTGACAGCCTGACGCCAGCCATCCGTCTGGCCCGTGACGGCATTTCGGTAGATCGCATCTACCGCCAACGCGCCGCCTGGCGCCTGTCGTCAATGCGCGACGACCGCGAGACAGCGCGCCTGTTTCTCGATCACAGGGGGGAGGTTCCGGAAGAGTTCAGCCTGCTGCGCCAGCCTGAACTGGCCAACACCCTGGAACGTATCGCCCGCTACGGCAAGGCCGGCTTCTACAACGGGCCCACCGCCGAAAAACTGGTGCAGGGCGTGAATGCCGCCGGCGGCATCTGGAGCCTGCGCGACCTCGCTGAGTACAAGACGGTGGAGCGCCAGCCGATCCGCTTCCGCCTCGCCGAAGGCCGCGAACTGATCAGCGCCCCGCCCCCTTCCGCCGGTGGCATCGCCCTTGCCCAGAGCCTGGGCATGCTGCAGGAGCTGCCATGGCGCAAGGCCGACCGCGTGCAGCGCGCCCACTACGTGGTGGAAGCGCTGCGTCGCGCCTACCGCGACCGCGGTCTGCTGGGCGACCCGGATTTCGTCGCCATCCCTCAGGCCAGGCTGCTAGACGCCAGCTACCTGAAGAAACTCGCCGCCGGCATCGATGCCCGCCGCGCCACGCCCAGCAGCAGCCTGCCACCCTCACCGACCTGGCGCGAAGGCGACCACACCACCCACTTCGCCGTGATCGACAAGGACGGCAACGCAGTCGCCGCCACCCTGTCCATCAACCTGCCATTCGGCGCCGCCTTCACCGTGCCCGGCACCGGCGTGCTGCTGAACGACGAAATGGACGACTTCGCCGCCAATCCGACCGGCTCCAATGCCTACGGCCTTGCCGCCAGCCAGGCCAATGCAGTCGGCTCGGGTAAGCGCCCGCTGTCGTCCATGAGCCCCACGTTCATCGAGAGCGAAACGGAATTCGCTGCCTTCGGCACGCCCGGTGGCAGCCGGATTCCCAGCATGGTGCTGCTGTCGGTGCTGGAATACCTCGACGGCCAGCCGGTGAGCCGCTGGCCGGCCGTGGCGCGCTACCACCACCAATACCTGCCAGACCAGATCGAGCACGAGCCAGGCGCCTTCAGCAGCAGCGAAAGCGCCGAGCTGCGCGCTCGCGGCTACAGCCTGAAACCGCTTGAGCGCAACTATGGCAACCAGCAGGTGCTGTTGTGGAACAAAGCCAAGGGCAACCTTGAAGCCGCCAGCGACCCTCGCGGCCTGGGCCTGTCCGAAACGCTTGAAATCGAGAAGATGAAGTAGGGGCCAATTCATTCGCCAAGTGCCGCGCAGCGGCCCCATACATGCCGGTAGGGTGCGCCGTACGCACCCGACGGACTACGACCGATTCCCCTCGAGCACGATCAGCGATTCGTCATCCTGTTCCAGCCGACGCAGCTCGCGGAACAGCAGCTGGCCCTCACCCAGCATCAAGACGTTGCGCAGGCTCTGGAAGATGCGGCTGGCGTAGCCCAGGTCATTCATCAGCGAGCTGGTCTGCAGGCCGTCCAGATCGCTATTGCGCACGGAATTGAACAGACGCGTGCGGAAAGCGCCGTCGAAGGCTGCGGCTCTCCCATCCAGCCAGCCCAGGCGCTCGTTCCAGGCTTCCTCGGGCAAGTCGGAGCGGCCCAGCTCGCGCAGCTCGTGGAGCATCGCCAGCAGGTGGCGGCGCAGGTCCACATAGGCATCCCGTATGGGTGACGGGTCCTGATCCAGGTAGCGGCCGAGGTTCTTCTGCAGGTGCTTGGCATCCTTCACCGCATCCACCAGTTGCAGCGCCGCCAACTGGCAACTGACCCAGAACTGCTGATGTGCTTCGTCCAGCGGCAGATCGAGCCGGCCCATGAAGCTCAGCAAATCGCCGTAGACGCCCTTGATATGCCGCTGATAGAGCGCTTCGGCATCCAGGTGATAGCGTTCCGGCCGCGCCCGCAGCAGGCTCTCCTCGACCTGCGCACGGGCCAACTGGTCCACCGGCAGGTAGAGGGCGTGGCAGATCACCTCCAGGCTCAGGCGACCCAGGTGGCGCAATTCACGCACCACTGCGCTGGCTGCCGCATCCACCGAATCCAGCGCACGCTCATTAAGGTAGCGCGCCTGGGTGCGCGGCGGCTCTTGCGGCCCTTCAACCAGCTCGGTGATCAGCACCTGCGGTTCTTCGCGCTCCGGCAACCAGTGCACCAGCCAGCCGGCGAGGCGCTCCTGCAGCGGCCAGAACAGCAGCACACCCATGGCATTGATCAAGCTATGGAACATCGCAAGCTGGATCAGCTCGTTCTCGCCCAAGCCCGTTGCCTCGGCAATCCGATCGACCAGCCAGCTCAGCGGCCCGAGCAGGATGAACGCCAGCGTGCAGGTGACCACGTTGAACGTTACATGTGCCAGGGCCAGGCGCTGGCCGCTGCGGTTGCCGCCAAGGGAGCCGACGAAGGCGGTGGTGACGCTGCTGCCGACATTGGACCCGATGGCGATGGCGAAGCTCTGGGCCAGATCCAGCTGGCCGCCGGCGAGGGCCGCCAGGGTCAGCATCAGGGTGGCGTGGCTGGACTGAAGTACCACCGTTATCAACAGGCCGATCAAGGCGAACAGCAAGCTGCCCACCAACCCGTCGGCCTGGTAGGCGCTGAGGTCGAGGCCATCTCCGAAGGCGGAGAAGCCTTCCTTGATCTGGTCGATGCCGAGAAAGATGAAGGCAATGCCGAGGACAATGCGTCCGGCCGCCTTGCTCTTTTCGCCCATGAAACCGCCAAGTACACCGAATACCAGCAGCGGCAGCGCAAGCGGGCTAAGGCTGAGATTCTGCCCGGCCAGTGCCAGCAGCCAGATGCCGCTTGTGGCACCCAGGTTCGCGCCGAAGAGAATCGCGATGCCGCCAGCCAACTGGATCAGCCCCGCACTGATGAACGCAATGGTGAGCAGCGACACCAGGGTGCTGGATTGCAACAGCAGCGTGCCGCAGATGCCGAACATCAGCCCCTTGAAGGAAGTGGCCGTGCTGCGCGCCAACAGTTGCTCCAGCTTGCCGCCGGCCAACTGGCGCAAGCCTTCTTCGAGGCACTGCATACCGAACAGGAACAGCGCGAGGCCCGCGCAGAGTTCCAGCCAGCCGGAGCTGAACCAGAAGCTCAAGGCCAGGCCGATGGCGGACAGGGCGAGCAGAACGATGCGGGAGTAGTGCTTCACGGCGGTATTCCTTCACCAGATGAGGCCCAGCTATTACCCGATGCGGCGGCCGACCGGCAACCCGCAGGGTGCCCGAAAACGCCGACGGCCCCGAAAAGGGGCCGTCTCGATGATGCCGGAGTTAGCGGTCAGTCAGCCTTGTAGCCACTGATGGTGCAGCCCAGGCAGCGCACGAAGGTTTCCTTTGCCGGCACCACCACCAGCTCATGGGCAGCCTCACCGACGTTCCCGCCCAGCGCGGAGAACGGCAGGCTGATGATGAACAGGCCGGTACCGATGATGGTGGCACCCAGCAGCAGTGGGCGGGCGATGATCACATCGCCGGCCATGCTGTAGCCGCTGGGCGCGTTGACGGTGTACATGGGGTCGCCGCTGGTATTTTCCTGCACCACTTCCGCATGAGCCGGCAGCGCCAGCAGGCCAGTGGTCAGCGCCAGGACAGCAGCGGATGTGCGGAACAGGTTCATGCGGGCGATCCTTCAGCTAGGGGTGTGCGGAAAACTATAACAGTGCATGGCGCATTGACGGCGTGACGGCCTTCAATCGCCATTGAAAGCGTAGTCGGGTTTTTTCGGCACGTACGGGCGATAGAAGGCCAGCAACTGGCGCAGATCGGCCTGCTCGTCGCCCGTGGGGTAGAACGGCTGGCCGAGCACTACCCGGCGGTTGGCGTAGTCCAGCGCAGCCGGAACTATGGGCACTCCGGCGCCGCAGGCGATGTGATAGAAGCCCATTTTCCAGCGATCGACCCGCTTGCGAGTGCCTTCCGGCGAGATCACCAGCATGAACTCGCGATTCTCACGGAAACGCTCCACGGCCTGATCCACCATGTTCAGCTTGAGGTGACGGCGGATCGGCACGCCGCCCCATCGCTGCATCAATCCAGCGAAAGGCCAGCGGAAGATGGTGTGCTTGCCGAACCAGCGCGCGTTGAGCCGCAGCACGAACTTGACCGCAAGGAAGATCACGAAATCCCAGTTGGAGGTGTGGTGGGCGCCGATCACCACAAACTTGTCGAGTGGTGGCAGGCGCCCTTCGATGCGCCACCCCATCAGGCGCAGCACGCCGTGGCCGATCGCTTCGGCAAAGGGATTGCGGGGCAGGTAGTTACCGTACATAGGACAGACTTCTTTCTTGTTCTAGGAATGCTCGACGCCGAGTCTGCCGACCCGGCGGGGGATTAGCGTTGGCAACGCGGACAGTAGACGCTGGCACGCTGGCCCAGACGGATTTCCCGCAGGGTCGAGCCGCAGCGCTTGCAGAATTCGCCCGCGCGGCCGTAGACGAACAGTTCCTGCTGGAAGTAGCCCGGCTTGCCGTCACCGCCGACGAAATCACGCAGCGTGGTGCCACCGCATTCGATGGCCTGGGCGAGGATGCGTTTGATCTCCACGGCCAGCGTCAGGTAGCGCGCCCGAGAGATGGAGCCGGCCTCGCGACGCGGGTCGATGCCGGCGGCGAACAGCGCCTCGCTGGCGTAGATGTTACCGACGCCCACCACCACCGCGTTGTCCATGATAAAGGGCTTCACCGCCATGCTGCGGCCACGGGACAGCTGGAACAGGCGCTCTCCGTCGAACAGATCGGTCAGGGGCTCCGGGCCCAGATGGCGCAGCAGCTCGTGGTTCAGCGGATCGTCGCTCCAGAGCAACGCGCCAAAGCGACGCGGATCGGTGTAGCGCAGCGCCATACCCGATTCCAGCTCGATATCCACATGCTCGTGCTTGGCCGCAGCCAGCCCGGCCTCCACCAGGCGCAGGCTGCCGGACATACCCAGGTGACTGATCAGGGTGCCGACCTCGGCCTCAAGCAGCAGGTACTTGGCGCGGCGTTCCACATGCAGGATGCGTTGGCCGGACAGGCGCACATCCAGGTCCTCGGGAATCGGCCAGCGCAGTCGACGCTCACGCACGATCACCCGGCTGACGCGCTGGCCTTCGAGGAAGGGCGCGATGCCACGGCGGGTGGTTTCGACTTCGGGTAATTCAGGCATCGATATCTCGGTTTCAGGCAGCGGGACGGCTCAGCTCGTCCCGAGCTCGCGGATGCTTTCCTTGAGGTTCTCGAAGTCGTACTCCGACAACCCCACGTAGTCCAGCACCTGGGAGCGGATGCTCATCCATTCGTAATCCTCGGCCTGATTGCCCAGCACCAGGTGCGACGCGCAGATGTGCTCGGCCATCTTGAGGATCGCCAGCAAGGTCTTGAGCGGCGCATCGCGGCCCGACTCGTCGGTGAAGATGGACAGCGCGTTGTGATGATTGGCGATCGCCTCGCAGAGATGCTCCGGCAAACGCCAGGACCGCGCGGTGAAGTAGCCAACCACCGCATGGTTGGTGTTCAGCAGGCGATTCTCGGTGTCCACCACGCGACGCTCCGGACCTGCGCTGGCATAGGCCTCTTCCAGCACCATCATGTAGTCGGGGAAGCGCTTGAGCATCAGCGGGATGCCGCAGTTGTGGAACAGCCCCAGGGCATAGGCCTCGTCGGCGGACTGGTAGCCGATGCGCTTGGCCAGGGTCAGGCACGTCATGGCCACGTCCTGGGCGGTATCCCAGAAGCGGTTCAGCGTGACGATGGCCTCATCGGTCATCTCGCCCTTGATCGACTGCGCGTTGATCAGGTTGATCACGGTGTTGCAGCCGAGCAGGTTGACCGCTTGCTGGATCGAGGCGATGCGATTGGTCAGGCCGAAGAAGGGCGAATTGACGATCTTCAGCAACGCGCCCGACAGGCCAGGGTCCTGGCTGATGAGGCGGGCGATGGACTTGAGGTCCGGCGAGGGCATGACCTGCTCCATTTGCAGGTCGACCATGATCTGCGGCTGCGGCGGCACACTGATGCCCTGCAGGACCTGACGGATCTGATCTGCGGAAAGTTCTTGAGCCATGGGGGATGAGAGTGAAGGTTGACCGAGTCGACAGTCTACCCGGTTGCACCAGCCGGTTGCGCGGGATTTCCAGCGATTTTCCGACCATCGTGCCAAGTGCCCCGAAGCGCCGCCGGGCGGACCCCGGAGCACATGCGGGCTAGGGTATAATCCTCGCCTTTTTTCCGGAGAGCGACACATGTCCCTGCCCAGCCTGCGCCTCAAAGCCAACGCCGATCGACGCCTGCGCGCCGGCCACCTGTGGGTCTACAGCAACGAAGTGGACGTGGTCGCCACCCCGCTGAACCTCTTCCAGCCAGGCGATCAGGCCATCCTCGAAGCCGCTGGCGGCAAGCCGCTGGGCGTGGTCGCGCTCTCACCGAACAACCTGATCTGCGCGCGCCTGGTGTCCCGCGATACCAAGCACACCCTGGACAAGTCCCTGCTGGTGCACCGCATCAATGTCGCCCTGAGCCTGCGCGAGCGCCTCTTCGACAAGCCCTTCTATCGCCTGGTCTATGGCGACTCCGATCTGCTCCCCGGCCTGGTGGTGGACCGCTTCGGCGATCACCTGGTGGTGCAACTCGCCTCCGCCGCCATGGAGCGGAACAAGGACGCCGTACTCGACGCCCTGGTGCAGGTCCTCAAGCCCCGCGGCGTGCTCTGGAAGAACGATTCCAGCGCCCGTGAAGCCGAAGGCCTGGAGCGTTACGTCGACACCGCCTTCGGCGTGGTGCCGGAGTGGGTTGCCCTCGAAGAGAACGGCGTGAAGTTCGAGGCCCCGGTAATGGAAGGCCAGAAGACCGGCTGGTTCTACGACCACCGCATGAACCGCGCCCGCCTGGCGCCCTACGTGAAGGGCAAGCGTGTGCTCGACCTGTTCAGCTACATCGGCGGCTGGGGCGTGCAGGCTGCGGCCTTCGGCGCTAGCGAAGTGTTCTGTGTCGACGCTTCCGGCTTCGCCCTCGATGGCGTGGAGCGCAATGCCACCCTCAACGGCGTGGCCGAGCAGGTCACCTGCGTGGAAGGCGATGTCTTCGAAGCCCTCAAAGAACTCAAAGCCGCCGAGGAGCGTTTCGACGTCGTGGTCGCCGACCCGCCGGCCTTCATCAAGCGCAAGAAAGACCTGAAGAACGGCGAGGCCGCCTACCGCCGCCTCAACGAGCAGGCCATGCGCCTCCTGAACAAGGACGGCATCCTGGTCAGCGCCTCCTGCTCCATGCACCTGCCGGAAGACGATCTGCAGAACATCCTCCTCAACAGCGCCCGCCACCTGGACCGCAACATCCAACTGCTGGAGCGCGGCGGCCAGGGCCCGGACCATCCGGTGCACCCGGCCATCGTCGAGACCCGCTACATCAAGAGCCTGACCTGCCGCCTGCTGCCCAACAGCTAAGCACCTCCGCTCGGCATTCGGGCCGGCCGCTGCGCCGGCCCGACCGCCAGCCTTTCCCTGCCGGCCGGGCCCGGCGTAGAATCGGGCGATTCCTCGCCAACCATCCTCCGGCGGGCCAGTGAGCCCCGGCCGAGCGAGCGGTGACCCCGCCCCGCCTTCCGGCCACCACCGACCGAATGGCCATCTGCCGTTTGCATCCGGTACGTTCCGCGCTCACGATGAGACTCTTACCGATACCTGATTAGCCGCAGGAACCCCTCATGCCTGATTACCGCTCGAAAACCTCTACCCACGGCCGCAACATGGCCGGCGCCCGTGCCCTGTGGCGCGCCACCGGGATGAAGGACGAGGACTTCAAGAAACCGATCATCGCCATCGCCAACTCCTTCACCCAGTTCGTGCCCGGCCACGTGCACCTGAAGGACCTGGGCCAGCTGGTCGCCCGCGAGATCGAAAAGCACGGCGGCGTGGCCAAGGAATTCAACACCATCGCCGTGGACGACGGTATCGCCATGGGCCACGACGGCATGCTCTATTCGCTGCCGAGCCGGGAGATCATCGCTGACTCCGTGGAATACATGGTCAACGCCCACTGCGCCGACGCCATCGTCTGCATCTCCAACTGCGACAAGATCACCCCCGGCATGCTGATGGCCGCCCTGCGCCTGAACATCCCGGTGGTCTTCGTCTCCGGCGGCCCGATGGAAGCCGGCAAGACCAAGCTGGCCAACCACGGCCTGGACCTGGTCGACGCCATGGTGGTGGCCGCCGACGACTCCTGCTCCGACGAAAAGGTCGCCGAGTACGAACGCAGCGCCTGCCCGACCTGCGGCTCCTGCTCCGGCATGTTCACCGCCAACTCGATGAACTGCCTGACCGAAGCCCTCGGCCTGTCGCTGCCGGGCAACGGCTCCACCCTGGCCACCCATGCCGACCGTGAGCAGCTGTTCCTGCGCGCCGGACGCCTGGCCGTCGAGCTGTGCCAGCGCTACTACGGCGAAGGCGACGACAGCGTGCTGCCGCGCAACATCGCCAACTTCAAGGCGTTCGAGAACGCCATGACCCTGGACATCGCCATGGGCGGCTCCACCAACACCATCCTGCACCTGCTGGCCGCCGCCCAGGAGGGCGAAGTCGCCTTCGACCTGCGCGATATTGATCGCCTGTCGCGCAAGGTGCCGCAGCTGTGCAAGGTGGCGCCGAACATCCAGAAGTACCACATGGAAGACGTGCACCGCGCCGGCGGCATTTTCTCCATCCTCGGCGAGCTGGCCCGTGGCGGCCTGCTGCACACCGAGGTGGCCACCGTGCACAGCCCGAGCATGGCCGACGCCATCGCCCAGTGGGACATCACCCAGACCCGCGACGAAGCCGTGCATACCTTCTTCAAGGCAGGCCCGGCCGGCATCCCGACCCAGGTCGCATTCAGCCAGTCCACCCGCTGGGACACCCTGGATGACGATCGCGCCGAAGGCTGCATCCGCAGCGTCGAGCACGCCTACTCCCAGGAAGGTGGCCTGGCGGTCCTGTACGGCAACATCGCCCTCGATGGCTGCGTGGTGAAGACCGCTGGCGTGGATGAGTCCATCCATGTCTTCGAAGGCACCGCGAAGATCTTCGAAAGCCAGGACAGCGCCGTGAAAGGCATCCTCGCCGACGAAGTGAAGGCCGGCGACATCGTGATCATCCGCTACGAAGGCCCGAAAGGTGGCCCGGGCATGCAGGAAATGCTGTACCCGACCAGCTACCTGAAGTCCAAGGGCCTGGGCAAGCAATGCGCCCTGCTCACCGACGGCCGCTTCTCCGGCGGCACCTCGGGCCTGTCCATCGGCCACGCCTCTCCGGAAGCCGCCGCAGGCGGCGCCATCGGCCTGGTGCGGGACGGCGACAAGGTGCTGATCGACATCCCCAACCGCAGCATCAACCTGCTGGTGTCCGATGAAGAGCTGGCGACTCGCCGCGCCGAGCAGGACAAGAAAGGCTGGAAACCCGCCGCCCCGCGCGCGCGCAAGGTAACCACCGCCCTCAAGGCCTACGCCCTGCTCGCCACCAGCGCCGACAAGGGCGCGGTGCGTGACAAGGCGATGCTCGACGACTGATCGTTCGCGATACACGGAAAGCCCGGTCTTGTGCCGGGCTTTCTGCTTTTCGTGGGGACGCTTTCAATCGCCAATGGGCGTTAGCTGTTGCGAGAGATTTACCATCGGGCCAAGAACCCTGCAGGAGCTGGCTTGCCAGCGAAACGGGGCCATTCGCTGGCAAGCCAGCTCCTACGGCCAATGCATCTGCTTGAAACACGTCATGCAGACTTAGCCAATGAATTCCCCCCACAAGACCCAGCCTCCCTCACCAAACCTGACCATTCGGGTAGAATCGCCGCTTTTTTTGCGGTCGATCGCCATGACTTCACTGGAAAAGCCCCCCATCACCGAAGCTCGCAACGAGCTGCTCTACGGTCTGGAAGACAAGCCGCGTCCGCTGGCTGCCCTGCTGGCGGCGTTGCAGCACCTGCTGGCCATCATCGTTCCCATCGTCACGCCCGGCCTGCTGATCTGCCAGGCGCTCGGCGAGTCGGCGCGGGATACCAACCTGATCGTCTCCATGTCCCTTGTGGTCTCCGGCATCGCCACCTTCGTGCAGTGCAAGCGCTTCGGCCCGTTCGGGGCCGGTTTGCTCATCGTCCAGGGCACCAGCTTCAATTTCGTTGGCCCGCTGATTGCCGGTGGCGCCCTGATGGTCAAGCAAGGCACCCCGGTGGAAGCGGTGATGGCTGCCATCTTCGGCGTCGTGATGGCCGGGGCCTTCGTCGAGATGGGTATTTCCCGCGTGCTGCCCTTCGTCAAGCGACTGATCAACCCGCTGGTGACCGGCATCGTGGTGCTGATGATCGGCCTGACCCTGATCAAGGTGGGCCTGATCAGCATGGGCGGTGGCTTCGGCGCCATGGCCAACGGCACCTTCGCCAATGGCGAGAACCTGCTGTTGTCCGGCACCGTGCTGGGAGTGATCCTGCTGCTCAACCGCATCCCACTGGTGTGGATGCGCAGCTGCGCCATCGTCATCGCCCTGCTCGCAGGCTATGCCCTGGCCGCCTGGCTTGGCCGGCTTGACTTCAGCGGACTGCATGACGCGCCGTTGGTTCAGGTCCCGGTACCGTTGCATTTCGGCCTGGGCTTCTCCTGGTCGCTGCTCGTGCCAATGCTGGTGATCTACCTGGTGACCTCACTGGAAGCCATCGGTGACGTCACCGCCACCAGCAAGGTCTCGCGCCAGCCGGTAGAAGGCCCGCTGTGGATGCAGCGGATCAAGGGCGGTGTACTGGTGAACGGCGCCAATTCGCTGCTGGCCGGCCTGTTCAACACCTTCCCCAGCTCGGTGTTCGCGCAGAACAACGGCGTTATTCAGCTGACCGGCATCGCCAGCCGCCACATCGGACTGTGGATCGCCCTGATGCTGGTGCTGCTCGGCCTGTTCCCGGCGGTAGCCGGCGTACTCCAGGCCATTCCCGAGCCGGTGCTCGGCGGCGCCGCCATGGTGATGTTCGGTGCCGTGGCCGCCTCGGGCATCAACATTCTCGCCGGCACCACCCTGGACCGCCGTGCGCTGCTGATCATCGCCGTGTCCCTGGCCCTGGGGCTGGGCGTGTCCCAAGTGCCGGAGTTCCTTGCGCACATGCCAGCGGCGTTGCGCAACATCCTCGAGTCCGGCGTGGCCACGGGCGGCCTCTGTGCCCTGCTGCTGAACTGGTTCCTGCCGGATACCCCGGCGCAGCCCCGCTAAGTGGCAGAATGTGCCCTGTCTCCTGGCAGGGCACACTTCATGACCGTCCTTCGAATCGGCCTGATCTCCGACACTCACGGCCTCCTCCGTCCCCAGGCCCTCGCGGCGCTTGCCGGCTGCGACGGCATTCTCCACGCCGGTGACATCGGCAAACCCGAGATCCTCGAATCCCTCGCCCAACTGGCACCGCTGACCGCCGTGCGCGGCAACAACGACCGCGACGCCTGGGCGGACGGCATTCGCGACGCGGAAGAGCTGCGCCTGGGGGGCGTGGGCATCTACCTGGTGCACGACCAGGCGGACATCCCTGTCGATCTCGCCGAACGCGGCTTCAAGGTCGTAGTCACCGGGCACTCCCACAAGCCACTGATCGTCGAGCGCGATGGACTGCTGCACATCAACCCCGGCAGTGCCGGGCCGCGACGCTTCAAGCTGCCGGTATCGGTGGGGTTTCTCCATATACAGGCGCGGGGGGTGAAAGCAGAGCTACTGGAGCTCGTGCCCTGAGCGCTCACATCGGCGCGTCGCCTGGAAAGGCCACCCCTGTCCGTTGAAATCCGCGCCAAACTGCCTGACCATGCCCGCCGGGCTCAGGCTTCAGGTTGCTCATGAACACCCCCATGCTGGACATCGACTCCCTACCGCACTCCGGTCAGGCACTCCTCTATGCGCTGGCCACAGCCTTCGGCGGCAAAGGCAAGACCGCTCTGCTCAAACTGCTGCAGATGCGCAATGTGACGACTACTGGCGGCTGGCCAATTTCCAGTGAACACATGCCGGACCTGCTGGACCCCCTTGAGCAACTGGGCTGGATCTACCACGAAGAGCTTCCCCGGGGTCGCTTCAATAATCTGGCGCAAGAGCAGCGCAACCGCGTCCTGCTGCACCTCATGCAATCCCCCCATGCGACGAGCTGGCTGGCCACGCTGAAAGCAAGCCTGCCTAGCCGCGACACCTGGCAAGTTCCCAGCAAGAACCAGGCACAACAGGAGCTCTGGCTGAACCTGCTCAGCGGGGATGCCAGTGCGATGCTGAATTCGTTTCAGCTGCTGTCCCGCCTACTCCCCCTGAATCAACTGCAGGCTATCCACCCCATGCACCAGCTGGGAGCGGATCATTGGGGCAAGCAGCTGTTCGACCGTCTTGATGGGTGGATCCGCGAGCTCCTGCTGGAAGACTACCTCGATCTCTGCAATGTCCATCTCGTGCCAACGCAACCTGCCTACGAATGGGCGCTGGAGGCGATCCAGCACCTGCAGGAGGAAGGTGAACTGCATCTGCAACTCCTGCTGCAGGCGCTCTGGCGCGGCGACTGGCAACGCATGGAAAGCCTGGGCGCGCATGGATACAACCTGTTCCGCGAGGTCATCCGCAGCTTGCTGAACGGTAACGTCCAGCGCTCTCTGGAACTCGTCCGGGAATGGCTCGCCGGCGTGCGCAAGCAGTCCGGACAGCGCAAACTCGACCTGCCTCCTGTCCTCAACCACCTCTACTGCCTGGCCCTGATCGGCGCCTACGAGCCCGGACACAGGGTCGCGCTCAAGCAAACACTGGCAACGGGCGTGAAGAATAATTACGGCCGCGCCTACCCGATCCTCCAGGAGCTCTTCGAACGGCTCCAGGGCAACTCGCACCGGAAGTCGACGCTCTTCATTCCCACGGAGCTCAACGGGTTTGACAGCCTGATGCTGGCCCTGGGGCTGTACTGGCTAGACGCACCCGAAGCACGCGCGCCCGCATGGCGCCAGCGTCTTGAGGACTATCGCAGGACGCTCGGTGACGCCGGCTATCTGTGGCTGGCCGCCGAGTTCGACGCATTGCTGGAAGCACAGTTCGGCCTGCCACGCACCCTTGGCCATGTGCACAAGGACGCGGCCCTTCGCCCCCTGCTGAAGCTCCATGAACGCCGGGAAGCCTGGCAGCAGGCGCTGCAGGCCCTGAGCCAACTCAAGCCCAGATCCGGCGACAAGGCTGCCCCGGCAAAAAGTGCGCGCTTGGCCTGGCTCATCAACCTGGACCGTTACATGGCTCGCGTCGAGCCCCGAGAGCAAAAGCTCAGCGCCAAGGGCCAGTGGAGCAAAGGACGGGTCGTCGCGTTGCAACGCCTGGCAGAGGAAGGCGATTCCATCGACTTTCTCAATGAGCAGGACCGCCAGGCCATTCGCAAGATCCAAGTCTGCGCAAACTACTACAGCGACCGCTACGAGCTGCCTACAGATTTGGCCCTGCCGGCACTGGTGGGCCATCCAGCGCTGTTCTGGATGGACAGGCCCGATGTACGCCTCGAACTGGTGGCCGGACAACCCGGACTGCACCTTCAGGTCGAAGGCGAGTGCATCCAGCTGCGGCTTGCGCCTGAGAGCCTCGTCGCCAACAGCAACCTGGTGATCGAAAAGGAAACCCCGACCCGCGTGCTCGTCTACCCGATCAGCCCGGAGCTGAGGCAGATCGCCGCTATCGTTGGCGATGGCCTGAGCATGCCCCAATCGGCCAAAGCGCAGCTGATCGAGGCCATGGGTGCGATCGCCCCGTTGTTGCCGATCCACTCCGAGATCCCGGAACTGGCCGCACATCTGGAGACGGTGCCTGCGGATGTGCGGCTGTATGCCCATCTGCTGCCGCTGGAAACCGGACTGCGCCTGCAGCTGCTGGTGCGGCCACTGGCCGAAGGCGGCTGGTTCCGCCCTGGCCAAGGGAGTCGCAACCTGCTCGGTGAACGCGACGGCAAGGCTGTGCAGGTCTGTCGCGACTTGCCGGCAGAACGCCAACTGCTGGAGCGTGTACTGAGCGCCTGCCCTGGGCTGGCCAGGGCCGAGAGCGATGGTCGGGAATGGCAACTGCAGCATCCCGAGGACGCCTTGCAGGTCCTCTGCGAGCTGCAGGCCCTGGACGACGAGTGGTTGCAGTGCGTGTGGCCGGAAGGTGAGCGCATGCGCATCAAGGCCCGTCCCGGCCTGAGCCAATTGCGCCTGGGCCTGAAGCAGCAAGGGGACTGGTTCATGCTGCAGGGCGGGATCACTCTGGATGATGGCAAGGTGCTGCAACTGCGGCAGTTGCTGGACCTGCTCAAGGCCTCGCCCGGGCGCTTCATCCGGCTTGACGACCGCGACTGGCTGGCCTTGAGCGACAACCTGCGCAAGCACCTGGAAGATTTGGGGCAACTGGCCGAGCGAGTCACTGACCGTGGCCTGCAACTCAGCACACTAAGCGCCCCGCTGCTGGAAACCCTGGCCAACGAGGCAGGCGCCTTCGAGGCCGACAAACGCTGGCAGGAGCACCTGGAGCGCCTCGCTTCGATGCGCCGCCACCAGCCGCAGGTACCGCAGACCCTGCGAGCCCAGCTGCGCGACTATCAGCAGGAAGGCTTCTGCTGGCTATCCCGCCTGGCGCATTGGGGCGTCGGCGCCTGTCTGGCGGACGACATGGGCCTCGGCAAGACCATCCAGATCCTGGCGCTACTGCTTGAGCGGGCGGCGCAAGGCCCCCAACTGGTCGTCGCCCCCACGTCGGTGACCCTCAACTGGCGGGCGGAATGTACCCGCTTCGCCCCCACCCTCAGAGCACGCCTCTACCACGAGACGCGCAGCCTGGAGGACCTCGGCCCCATGGACCTGGTGATCGTCAGCTACGGCTTGCTGCAGCAGGATAGCGACGCCTTCACCGCGCGCCACTGGACCAGCGCGGTGCTCGATGAGGCACAGGCGATCAAGAACGCCCAGACCAAGCGCTCCCAGGCGGCCATGGCCCTGCAGGCGGATTTCCGCATGGTTGCCACCGGCACTCCGCTGGAAAACCATCTGGGCGAACTCTGGAACCTGTTCCGCTTCATCAACCCGGGCCTTCTCGGTAGCCAGGAAAGCTTCTCGGCGCGCTTCACCACCCCCATCGAACAAGGTGATGCAGCCGCACGCAGGGCCCTCAGGAACCTGATCCAACCCTTCATCCTGCGTCGCCTGAAGAGCCAGGTACTGGACGAGCTTCCACCCCGAACCGAGATCACCTACCGGGTGCCGCTCTCTACAGAAGAGGCGCACCTGTACGAGGCATTACGCCAACAGGCACTGGACAGCGTCAGCCAGCTCGATTCGAACGCCAGTCGCCCCCTGCAGGTGCTCGCAGAGATCACCCGCCTGCGGCGTTTCTGCTGCCATCCCTCGCTATCAGTGCCCGGCAGCCCGCTAGCGGGGAGCAAGCTGCAAGCCTTCGCGGAAATCGCCGACGAGCTGCTGGAGAATGGTCACAAGGCACTGGTGTTCAGCCAATTCGTCGACCATCTGGAGATCGTTCGCGCCTGGCTCGAACAGAAAGGCATGCACTACCAGTACCTCGATGGCGCCACACCGACCAAGGAGCGCCAGAAGCGCATCGACGCCTTCCAGGCCGGCAACGGGGACCTCTTCCTCATCAGCCTCAAGGCCGGTGGCAGTGGATTAAACCTGACGGCGGCCGACTATGTGATCCACCTCGACCCCTGGTGGAACCCGGCCGTCGAGGACCAGGCCAGCGACCGAGCCCACCGCATGGGCCAGCAGCGGCCGGTCACCATCTACCGCCTGGTGACCGAGAACACGATCGAAGAGCAGATCGTTGCCCTGCACCAGAAGAAGCGCGAGCTGGCGGACAGCTTGCTGGAGGGCGGTGAGCTGAGCGCCCGAATGGATGCAGACGCCTTGTTACGCCTGCTGCGCGGCGAGACGGACTGAGCCTGCCGGCAGCCTTGACTCAACGCCTCTCCCACACCTCGAAGGCGTAGGCGGGCGTGTCGGTCGTCGCCTCGTGCTCGATGCTGGAAGCCAGGCGCCAGTCCTGCTGCGACACTTCAGGGAAGTGAGCATCGCCTTCCGGGGCCAGCTCCACGCGGGTCAGGTAGAGGCGATCGGCCTGGGCCAAGCCCTCGGCGTACAGCTGGGCGCCGCCGATCAGCATCAGCTCCTCGGCCTCTTCCTCGCGCGCCCAGGCGGCAGCGCGTTCGATTGCGGCTTCCAGGCTGGGGAAGACTTCCGCTCCCTCCAGCACCAGTCCGCGCTGGCGGCTGACCACCAGATTGAGCCGGCCAGGCAGTGGGCGGCCGAGGGAGTCCCAGGTCTTGCGGCCCATGATGATCGGCTTGCCGAGGGTCATGGCCTTGAAGTGCTTGAGGTCCGCCGGCAAGTGCCAGGGCAGTTGGTTATCACGACCGATCACGCGGTTCTGTGCGAGGGCGGCGATCAGGCAGAGGGGCAGGGTCTTGTTCATGGCGGCGAGGATACCGACTGCCGCCTGCGAGAGAAAGCCAACGGAGGATGGGCGCCGGCCGCTGCACGATTGGATATCACGACTCCCGTCCGGCCCCTCCACCATCGCCATTCGTCGACAGGCGATAAACTGACCATAAGGTCAGGAACGTGTTTTCCATATTTCGCAGAAGTAGACCGCTAAACCGAGGAGTTAGGCGAAAAAGGCTGCACAAAAAATTGTATACAAAGCACTAGTCAATAGGCTTAGTAATTGTCTACAGTTGCCAGCACAATAACAAAACCGAGAGCCCACCATGACAGTCCCATCCGCAAGTCCGTCTCCGGTGCAACGCCCGGAAGACGAAAACCTCGGCATTGGAGCCAACTTCGCCTACGGTCTGCAGCATGTGCTGACCATGTATGGCGGCATTGTCGCGGTACCCCTGATCATCGGCCAGGCTGCCGGGCTGTCGCCCGCAGACATCGGCCTATTGATCGCTGCCTCCCTGTTCGCCGGTGGCCTGGCCACCCTGCTACAAACCATCGGCCTGCCCTTATTCGGCTGTCAGCTACCCCTGGTGCAAGGCGTGTCCTTCGCCGGCGTAGCGACCATGATCGCCATCATCGGCAGCGACGGCGCCGGCGGCATCCCCGCCGTCCTTGGTGCCGTGATCGCGGCCTCGCTGATCGGCCTGCTGATCACCCCGGTGTTCTCGCGGATCACCAAGTTCTTCCCGCCGCTGGTGACCGGCATCGTGATTACCACCATCGGCCTCACCCTGATGCCTGTCGCGGCACGCTGGGCGATGGGCGGCAATAGCCAGTCGCCGGAGTTCGGCAGCATGGCCAACGTCAGCCTGGCCGCCTTCACCCTGGCGACCGTGCTGCTGCTGAGTAAGCTGGGCAGCTCGAGCATCTCGCGCCTGTCGATCCTGCTGGCCATGGTCATCGGTACCGTGGTGGCCGTGTTCTTCGGCATGGCGGACTTCTCCAATGTGCTCGAAGGCCCGCTGGTAGCCCTGCCCACGCCGCTGCACTTCGGCATGCCGGAGTTCCATATCGCGGCAATCCTGTCGATGCTGATCGTGATCATCGTGACCCTGGTGGAAACCTCGGCGGACATCCTCGCCGTCGGCGAAATCATCGGTACCAAGGTCGACTCCAAGCGACTGGGCAACGGCCTGCGCGCCGACATGATCTCCAGCTCCCTGGCGCCGCTGTTCGGTTCCTTCACCCAGAGCGCCTTCGCCCAGAACGTGGGCCTGGTGGCCGTAACCGGTGTGAAGAGCCGCTACGTGGTGGCCACGGCGGGCCTGATCCTGGTCACCCTCGGCCTGCTGCCGGTGATGGGCCGCCTGATCGCCGCCGTGCCTACCTCGGTTCTGGGTGGCGCGGGCGTGGTGCTGTTCGGCACCGTGGCTGCCTCCGGTATCCGCACCCTGGCGCAGGTGGACTACCGCAACAACATGAACCTGATCATCGTCGCCACCTCGATCGGCTTCGGCATGATCCCGATTGCCGCGCCGACCTTCTACCACCACTTCCCGGCCTGGTTCGAAACCATCTTCCACTCCGGCATCAGCTCGGCCGCCATCATGGCTATCGCACTGAACCTCATCTTCAACCACTTGAAAGCCGGCAATTCAGACCAGCAGTCGGTGTTCGTCGCCGCCAGCGAGCGCACTCTGCGCTACCAGGACATCGCCGCCCTGCACGAGGGTGACTATTTCCGCGACGGCAAGCTGTATGACTGCGACGGCAACGAGGTCAAGGTAACCGGCCAGGATGACCACCACGACTCGCCACCCACACCGAGAGTGAAGGTAGCGGCCAGCTCCCACAGCCATTGACCAGAAAGGCCGGCGCCCAGCGCCGGCCTTTCTCTTGATGAAGGGGGCGCCCGCAGCGGCTATCCTCACGGCTCACCCTTGGCCAAGAGGCCCTTCGTGAGCGATACCAGCCCTACCTCCACCTCCCTTTCCCGCCTCGATCAACTCTGGCTGACCGAGGCCATCCGCCTGCGTGAAGAACATGCCGGCCCACTCGAAGATGCCGAAGCCAATCGTTGCGCCAATGCCGCCGGCGGCGACCTGGGACAACGTATCCAGGCCCGCGCCCTCTGGCTGGCCCAGCGCGACGGTCAAGCACAGGCGCTGCAGCATTGGCGCCAGGGTGCCCGGCTCGCCGCCCTGCTGCTGGTGGTGCTAGCGCTGGTCAGCGGTACCGGAGCGGCCTTTGCCGCCTTGGGTGACGGCCAACGTCCGGTCAACCTGTTCTGGGCCCTGGGCACCCTGCTCGGACTGCACCTACTGACGCTATTGGGCTGGGCCTTGTCTTTCGGCCTCGGCAGCAGCGCCAGCGCGCTTGGCCGTCTCTGGCTCTGGACGAGCGGCAAGCTGGCTCGCGATGCACAAGCCGCACACCTGGCCCCGGCCCTGCTCCTGCTGCTGCAGCGCCAGGGACTGACCCGTTGGGGCCTGGGCGCGCTGGTCCATGGCGCCTGGCTGCTGGCACTGGGCAGCGCCCTGATGGTCCTGCTGCTACTGCTCGCCACCCGTCGTTACGGTTTCGTCTGGGAAACCACCATCCTCGGCAGCGACACCTTCGTCTTCCTCACCCAGGCGCTGGGCGCCCTGCCCGGCCTGTTGGGATTCAGCCTGCCGGATGCCGAAACCATCCGCGCGAGCAGCAGCGTGGTCGGCGCGGAGCCTGCACGCCAGGCCTGGTCGGGCTGGCTGCTGGGCGTCACCTTCACCTACGGCCTGCTGCCACGCTTGCTGCTCGCGCTGTTCTGCCTGTGGCGCTGGACGCAGGGGCGCGCGCGCCTGAATCTGGATCTCGGCCTGCCCGGTTACAGCTTGCTGCGCGAGCGCCTGCAGCCGGCCAGCGAGCGCCTGGGCGTCTTCGATGCGGCGCCTGCCGAACTGATGGAGCCTCGGGCGGGAAACCTGAATGGCGCGAGCCAGGGCGCTCTGCTGGTGGCCATCGAACTGGATGACCGCCGCCCCTGGCCGCCGGCCCTGCCCAAGGGTGTAGGCGATGCCGGCGTGCTGGACAGCCGTGAGCAACGCCAGCGTCTGCTGGACCAACTCAGCCGCTTCCCGCCGGAGCGCCTGGCGGTGGCCTGCGACCCGCGTCGGTCGCCGGACCGCGGCACCCTGGCACTGATCGGTGAACTGGCGCGCAGCGCCGGGCAAACCCGGGTCTGGCTGCTGCCCCCACCATCCGGCGAAGCCCTCGACAGCCAGCGCCTGGAGGACTGGCACCAGGCGCTCGATAACCTGGCCCTGCCGCATACCCAAGGGGCGCCGATGAACTGGCTGGAGACCGGGCATGACTAAGCCGCTGAAGTTGGCCGTGGTCGGCCATACCAACGTGGGCAAGACCTCGCTGCTGCGCACGCTGCTGCGCGACCGCGCGTTTGGCGAGGTATCCCATCGCCCCAGCACCACGCGCCATGTGGAAGGTGCGCGGCTGTCGGTGGAGGGCCAACCGCTGCTGGAGCTCTACGACACCCCCGGCCTGGAAGACGCCATCGCCCTGCTGGACCACCTGGAGCGCTTGGAACGCCCTGGTGAGCGCCTGGATGGCCCCGCCCGACTCGCCCGCTTCCTCGATGGCAGCGAGGCGCGCCAACGCTTCGAACAGGAGGCCAAGGTGCTGCGGCAACTGATGGCCTCCGACGCCGGGCTCTATGTGATCGATGCCCGCGAGCCGGTGCTGGCCAAATACCGCGATGAGCTGGCGGTGCTCGCCATGTGCGGTCGCCCCTTGTTACCCGTGCTGAACTTCGTCGCCGTCCAAGGCCACCGCGAAGCGGATTGGCGTGAGGCCCTGGCCCGCCTCGGCCTGCACGCCCTGGTGCGCTTCGACAGTGTGGCGCCGCCGCTGGATGGCGAGCAGCGGCTCTATGACAGCCTGGCCCTGCTGCTGGAGCGAGCCCGCCCGCAGCTGCAGCGACTGGTGGACGACCATCAGGCACAGCGTCGCCTGCGCCTGGAGACCGGCAGCCGGATGATCGCGGAGCTGCTGCTGGACGTGGCGGCCTGCCGGCGCAGCGTGCCAGCGCAGGACGCCGCCCTGCAGGCCGCTACCGAGGCGCTGCGCCAGCAGGTGCGCCAGCGCGAGCAACGCTGTGTGGAGGCCCTGCTGCGGCTCTACGCCTTTGGCCAGGATGACGCCTCCGCCAGCGAACTACCTCTGCTGGGAGGACGCTGGGGTGACGACCTGTTCAACCCGGAAACCCTCAAGCAGCTTGGCGTGCGCCTGGGCGGTGGCATGGCGGCTGGTGCGGCGGCCGGCGCGGGTGTCGACCTGCTGGTGGGCGGTCTCACGCTCGGTGCGGCGGCAGCGCTGGGCGCCCTGGCTGGTGGCGCCTGGCAGACCTTCGGCCATTACGGCGAACGCCTGTTGGGCAAGATCAAGGGACAGCGAGAGCTGACGGTGGACGACGCGATCCTGCGTCTCCTCGCCCTTCGTCAGCGCAAGCTTCTGGCAGCACTGGATGCGCGGGGGCACGCTGCGTTCGAAGCCGTGCACATCGATACGCCAGAAGAGAAACAGTGGCGAGAAGGCAAGCTGCCAGCCGTGCTGGCCAAAGCACGCGCCCATCCAGAATGGTCGTCGCTGAATCCTGGCGCAGAGCTGGAGCAGGCGGAGCGCCAGGGTTGGGTCGCTGCCCTGGCGGAAGGCTTGCGGCCCTGAAATCGGGCCGGCGGTCAGCGGCCGCCAGCCTCGATCAGGATGCGGTCGGCGCTGCACTCGCTGCGGTCACGCGCGCGACGCTCGGCGAACTGGCCATCGACCACCCCGACCAGGCTGTCAGCCTGCTTCAGCTCACGAGGCAGCGAGACGCGAATTTCCTGCAGGTACTTGCCGCTGCAGATGAGCAGGACGTTGTTCTGCGCATCGCGGCTGCCGAAGTCCTGTTCCACGCGTTCGTAGAAGGCGCGCCTCGAAATGGCACCACCGATGTTGGCGACGATGTACTGGCCCGCCGCCGACTGGTCGAGCTGCCGCACCAGGTCCACCGCGCGGCGGAAGTAGGCGTCGTCGTCCATCTGGGTCTGGCAGATGCCGTGTTTGTCCCACTGGTAACGGCCGAAGCTGGTGCCGTAGCGGAAGTTCGGCATCCACGGACGGACGTAGGCCAGTGTGTCGCCGCTGAGCTTCATCTCTGGCCCGGCGCAGCGGCCGTAGTCCTTACCGCAAGCCTGGCGGTTGGGCCAAAGGCCATGCAGGGTCAGGTGGGAGATTTGCAGCTCACCGGAATTCAGGCCTTCGCACTCAGGCTTCTTGCCGTTGTAGCGGGCATGTTCACAAAAGCCCGGCTGCCAGGTGGCGGCCAACACGTAGCTGTCGTGCTGGTCCGGCACGTTGCAGGCGCCAGCGCTCTCTCCGGAGGCGGCAGCCTTGCCGGTATTGAACGCAAGCCCTTCGGCCGAGCCGCAGTCGGCAGACACCCAGCGCAACGGCGTGTCACTGCCCGGAACGCGGATTCGCAGCCAGTCGTACTCGCGCTTGTTCACCTCCACCACCTCGTAACGCTGGCCCGGCTGCACCTTGAAGTCGTCCGGGTTGGTCTGTTTGCGGATGGACTGGAAGGCTTCGCAACGCTGGCTGGCCACGAAGCTGCCCTGGGCAGGCTCGGCCCAGGCGGAAACGCTCGACCATACGCCGACAAGGCCGGCGAGCAGTGCCGCAAAGGGGGCTTTCATGGAGACTCCTGGCTGGATATGGCCGGGGCAAGGAGCACCCGGCACAGCGGATCAGACGGCGACCGGCGCCTTGATGTGCGGGTGCGACTGGTAGCCCACCAACTCGAAATCCTCGAACGTGAAGGCGAACAGGTCCTTCACGGCCGGGTTGAGCTTCATCGTCGGCAGCGGCAGCGGCTCGCGGGTGAGCTGCAAGTCGGTCTGCTCGATGTGGTTGGCGTACAGGTGGCAGTCGCCACCGGTCCAGATGAACTCGCCGGGCTCCAGGTCGCACACCTGGGCCACCATCAGGGTCAGCAGCGCATAGCTGGCGATGTTGAACGGCACGCCAAGGAAGATGTCGGCCGAGCGCTGGTACAGCTGGCAGCTCAACTTGCCGTCGGCCACGTAGAACTGGAACAGCGCATGGCAGGGCGGCAGGGCCATCTCGTCCACCAGTGCCGGGTTCCAGGCAGAAACGATCAGCCGGCGCGAGTCCGGGTTTTTCCTGATCATTTCAACGACCTTGGCGATCTGGTCGATGGACTCTCCGTTAGGCGCCGGCCAGGAGCGCCACTGGTAGCCATAGACCGGTCCCAGATTGCCCTCTTCGTCGGCCCATTCATCCCAGATGGAAACGCCGTTGTCCTTCAGGTACTTGATGTTGGTGTCGCCCTGAAGGAACCACAGCAACTCATGGATGATGGATTTGAGGTGGCACTTCTTGGTGGTCACCATAGGGAAACCATCGGCCAGATCGAAGCGCATCTGGTGGCCGAACACGCTGTAGGTGCCAGTGCCGGTGCGGTCGCTCTTGAAGGTGCCGGTCTCACGCACGCGGCGCATCAGGTCAAGATACTGTTTCATCAGACGACTCCTTGGGCGGCCTGGCGGCGGTGGGCCCAGACGATCATGGCAATGCCGCCGATGATCATGGGCAGGCAGAGGATCTGGCCCATGGTCAGCCAGCCAAAGGCCAGGTAACCGAGCTGGGCATCAGGCACGCGAACGAACTCCACCGCGAAACGGAAAATGCCGTAGAACAGCGCGAACATGCCGGAAACCGCCATGGTCGGCCGGGGTTTGCGCGAGTAGAACCAGAGGATGGCGAACAGCGCCACGCCTTCCAAGGCGAACTGGTAGAGCTGCGACGGATGGCGCGGCAACTGCGCCGGATCGGTAGGGAAGATCATCGCCCAGGGCAGGTCGGTGGCTTTGCCCCACAGCTCGGCGTTGATGAAATTGCCAATACGGCCGGCACCCAGGCCGATGGGCACCAGGGGCGCGATGAAATCCATCAGCTGGAAGAAGCTCTTGTTGTTGCGCTTGCCGAACCAGAGGGTCGCCAGCATCACACCGATCAGGCCGCCGTGGAACGACATGCCGCCCTTCCAGACTTCAAGAATCAGCAGCGGGTTGGCGATGTAGGCGGACAGGTCGTAGAACAGCACGTAGCCGAGGCGCCCACCGGCGATCACACCCAGGGCGACCCAGAACACCAGGTCGGAGAGCTTCTCCTTGGTCCAGGCGGGGTCGAAGGCCTTCAGCCGGCGCGAAGCCAGCCACCAGGCGCCACCGATGCCGATGAGGTACATCAGGCCATACCAGTGGATTTTCAGTGGACCGATAGCCAGGGCCACCGGGTCGATCTGGGGATAAGCCAGCATCACAGCTCCTTAGATCAGGAAGTTCAGGCCCACTGCCAGCAGCAGCAGGGCGAACAGGCGCTTCAGCAGGCGCGGCGACAGCCGATGGGCCAGACGCGCGCCGAAACGGGCGAAAAACATGCTGGTGACGGCAATGCCCACCAGCGCCGGAAGGTAGACGAAACCCAGGCTGTAAGGCGGCAGATTGGCGTTGTTCCAACCCAGCGCGATGAACGACAGCGCGCTCGCCGCAGCGATCGGCAGACCGCAGGCCGCGGAAGTGGCCACTGCCTGCTGGATGGGTACGCTGCGCCAGGTCAGGAAGGGGACGGTCAGCGACCCTCCACCTATGCCGAAGATGGCCGACGCCCATCCGATCACCAGGCCTGCCAGGGTCAACCCCGGCTTGCCTGGGACCTCGCGGCTGGCCTTGGGTTTCAGGTCAAGGCCCATCTGCATCGCTACAAGTATGGCGAAGATACCAATGATCTTCTGCAACATCGGCCCCTGGATGCCAGCTGCCGTCAGGGAGCCCAAGCCGGCGCCGAGCAGGATGCCGACTGCCATCCAGGCGAAGACCGCCCAACGCACCGCACCCTTGCGGTGATGCTCGCGCACCGAGTTGACCGAAGTGAAGATGATGGTGGCCAGTGAAGTGCCCACGGCCAGATGAGTGAGGATGCCCGGATCGAAGCCGTGAGCGGTGAAACTGAACACCAGCACCGGCACGATGATCATGCCGCCACCGACGCCGAACAGCCCGGCCAGCACCCCGGCACAGGCGCCAAGCACCAGGTAGAGCAGGAATTCCATGGACACCCCCGAAAACAAAGCGGCATGTTAACGGAAGGCCGTTTCACGCTCCACCTGGGGCGATGGATACCCGTCGAATGCTGCCGATAACACCCATGGAAAAGCGCGTTCAGCCGATGTAGCTTTCATACCGGCTGCTACACTCCGGCTCACAAGAAGGAGATGACTCCATGTGCCTGATCGTATTCGCATGGCGCCCCGGACACGAAGTCCCGCTGGTGCTCGCGGCAAACCGCGATGAATTCTACGCACGTCCCACCCTTCCCATGGCGAGATGGGAAGACGCGCCCGGCGTGATTGCCGGCCGCGACCTGGAAGCCGGAGGGACCTGGCTCGGCGCCGGACCCAAAGGCCGTTTCGCCGCACTCACCAACATCCGCGACGCGCGCACGCCCCCGGTTGGCCGAACCCGTGGCGAGCTCTGCGTGCAGTACCTGCGTGGCAGCATGGGGCCGGGAGAGTTCCTCGAAGACGCCTTGCGCCGCGCCAACGACTACGCGGGCTTCAACCTGGTGATCGGGGACGACCGCGAACTCTGGTTCCTCAATCCACGCAGTGGTGGACCGATCAACCTCAAGGCCGGTGTCTATGGTGTTTCCAACGCAGACCTGGACACCCCTTGGCCGAAGGTCGAGCGCGGCAAGGCGGCCATCGCCGAATGCCTGGCGCCGCCTTCCACCGATGCCCTGCTGAACCTGCTGCACGACCCGGAGGTGGCGCCGGATCACATCCTGCCGGACACCGGCGTGGGCCTGAACACCGAGCGCATGCTTTCCAGCGTGTTCATCGCCACCCGCACCTACGGCACCCGCGCCAGCTCGGCCCTGATCGTCCGCGCCGACGGCAGCCGCGAACTGGTGGAACGCAGCTACGGTCCCTATGGCGCCAAGCTGGGGGATGTGAAGGTGGAACTGCAGGACTAGCCCCGGTACCCCACGGGCGCCATTTCAATCGCGAAGGCATTCGCTCACAAGAAATGACGCCTTGATTCCTGGAAAAACAAAGGCCACCCGAAGGTGGCCTTTGTGTTTTGCAGCGCTGGATCAGGCAGTCTGGGTAGACGCCGGTTTCCAGTTGGAGGACGAAGCTTCCTCGGCCATGGTTTCCATCGCCTGCTGGATCGCGCGCTTGCGACGCTCCTCGGCCTGACGGGTGAAGAACCAGGCGAAGAAGGTGAACAGCGAGACGGTCAGCAGGATCAGGCTGGCCACCGCGTTGATCTCCGGCTTCACGCCCAGACGCACGGCGGAGAAGACCTCCATCGGCAAGGTGGTGGAGCCAGGACCGGAGACGAAGCTCGCCAGCACCAGGTCGTCCAGGGACAGGGCGAAGGACATCATGCCGCCCGCCGCCAGGGAGGGTGCGATCATCGGGATGGTGATCAGGATGAACACCTTCCACGGCCGCGCCCCCAGGTCCATGGCGGCTTCCTCGATGGAGAGGTCCAGCTCACGCAGGCGCGCCGACACCACGATGGCCACATAGGCCGAGCAGAAGGTGGTGTGAGCGATCCAGATGGTGACGATGCCGCGCTCCTGGGGCCAGCCGATCAGTTGCGCCATGGCCACGAAGAGCAGCAGCAGCGACAGACCGGTGATCACCTCAGGCATGACCAGCGGTGCCGTGACCATGCCGCCGAACAGGGTACGGCCACGGAAACGCGGGATACGGGTCAGCACGAAGGCAGCCAGGGTCCCCAGGGCCACGGCGGCGACTGCGGTGTAGAGGGCGATCTCCAGGGAACGACCCACCGAGTTCATCAGTTGGGTATTGTCCAGGAGGCCCACGTACCACTTCACCGACCAGCCGCCCCAGACCGTCACCAGCTTGGAAGCGTTGAAGGAGTAGATGACCAGGATGACCATCGGCAGGTAGATGAACAGCAAACCTGCCCACAGCATCAGCGTGGAGAAACTGAAGCGCTTCATACCTTGCCCTCCAGCTCTTTCGCCTGGTTACGGTTGAAGAGAATGATAGGTACCAGCAGGATCGCCAGCATCACCACTGCCAGGGCGGATGCCACCGGCCAGTCGCGGTTGTTGAAGAACTCCTGCCACAGCACCTTGCCGATCATCAGGGTCTCGGGGCCGCCGAGCAGTTCCGGGATCACGAACTCGCCCACCACCGGGATGAACACCAGCATCGAGCCGGCAATGATGCCGTTCTTCGACAGCGGTACGGTGATCTTCCAGAAGTTGTTGAAGTTGCTCGAACCCAGGTCCGAGGCAGCCTCCAACAGGCTTTGATCATGCTTCACCAGGTTGGCGTAGAGCGGCAGCACCATGAACGGCAGGTACGAATAGACGATGCCGATGTACACCGCCAGGTTGGTGTTGAGGATCTGCAGCGGTTCGTCGATCAGTCCAATGCCCATCAGGAAGGCATTGAGCAGGCCGTTGTTGCTGAGGATGCCCATCCAGGCATAGACGCGGATCAGGATCGCAGTCCAGGTCGGCATCATGATCAGCAGCAGCAGCACGGTCTGGGCTTCCTTGCTGGCACGGGCGATGGCGTAGGCCATCGGATAGCCGATCAGCAGGCAGATCAGGGTGCTGAAGAAAGCAATCTTCAGCGAGCCCATATAGGCCGCCAGATACAGCTCGTCCTCCTGGAGCATCAGGTAGTTGCCCAGGTTGAGGATGAGCTGGATCTGGTTGTCCGCCCAGGTGTAGATCTCCGTGTACGGCGGGATCGCTACATCGGCTTCGGCGAAGCTGATCTTCAGCACGATGGCGAAGGGCAGCAGGAAGAACAGGAACAGCCAGAAGAACGGTAGCCCGATGACGAGGTGTCGGCCGGTCGGCAGCAGGTTTTTCAGTTTGGGGGTTTTCATGACCGCAGCACCACTCCGCTATCGTCTTCCCACCAGACGAATACTTCGTCATCCCAGGTCGGACGGGCGCCGCGGCGCTCGGCGTTGGCCACGAAGGACTGGACGACCGTGCCGTTCGGCAGCTTGACGTAGAACACCGAGTGACCGCCCAGGTAGGCAATGTCATGGACCCGGCCGCGCGACCAGTTGTATTCGCAGGTCGGTTGCTCGGTGGTCACCAGCAGTTTTTCCGGGCGCAGCGCATAGGTGATGCGCTTGTCCTGCACCGAGGTGGTTACACCATGGCCGACGAAGATCGGGCGCTCCAGTTGCGGGCAGGCGATCAGCGCATGGGCCTCGGCGTCTTCCACCACTTCGCCGTCGAAGAGGTTGACGTTGCCGATGAACTCGCACACCAGGCGGCTGATAGGCGTCTCGTAGATATCCACAGGACTGCCGATTTGCTCGATGCAACCCAGGTGCATGATGGCGATGCGCTGGGCCATGGTCATGGCCTCTTCCTGGTCGTGGGTCACCATCACGCAGGTCACGCCCACACGCTCGATGATCTCCACCAGCTCCAGCTGCATCTGCGAGCGCAGCTTCTTGTCCAGGGCACCCATGGGTTCGTCGAGCAGCAGCAGCTTCGGACGCTTGGCCAGCGAACGGGCCAGCGCCACGCGCTGACGCTGGCCGCCGGACAGCTGGTGCGGCTTGCGCTTGGCGTACTGGGTCATCTGCACGAGCTTGAGCATCTCGTTGACACGCTCATCGATCTCGGAGCTCGAGAGCTTGTCCTGTTTAAGTCCGAAGGCGATGTTCTGCGCAACAGTCATATGCGGAAAGAGCGCATAGGACTGGAACATCATGTTGATCGGGCGCTCATAGGGTGGCATGTCGGTGATATCCACGCCGTCAAGCATGATGCGCCCTTCGGTGGGTCGCTCGAAGCCCGCGAGCATACGCAACAGAGTTGATTTACCCGAACCGGAACCGCCGAGCAGGGCGAAGATCTCACCCTTCTTGATGTCCAGGGACACACTGTCCACGGCCACCGTCTCGTCGAACTTCTTGGTTACCCGGTCGATCTTTACCAGCACCTCTTTAGGCTGCTGGTTGCCCTCGAGGGCTTTCTTGTAGGCACCGGAGGCTATTGCCATTACCACACTCCCAGAAATTGCTGCCCGACCACCGCGGCCGGGCGCGCTTATACAGCATGGGCGTGAACCAGGCTTCCTGCCTGGCGCAGCCAGGGTTGATCCGACGGGCCCGCCACACTACGGGCACCGCCGGCCGTGCATCACTTGCCCGACTTGACCTTGGTCCAGCTGCGGGTCATCAGCCGCTGGACTTTCGGCGGCAGTTCCGCCGAAACGTAGAGCTTGTCCAGCACCGCTTGTGGCGGGTAGACGGACTCGTCGGTGCGTACTTCCTGATCCATGAACTCTCCAGCCTTGAGGTTGGGGTTCGCGTAGCCAACGTAGTCGCTGACCTTGGCGATCACCTCGGGCTTGAGCAGATAGTTAATGAAGGCGTGGGCTTCCTTGGCGTTCGCGGCATCGGCCGGGACGGCCAGCATGTCGAACCAGAGGTTGCCGCCCTCTTTCGGGATCGCGTAGGCAATCTCGATACCCTTGCCGGCTTCTTCGGCGCGAGCGGAGGCCTGGAAGATGTCACCGGAGAAACCGGCAGCGACGCAGATGTCGCCGTTGGCCAGATCGCCGATGTACTTGGAAGAGTGGAAATAGGTGACGTAGGGGCGTACCGCCATCAGCTTCTCCTCGGCCTTCTTGTAGTCGTCCGGGTTGGTGCTGTTGGGGTCCAGGCCCATGTAGTTGAGTACGGCGGGAATCATCTCATCCGCCGAGTCGAGGAAGGCCACGCCGCACTGGCTGAGCGTCTTCATGTTCTCGGGTTCGAAGATCGCCGCCCAGGAATCGATGTGATCGACGCCGAGCACAGCCTTGACCTTCTCGACGTTGTAGCCGATGCCATTGGTGCCCCAGAGATAGGGGACAGCGTACTGGTTACCCGCGTCGTTACGCTCGAGCTGCTTGAGCAGGTTGGGGTCCAGGTTCTGCCAGTTGGGCAGTTGGCTGCGGTCGAGTTTCTGGAACGCGCCCGCCTTGATCTGTTTGCCGAGGAAGTGGTTGGACGGCACGACGACGTCATAGCCGGTGCGGCCCGCCAGCAACTTACCTTCCAGGGTCTCGTTGGAATCGAATACGTCATACACCGGCTTGATGCCGGTTTCCTTCTGGAAATCCGCCAAGGTGGTCTCGCCGATGTAGTCCGACCAGTTGTAGATATGCACCGTCTGTTCCGCCTGGGCCTGTGACACCAGGGTCAAAGTGGCGGCGGCAGTGATCATCATCTTGCGGATGGGAGATTGCACAGGTTCGTCCTCTTTTTGTGTCCGGCCGGTGCCGGAAGAAGCCCAGGTTCGTCCCGCAACCGGAGCCAGTGAACTTGCGGTCCGCGCACCGGCGGGATTCCCCCGCCGGGCACGGCAGCCGTACTTACTTGCCCGACTTGATGGTGGTCCAGGCGCGGGTCATGGCGCGCTGCACCTTGGCCGGCAGGTCCGGGAAGGCGTAGAGCTTGGCCATGGTTTCCGCGCTCGGGTAAATGCCCGGGTCCTGACGGATCGCCTCGTCGACCAGCGGGGTAGCAGCGGCGTTGCCGTTGGGGAACTGCACCTCGTTGGTGATCTCGGCCATGATTTCCGGCTTCATCAGGAAGTTCATGAACGCGTAGGCGGCTTCCGTGTTCGCAGCGTCAGCGGGGATGGCGACCATGTCGAAGAAGGTACCTGCGCCCTCTTTCGGAATGTTGTAGGCCACGGTCACACCAGCCTTGGCCTCTTCGGCGCGGGACTTGGCCTGGTACACGTCACCCGAGTAACCAACTGCCACGCAGAGGTTGCCGTTGGCCAGGTCGGAGATGTACTTGGACGAGTGGAAGTAGGTCACGTGCGGACGGATCTTCAGGAACAGCGCTTCGGCTTCCTTCAGCTCCTTGGTGTCCTGGCTGACCGGGCTGTAGCCGAGGTAGTGCAGGGCGATCGGCAGGATCTCGGTCGGCGAGTCGAGGAAGGACACGCCGCAAGACTTCAGCTTCTCGATGTTTTCCGGCTTGAACAGCAGGTCCCAGGAATTGACCGGGGCGTTATCGCCCAGAACGGCCTTGACCTTGTCCGGGTTGTAACCGATGCCAATGGAGCCCCACATGTAGGGGAAGGCGTACTGGTTGCCCGGGTCGGAGACTTCGACGGTCTTCAGCAGGTTGGGGTCCAGGTTTTTCCAGTTCGGCAGCTTGGACTTGTCCAGCGGCTGATAGACCTTGGCCTTGATCTGCTTGGCCAGGAAGTTGTTGGACGGCACCACGATGTCATAACCGGACTTGCCGGCCAGGAGCTTGGCTTCGAGGGTTTCGTTGGAATCGAAGACGTCGTAGACGACCTTGATACCGGTTTCCTTGGTGAACTTCTCGACGGTATCCGCTGCAATGTAGTCCGACCAGTTGTAGACGTGCAGCACCTTGTCGTCAGCCTGGGCCATACCGGCCACGGTACCCGCCAGGGTGATGGCGAGCAGGGTCTTGCCGAAGGTTTTGATCATGCGGGTAGCTCCATTTTTGTTGAAGTGTCCGAGTGGCGTCGTACCGAATACGCCACCACTCGGTGAGCCTGGCCAACGCACCAGCGAAGTCTGGCAAGGTAGAGGGCTTGCTTACAACAGGCGGCATCTCGAAATGCCACCACCAAGCCCACTTTTCTTAACCTTTGACTTCAGCCGCGGTGAGGTCCAGGCACTTGCGTGCCTTGGTCACCAGTTCGTCGACTTCGTCTTTGCTGATCACCAGCGGCGGCGAAATAATCATTGTGTCGCCCACCGCACGCATGATCAGGCCGTTACGGAAGCAGTGCTCACGGCACAGCATCCCCACACCACCAGCGAAACGCTCACGGGTCTGCTTGTTCTTGACCAGTTCCAAGGCCGCCACCATGCCGACACCGCGCGCCTCGCCAACCAACGGGTGGTCAGCCAGCTCTTGCCAGCGTTGCTGCAAATACGGTGCCGTCTCGGCCTTGACCTTCTCGACAATCTTTTCTTCGCGCAGGATGCGGATGTTCTCCAGCGCCACAGCCGCCGCCACTGGATGTCCAGAGTAGGTGAAGCCGTGGTAGAACTCTCCACCCTCATTCAGGGTATGGACGATCTCGTCGCGGACAATCACGCCGCCCATGGGGATGTAGCCCGAGGTCAGGCCCTTGGCGATCGGCATCAGGTCAGGGGCGTTACCGTAGTACTGGCTGCCAAACCATTCGCCGGTACGGCCGAAGCCGCAAATCACTTCGTCGGCGACAAAAAGGATGTCGTATTTGGCGAGGATCTCGCGGATTTTCGGCCAGTAGGTTTCCGGGGGGACGATCACGCCGCCCGCGCCCTGGATCGGTTCGGCGATGAAGGCCGCAACCTTGTCCTCGCCAACTTCGAGAATCTTCTTCTCCAGCTGCTCGGCGGCCCAGACACCGAACTCGGCGGGCGCCATGTCACCGCCCTCGCCGAACCAGTAAGGCTGGTCGATGTGCTCGATGCCGGGAATCGGCAGGTCACCCTGACCGTGCAGGGCCTTCATCCCGCCCAGGCTGACACCGGCGACGGTGGAGCCGTGGTAGCCGTTCCAGCGACCGATGATGACTTTCTTCTGCGGCTGCCCCTTGGTCGCCCAGTAGTGGCGGACCATGCGCAGCACGGTGTCGTTGGCTTCCGAACCCGAGCCGGTGAAGAACACATGGTTCATGCCTTCCGGCGCGATCTCGGCAATCGCCTTGGAGAGTTCCACCGCCGGCGGGTGCGCGGTCTGGAAGAACAGATTGTAGAAAGGCAGCTCTCGCATCTGTCGGGTCGCCGCCTGAACCAGCTCCTCGCGGCCGTAGCCGACGTTCACACACCAGAGACCGGCCATGCCATCGAGGATCTTGTTGCCTTCGCTGTCCCAGATGTACACGCCTTCGGCCTTGGTGATGATCCTCGCACCCTTGGCATTCAGCGCCTTGTAGTCGGTGAACGGCGGCAGGTGGTGGTCACGACCGAGCGCTTGCCATTCAAGGGTCTTGGGGTTGGTCACTTGGCTATTCATTTCTCTACCTCAGTAAACACGTATCAGGAGGGCCGGCCGAGGCGGCCGGCCTCCGTTCCGGATCAGACGGAGAGCAGCAGGAACTCGCGTTCCCAGGAGCTGATCACCCGCTTGAAGTTCTCATGCTCGGCACGCTTGACCGCCACATAGGCCGTCACGAACTTGCCGCCCAGGTATTTCTCGATATCCCGGCAGGACTCCATACGCTCCAGCGCTGCCTCGAGGGTCAGCGGCAGGCGCAGGTTGCGGCGTTCATAGCCGCGGCCCTTGACCGGAGCGCTGGGGTTCACACCCTCTACCATGCCGATGTAACCGCACAGCAGGCTGGCAGCGATGGCCAGGTAGGGGTTGGCGTCGGCCCCGGCCAGGCGGTTCTCCACACGGCGGTTCTGCGGACCGGCATCCGGTACACGCAGGCCCACCGTACGGTTCTCCTCGCCCCATTCCACATTCACCGGCGCGGAGGTGTCCGGCAGGAAACGGCGGAAGGAGTTCACGTTCGGCGCGAACAGCGGCAGCACTTCGGGGATGTACTTTTGCAGACCGCCGATGTGGTTCAGGAACAGCTCGCTCATGGAACCGTCATCGTTGGAGAAGATGTTCTTCCCGGTCTTGATGTCGATCACGCTCTGGTGCAGGTGCATGGCGCTGCCCGGCTCATCGGTGATCGGCTTGGCCATGAAGGTCGCCGCCACGTTGTGCTTGAGCGCGGCCTCGCGCATGGTGCGCTTGAACACCAGGATCTGGTCAGCCAGGTCCAGGGCGTCGCCGTGGCGGAAGTTGATCTCCATCTGCGCCGGACCTTCCTCGTGGATCAATGTGTCGAGGTCCAGGTCCTGCGTCTCGCACCAGTCGTACATATCCTCGAACAGCGGGTCGAACTCGTTCGCCGCATCGATGGAGAAAGACTGGCGACCCGTTTCCGGGCGGCCCGAGCGACCCAGCGGGGCCTGCAGCGGGAAGTCCGGGTCGTCGCAACGCTTGGTCAGGTAGAACTCCATCTCCGGCGCGACGATGGGCTTCCAGCCCTTGTCGGCATAGAGCTTGAGCACGCGCTTGAGCAGGTTGCGCGGGGACAGCTCGATGGGGTTGCCCTGCTTGTCGAAGGTGTCGTGGATCACCATTGCAGTGGGCTCGATGGCCCAGGGCACCAGGTATACGGCGTTCTCGTCCGGGCGGCAGAACATATCGATGTCCGCCGGGTCGAGCAGCTCGTAATAGATGTCGTCCTCAACATAGTCGCCGGTCACGGTCTGCAGCAGTACGCTCTCGGGGAGACGCATGCCCTTCTCGTCCAGGAACTTGTTGGTCGGCGAGATCTTACCGCGAGCAATACCGGTAAGATCGCTGATCATGCATTCAACTTCGGTGATTTTGCGTTCTTTCAGCCAGCTAGTCAGCTGGTCGAGCTTGGTAGTCATAAAGACCTCAGGGTTGAGAGCTTCGCTAGGAGGCATCTACAGGTTCGTGCCGTTCACGCCCATCGAGGCACCGGCCGCGATCAGTACAGTCCGAACTGCGCGACACGGCAAATCGCTGGTTTCCTGAAGAGTTCTCCCGCTCAGCGTTGCCCCGCCTTCTCCCTGCAAGCCTCACCAAAGGCCTGGAAGATGGCGAGATAGTTCGGGTTGGTCAGCACTTGCCATTCGGGATGCCACTGCACCCCAAGGGCAAAGCTCTTGGCGCCTTCGACCGAAAAGGCCTCGACCAACCCATCGGGCGCCAGAGCCTCTACATGCAGGCCCGGCGCCAGACGTTCAACGCCCTGGCCATGAATGGAGTTGACTTGAATCTCGGACGGCAAGCCGATGCCGTCGAGAACGCCACCCGGCTGCACCCGCAGCAGGTGACGGGGAGCGTATTGCACCTCGAGCGGCTCGTCGGCCGGCTCGCGGTGGTCCATGAAACCTTCTACTTCATGTACGCGCTGGTGCAGGGTGCCGCCAAAGGCCACGTTCATTTCCTGGAAACCACGGCAAATGCCCAAAACGGGAATACCGGCGGCGATGGCCGCACGGACCAGAGGCAGAGTAGTGCGATCCCGGGCGGGATCATGACGAGTGCCGGGCTCGGAAGCGGGGCCGCTATAATGATGGGGCTCTACATTAGAAGGAGAGCCGGTAAAGAGAAGACCGTCCAGGCTGGCCAGCAGGCTCGCCTGATCCATCAGTTCAGCCAGGGCCGGGATCACTAGCGGAACACCACCAGCTCCGACCGCCACCGCACGAACATACTTGTCACCCGCTATATGATAAGTCTGAGGACCAATCTCTCTGGTGCAAGCGGAGACGCCGATCAACGGCAGGCGAGACATGAGACACCCGTTTTATTTGTCTGTTATGGGTTGCGACCGAGCTTAGCGTTGTTCATTTTTTTACACAATAGGGCTGTAAAAAATTGAACACGCCCCGCTGAGCACCGCAGCCGACAGGGCTCTGAGAGAGGTTCGGATGCCCCAGAACGCCCCAAAACTGGCCATCGAGCCCGTTTTTGGGGCAAAATAGGGCTCGCTTGACATCGACGGGTGATTCGGATTGACTCACACCTTAGATAGAGCGTGATTGATATTTTTAACAATAAAGGTGTTGCATCATGTCGGTACCCCCGCGTGCCGTTCAGCTTCAAGAAGCGAACGAGTTCCTTAAGGAGCATCCTGAGGTCCAGTTCGTCGACCTGTTGATTGCAGATATGAATGGAGTGGTACGAGGCAAGCGAATCGAACGCGCCAGCCTGACCAAAGTCTACGAGAAAGGCATCAACCTCCCCGCTTCCATCTTCGCTCTCGATATCAACGGATCCACCGTCGAAAGCACCGGCCTCGGCCTGGACATCGGCGACGCAGACCGCATCTGCTATCCCATCCCCGACACCCTCAGCGACGAACCCTGGCAGAAGCGCCCGACCGCGCAGCTGCTTATGACCATGCATGAGGTCGAAGGCGAAGGCGAACCCTTCTTCGCCGACCCACGCGAAGTCCTGCGTCGCGTGGTGGAGAAGTTCGATGAGCTCGGCCTGACCATCTGCGCCGCGTTCGAACTGGAGTTCTACCTGATCGACCAGGAGAACATCAACGGCCGCCCGCAGCCGCCGCGTTCGCCCATCTCCGGCAAGCGTCCGCAGTCCACCCAGGTGTACCTGATCGACGACCTCGACGAGTACGCCGACTGCCTGCAGGACATCCTCGAAGGCGCGAAGGTCCAGGGCATCCCGGCCGACGCGATCGTCAAGGAAAGCGCCCCGGCCCAGTTCGAAGTCAACCTGCATCACGTTGAAGACGCCCTGAAGGCCTGCGACTACGCCGTATTGCTCAAGCGTCTGATCAAGAACATCGCCTACGACCATGAAATGGATACCACCTTCATGGCCAAGCCCTACCCGGGCCAGGCGGGCAACGGCCTGCATGTGCATATCTCGCTGATCGACAAGAAGACTGGCAAGAACATCTTCGCTGCCGATGATCCCGAGCAGAACGCCGCTTTGCGCCATGCAGTCGGCGGTGTGCTCGAGACCATGCCTGCATCCATGGGCTTCCTCTGCCCGAACGTGAACTCCTATCGCCGTTTCGGCGCGCAGTTCTACGTGCCGAACGCGCCGAGCTGGGGGCTGGACAACCGTACCGTAGCCGTTCGCGTGCCCACCGGTAGCGCAGATGCCGTACGCATCGAACACCGCGTGGCCGGCGCCGACGCCAACCCCTACCTGATGATGTCGGCCATCCTGGCCGGTATTCACCATGGATTGACCAACAAGATCGAGCCGAGCACGCCTATCGAAGGCAACTCGTACGAGCAGTTGGAGCAAAGCCTGCCGAACAACCTGCGCGATGCCCTGCGCGAGCTGGACGACAGCGAAATCCTGGCCAAGTACATCAGCCCGGATTACATCGATATCTTCGTCGCCTGTAAGGAAAGCGAGCTGGAGGAGTTCGAGCACTCCATCTCCGACCTCGAGTACAACTGGTACCTGCATACCGTGTAAGCGAGTCCACAACGCCGGCCCCAGGGCCGGCGTTGTCGTATCTGGACCCTTTGCAACATCCGGCGCAACGGACACTTCCGGCCGCCTGCGCCTTGCAGCACCCGCAAGAAACCACAACAAACAGAACCTGCATGCTTTATCAGGGAGGACGTCATGCCCCGCTTGCTCGCCCCGCTGTTGCTCGCATTGCTCCCCGCACTGGCCCAGGCCGAAGACCTGATCCGTGTCTACAACTGGAACGACTACATTGCCCCGCAGGTGCTGGAAGAGTTCCAGAAAGAAACCGGCATCACGGTCGAGTACCACACCTTCAGCAGCGCCGAAGAGCTGGACAAGGCCCTGACCAGCGGCAAACCGATCGACGTGGCAGTCCCCTCGCACAACGACCTTCCGCGACTGATCAAGGAGGGCCGCCTGCAATCCCTGGACTTATCCCGACTGCCCAACCGCCAACACCTGGACAAGCAACTGCTGAGCAAGCTGGCTGCCATGGACCCGAATAACCAGCATGCCGTGCCCTACCTCTGGGGAGCCGTTGGCCTCGCGGTGAACACGCCCCTGGCGGAGAAGGCCTTCGGCGGCCCGCTGCCCCACAGCTGGAGCCTGCTGTTCGATGCCGAGCAGAGCGCTCGCCTCGGCCAGTGCGGCATCAGCTTGCTGGACGCCCCCGACGAAACCCTCGCCGTGCTGTTCAACTACCAGGGTCGCAACTTCGCCCGCAGCGCGCCGAGCCGGCTCAAGCGCAGCGCCGAGGTGCTCAATGGCCTGCGCCCGAACCTGCGCTACATCGACAGCGAGCGCTACATTGCTGATCTCAATGCCGGCAACCTCTGCGTCGCAATGGCCTGGGTCGGCGACGCCCTGAACGCCGCCGCGGCCGGCCAGCCGGTGACCTTCATGGTCCCGGACGAAGGCTCGGTGGTCTTCATCGACAATCTGGTGATCCCCACCAGTGCCAACCGCGCCGACCTCGCACACCGGTTCATCGACTTCATGCTGCGCCCGCAAATCGCGGCGAAGGTCACCACCGCAACGCTCTATCCCAATGGCAACGCCGACGCCCGTCAGTACCTGGACGAAACCCTGCGCAACCAGCCCGGCCTCTATCCGGACAAGGAGACCAAGCGTCGCCTGTTCCCGGTCGAGCCAGTGCCGGAGAAGCTCAGCGCCACCCGCGACGAGGTCTGGACGGCGTTTCGCGAAGGCCTGTAGAAGGGGCGAATTTATTCGCCCAGCAGGACGCAGTCCGCCCAGAAAAGCCCCTCTCCCGCGGCCCTCTGCCGCAAGCGGGAGAGGGGGGCCATACATCCGCTCACTTGCTCCTGAACCACCGCCTGGCGTCCAATAGCGCCTCTACGGAAAGGAGCCTCCCATGCCGCGTCCCGCCACCGCCCGCAAACCGCGCGCCAGCAGTCAGCTGCGCATCGCCGGGATTCTCGACGCCGCCCGCGCCCTGCTGGCCGAACAGGGCGTAGCCAACCTGTCGATCTACAGCGTTGCCGAGCGCGCAGAGATGCCGCCCTCCTCCGTCTACCACTTCTTCGCCAGCGTGCCGGCGATCCTCGAAGCACTGACTGCCGACATCCACGCCGCCTTTCGCGCCTGCCTACAGCAACCCATCGAGCACGACGGCCTGCGCCACTGGCACGACCTCTCGCGGCTGGTAGAAGAGCGCATGCTGTCGATCTATGCCGCCGACGCCGCCGCGCGTCAGCTGATACTCGCCCAGCACGGCCTCACCGAAGTCACCCAGGCCGACCGCCAGCACGACATCGAGCTGGGCCGACTGATGCACGCCCTCTTCGCGCGCCACTTCGAGTTGCCGGTGCTGCCAGAAGACGTCGACGTCTTCGCCCTGGCCATGGAGCTGGGCGACCGCGTCTACGCCCGCTCGGTGCAGCTGCACGGCGCAATCACCCCGCGCCTGGCCGAGGAAGGCATGCGCGTGTTCGATGCCTACCTTGGCCTGTACCTGCCGCCCTACCTGCCCAAGCGCGCGGCTGAGCGGGACGACTGAATCCGCGCAAAACCGATATTTATCCGCAAATAAATCGAAAAACAGTCTTCGATAGATAAATCTCGCTTTAAAAGCAGATTTTTATCGGCTATAAAGTCGCCATCCGCACGGCGGCACACTCCGCCAGCACGGAAAAACCACCGTTTGCCGATAGATATCCGGCAACCGGCCCTGATTCGTACTGACGAGGTGTTCCATGTCCCGCATCGTTACCGTCGCCGCCACCCAGATGGCCTGCACCTGGAATCGCGCCGCGAATATCGCCAACGCCGAGAAACTGGTTCGCCAGGCCGCCGCCAAGGGCGCCCAGATCATCCTGATCCAGGAACTCTTCGAGACCCCCTACTTCTGCCAGAAGCCGAACCCGGACTACCTGCAGCTGGCGACGCCGACCGAGACCAACGAAGCCATCGCGCACTTCCAGAATGTCGCCAAGGAACTGCAGGTCGTGCTGCCCATCAGCTACTTCGAGCAGGCTGGCCGCGCGCGCTTCAACAGCATCGCCATCATCGATGCCGACGGCTCCAACCTCGGCGTCTACCGCAAGAGCCACATCCCGGACGGCCCCGGCTACCACGAGAAGTACTACTTCAACCCGGGCGACACCGGTTTCAAGGTCTGGAACACCCGCTACGCCAAGATCGGCGTGGGCATCTGCTGGGACCAGTGGTTCCCGGAGGCCGCGCGCAGCATGGCCCTGCTGGGTGCCGAGATCCTCTTCTACCCGACCGCCATCGGCAGCGAGCCGCACGACGCCAACATCACCTCCCGTGACCACTGGCAGCGCGTGCAGCAGGGCCATGCCGGCGCCAACCTGATGCCGCTGGTGGCGTCCAACCGCATCGGCAAGGAAGAGCAGGACGGCTACGACATCACCTTCTACGGCTCCTCCTTCATCGCTGACCAGTTCGGCGCCAAGGTCGAGGAACTGAACGAGACCGAAGAAGGCATCCTGGTGCACAGCTTCGACCTCGACAAACTGGAGCATGTGCGCAGCGCCTGGGGTGTGTTCCGCGACCGCCGCCCGAACCTATACTCCCCGATCAAGACCCTGGACGGCTCCCTCGAGTCGTAATGCCCGAATCCAGGGGCCAGCCCGATGGCGATGCACTGTTCGCCAGCGGGTTGGCCCCTGCTCCATTTCAGACGGTGAATTGTTGATGAACACACTGAGCAGCCTCCCCCGCGATGACGGTTTCCGCATGCCGGCCGAATGGGAACCCCATACCCGCACCTGGATGGTCTGGCCGGAACGCCCCGACAACTGGCGCCTCGGCGGCAAGCCCGCGCAAGCGGCCTTCACCGCCGTGGCCAAGGCCATCGCCCGCTTCGAGCCGGTGACCGTCTGCGTCTCCGCCACCCAGTACGAGAATGCCCGCGCACGCCTCGACGAACCGAACATCCGCGTGGTGGAAATCAGCACCGACGACGCTTGGGTCCGCGATACCGGCCCGACCTTCGTGGTCAACGACAACGGCGACGTACGCGGCGTGGACTGGACCTTCAACGCCTGGGGCGGATTCGATGGTGGCCTCTACTTCCCCTGGAACCGCGATGACCAAGTGGCCCGCAAAGTCCTCGAAATCGAAGGCTGCAAGCGCTACCGCACCGACGGCTTCGTGCTCGAAGGCGGCTCCATCCATGTGGATGGCGAAGGCACCCTGATCACCACCGAAGAGTGCCTGCTGAACAAGAACCGCAACCCGCACCTGACCCGCGACCTGATCGAAGCCGTGCTGCGCGAGCAGCTGTCGGTCGAGACTGTGATCTGGCTGCCGGACGGCCTGTACAACGACGAGACCGACGGCCATGTGGATAACTTCTGCTGCTACGTGCGCCCGGGCGAAGTCCTGCTGGCCTGGACCGATGACCCGCACGACCCGAACTTCCCGCGCTGCCAGGCGGCCATGAAGGTTCTGGAGCACGCCCGCGACGCCAAGGGCCGCCAGCTGGTGGTGCACAAGATGCCGATCCCCGGCCCGATCTACGCCACCGAGGAAGAATGCGCCGGTGTGGACCTGGTGGAAGGCACTCAGGAACGCGATCCGTCGATCCGCCTGGCTGGCTCCTACGTGAACTTTCTGATCGTCAACGGCGGCATCATTGCGCCGAAGTTCGACGACGCGAAGGACGCCACGGCCGAAGCCATCCTCAAGCGCATCTTCCCGCAGCACGAAGTGGTGATGGTGCCCGGCCGCGAGATTCTCCTCGGCGGCGGCAACATCCACTGCATTACCCAGCAGCAGCCGGCGCCGCAGAAGCGCTGAGTGAAAGCCGGATAAAACGAACCCCCGCATTACGGGGGTTTGTTTTTGGAGCGGCACGAAACTGCAGGGAGCCTTGCTCTTGTGGGGGCGAATTCATTCGCTGAGGACCGCGCAGCGGTCCCCGACCTTGCAGGGCAGTCCTGCGGACTGCTTAGCGAATGAATTCGCCCCCACAGGGGAAGCGAAGCGGTCCTCACTCATCACAGCTTCGCGATCGACACCTCGGTGGATTTCACGAAGGCAATCACCTCGGAACCGATGCCCAGTTCCAGCTCGCGCACGGAGCGGGTGGTGATGACGGAGGTCACGATGCCGGCGGCGGTCTGCACGTCGATCTCGGAAAGTACCGGGCCCTCGATGATTTCTTTGATGGTGCCCTTGAACTGGTTACGGACGTTGATGGCTTTGATGGTCATGACAGTTGTTCCTTTGCTCGGGGTATTGGGGTTTGGGTCAAAGCGCCCAACGCAACTGCGTGGGCAAGGGGGAAACAGGTTCGGGCTCCGGTGGGGCCGGCGGCATCGCCAGCACCCGATCCAGCACTTCGGCTTCCAGCGCAGCGAGGCGGGCCGAGCCACGGGCTCGCGGACGCTGCAGCTCAACCGGTAGATCCAGTCCGATTGCACCGTCCTCGATCAGGATCACCCGGTCGGCTACGGCCACCGCCTCGTTCACGTCATGGGTCACCAGCAGGACAGTGAAACCGTGCTGCTGCCAGAGGCGCTCGATCAACTGCTGCATCTCGATGCGGGTCAGCGCATCCAGCGCCCCCAGCGGTTCGTCCAGCAGCAACAGGCGTGGTTGGTGGATCAGGGCGCGGGCCAAGGCCACGCGCTGCTTCTGGCCACCGGAGAGCGCCGCCGGCCACTCATGCGCACGGTCGGCCAAGCCTACCGCTTCAAGCGCTTCCAGGGCGCGCGGGCGCCAGTTGCCGGAGAGGCCCAGGCCGACGTTGTCGATCACCCGTTTCCAGGGCAACAGGCGCGCATCCTGGAACATCAGGCGAGTGTCCTCGCGGGCGTCTTCCAGCGGCGCCGAGCCGGCCAGCAGCTCGCCACGGGAGGGCTTGTCCAACCCGGCCAACAGGCGCAGCAGGGTGCTCTTGCCGCACCCGCTGCGACCGACCACCGCAACGAACTGGCCGGCAGGAATCAGCAGGTCGATGCCCTTGAGCACTTCACGCTCGCCAAAGGCCTTGCCGATTCCGCGCAGCGCCAGCGGTATGCCGCGCTTGAGGCGTTGAGGAACCTGGGCAGCGGTCATGCGGCACCTCCCTTGGCCTGGTAAGCCGGGTGCCAGCGCAACCAGACGCGCTCCAGGCCCCGAGCGGCGACGTCGGCCAGCTTGCCGAGCACCGCGTAGAGCAGGATTGCCAGAACCACCACATCGGTCTGCAGGAACTCGCGGGCGTTCATCGCCAGATAGCCGATGCCGGAGCTGGCGGAAATCGTCTCGGCGACGATCAGCGTCAGCCACATGAAGCCAAGGGCGAAACGCACGCCCACCAGAATCGAGGGCAGCGCGCCGGGCAGGATCACCTGGCTGAACAGTGCGAAGCCGGACAAACCATAGCTGCGCGCCATTTCAACCAGCGCCGGGTCGACGTTGCGGATGCCGTGGTAGGTGTTGAGGTAAATGGGGAACAGGGTGCCGAGGGCGACCAGGAAAATCTTCGCCGATTCATCGATGCCGAACCACAGGATCACCAGTGGAATCAGCGCCAGGTGCGGCACGTTGCGGATCATCTGCACCGAGCTGTCCAGCAGGCGCTCGCCCCACTTCGACAGGCCGGTAATGAAGCCCAGCAACAGGCCGAGGCCGCCGCCAATGGAGAAACCGATACCCGCACGCCAGCCGCTGATGGCCAGATGGGTCCAGATCTCGCCGCTGGACAGCAGGTCCCAGCCCGCCGCCAGCACCGCGCTTGGCGCTGGCAGGATGCGGGTGGAGAGCAGGCCGGTTGCCACTGCACCCTGCCAGATCGCCAGCAGCGCCACGGGCAAGGCCCAGGGCGCCAGGCGCAGGAGTATGGAGTTGAATTTCATCCCCGCGCCCTCAGCTCTGCGACGCCAGCTTGGCTTCGGGCAGGGCCTCGTTGGCCACCATCTCGCCGAAGGGGCTGACGAAGCCCAGGCCGTCGTTGGTGCGCGGACGGGCGACATCCAGATGGGGGAACAGCAATTCCGCAACGCGATAGGACTCTTCCAGGTGTGGATAGCCGGAGAAGATGAAGGTGTCGATGCCGAGGTCGGCGTACTCCTTCACCCGCGCGGCCACGGTCGGGCCATCGCCCACCAGCGCCGTACCGGCACCACCACGCACCAGGCCGACGCCGGCCCAGAGGTTGGGGCTGACTTCCAGCTTGTCGCGCCGGCCGTTGTGCAGGGCAGCCATGCGCTGCTGGCCTACCGAGTCGAAACGGGCGAAGGCAGCCTGCGCCTTGGCGATGGTGGCATCGTCGAGGTTCTCGATCAGGCGGTCGGCAGCCGCCCAGGCAGCTTCGTTGGTTTCACGCACGATCACGTGCAGGCGGATGCCAAAACGCACCGTGCGACCCAGCTTGGCGGCCTTGGCGCGCACCTGTTCGATCTTCTCTTTCACCGCTGCCGGCGGCTCGCCCCAGGTCAGGTACAGCTCGACCTGCTCGGCGGCGAGGTCCTGGGCGGCCTCGGAGGAACCTCCGAAGTACAGCGGCGGACGCGGCTGTTGCAGTGGCGGGTAGAACAATTTGGCCCCCTTCACCTGGAGGTGCTTGCCGTCGTAATCGACGGTTTCGCCCTCCAGCACGCGGCGCCAGATGCGGGTGAACTCCACCGAGGCTTCGTAACGCTCGGCGTGGTCCAGGTGCAGGCCATCGGCGGCCAGTTCATCCGGGTCGCCACCGGTGACCAGGTTGAACAAGGCGCGGCCACCGGACAGACGATCCAGGGTCGCCGCCTGGCGCGCGGCCACGGTCGGCGAAATGATCCCGGGGCGCAGGGCGACGAGGAATTTCAGGCGTTGGGTTACCGGGATCAGCGAAGCTGCCACCAGCCAGGAGTCCTCGCAGGAACGCCCGGTGGGGATCAGCACGCCGCCGAAGCCGAGACGGTCGGCTGCCTGGGCGATCTGTTGCAGGTAGCCGTGGTCGACGGCGCGGGCGCCCTCGGAGGTGCCGAGGTAGTGGCCGTCGCCGTGGGTCGGCAGGAACCAGAAGATGTTCAAGCTCATGGAGTGGTCTCCTTAAAGGTGTCCCTTCTCCCTCCGGGAGAGGGGTTCAAGTCACTGCTGCGCGACCTTGGCCGGCGGCGTCCAGATCACGTCGGCGATGCTGAGCTTTTTCGGAATCAGCTTCAGCGCGGTGAAGGTGTCGGCGATCTTCTGCTGAGCAGTGACCACCTCCGGGCTCAGCGGCTGGGCACCGTAGCCCTGGCGCTTCACGGCGATGGAAGTGATGTCCTTTGGCAGGCCCAGCAGCGGCGCGACCTGTTCGGTGACCTTGTCCGGATCGGCCTTGGAGTCCTCGCCCACGGCGCGCACTTCCTCGATCAGGGTGTTGATCACCTGCGGGTGCTTCTGGGCATAGGTGCGAGTGGCCAGGTAGAACTGGTGGTTATCCACAAGCCCTTCGCCATTGCGCAGGGTGCGCGCCTCGAGCTGCTTCTCGGCGGCGGCCTGGAAGGGGTCCCAGATCACCCAGGCGTCCACGCTGCCGCGCTCGAAGGCGGCGCGGGCGTCGGCCGGGGGCAGATAGACGGGCTGGATATCGCTGTACTTCAGACCGGCCTCCTCCAGCGCACGCACCAACAGGTAGTGCACGTTGGAACCCTTGTTCAGGGCGACCTTCTTGCCGGCCAGCGCCTTCACCGACTGGATGGACGACCCCTTGGGCACCAGGATCGCTTCGCTCTGCGGTGCCGGCGGCTCATAGGCCACGTAGAGCAGGTCGGCGCCTGCTGCCTGGGCGAATACCGGCGGGGTTTCGCCGGTCACGCCGAAGTCAATGGAGCCCACGTTGAGGCCTTCCAGCAGCTGCGGGCCGCCGGGGAACTCGGTCCATTTGACGTCGATGCCCTGTTCGGCCAGACGCTTCTCCAGCGTGCCCTTGGCCTTTAGCAGCACCAGGGTGCCGTATTTCTGGTAGCCGATTCGCAGGGTTTCGGCCTGTGCTTGAGTGATGGCGCCGAAAGCCAGGGCAGCCGCGAACAGGGCAGCCAGGCTCCGACGCAAAGTGATGGTGCGCATGGCGCTCTCCTCATGACTTTGCTTGTGATGTCGTTGCCTGCTGGCCCGTTGGCGGGTGAGTAAGGCGGGGTCGTTAAGTGCGCGCGAGGCGCCGGATGAATCAGCGGTTGGGTTGCGGCGTCAGGCGCAGGTAGGGCCGGACCGCCTTGTAGCCCCGCGGAAAGCGCTGGCGGATTTCGTCTTCATCCTTGAGCGAGGGCACGATCACCACATCGTCGCCGTCCTGCCAATTGGCTGGGGTGGCGACCTTGTGGTTGTCGGTCAGCTGCAGGGAGTCGATCACCCGCAGGATCTCGTTGAAGTTGCGCCCGGTGCTGGCCGGGTAGGTGATGATCAGGCGCACCTTCTTGTTCGGGTCGATGATGAACAGCGAGCGCACGGTGAGGGTGTCGTTGGCGTTCGGGTGGATCAGGTCGTAGAGGTCGGACACCTGGCGGTCGGCGTCGGCGATGATCGGGAAATTCACCAGGGTGCCCTGGGTGTCGTTGATGTCATCGATCCAGCGGTGATGGGAGTCCACCGGGTCGACCGACAAGGCGATCGCCTTCACGCCACGGGCGGTGAATTCATCCTTGAGCTTGGCGGTGAATCCCAGTTCGGTGGTGCACACCGGCGTGAAGTCAGCGGGGTGCGAAAACAGCACGCCCCAACTACCGTCCAGCCATTCATGGAAGCGGATGCGGCCTTCGCTGGAGTCCTGTTCGAAGTCGGGGGCGATGTCGCCGAGGCGGATACTCATGGTGCGGCTCCTGTGTCTGGGTGTCGTTCCGTGGGGCCCACTATGCGTAGCCGCACTGTAAATTAAAAAGAATAAATAACGCTTTATTTATTCTATTTAGAGATATAAAGATATGGACGTGAAAACGCCGGGAAGGCCTCTGGAATGAGGCTCCCGGCGGTTTCCGTAGCGACTAATTCATCGACCCCATAGGTTGGTGCGGGCGGCGTTCCGCTAGCGCGCAGCGAAACCCAACACGCTCAAACACCGCGGCCGCCCTCACCCCAACCCTCTCCCAGAGGGAGAGGGGGCTATCCGTGCCAGCGTTCGGGCCTGGCACTTCCTTGTAGGTGCGAATTCATTCGCGATCATAGGGTGGGCTTCAGCCCACCACCGCCCTTACAGCAACGTCAGGGTGTAGCTCAGGATCAGGCGGTTCTCGTCCTGGTCGCGGGCGGCATCGCTGCGCAGCGCGGCGTTGCGCCAGGACACGCCGAGGCCTTTCAGCGGGCCGCCCTGCAGCACGTAGTCGAGGCGGAAGTCGCGTTCCCACTCGCCCTGATCACTGCCCTGGGTCTCGATGTTGCTGCCCTTCAGGTAGGTGCCCACGGCCTTCAGGCCCGGCACGCCGAGCTTGGCGAAGTCGTAGCCGTATTCGGCGACCCAGGTGCGCTCGCCGGCGCTGAGGAACTTGCCGATCTGGCGGTCGGTGATCAGGTAGGCGGTGGCGCCATCACCCTGGTTGAGGAACGGGAAGGCGCTGTCGCCGGAGACCTGCTGGTAGCCCAGGCTGGCCGCGTGGCCGCCGAGGGTGTAGGTGAACAGCGCACTCCAGGTGCGGTTGTCGACTTCAAAGCGGTCCGGATCGTTGGCCGCCCAGTTGCCCGCGCTGCGGAAGCCTTCGCGGCGGCCGGCAACGCTGCCGTTCTTGCCGTCGGAATCGCTGTAGAAGTAGCGCAGGTCGGACTTCAGCGCGCCCACCGGCAGCGCCCAGTTGTGGGTCAGGCCGAGAAAGTGCTGGTTATAGAAGTCTTCCAGGTTGCCGTAGTAGTACTGCGCGAGCAGGTTGTCGCTGACCTTGTAGTCGCCACCGGCGAAGTAGAACTTGTTGACGAACTGACCCGTGCGGGCGTTGTTCGCGCCGGCGATCGACAGGCCGCGAGCGTCGCTGGAGTTACGCCCCTTGGCGTGTTCCAGCTGGCCGCCGACCAGGGTCAGGCCGGCGATCTCGCTGGAGGTCACCTGCCCGCCCTCGAAGGTCTGCGGCAGCAGACGACCGTCGTTGTAGGTCACCACCGGCAGCTTCGGCAGCAGGGTGCCGATGCGCGCTTCGGTCTTGGAGATGCGCACCTTGCCGGTCACGCCCAGGCTACCGAAGTCATCCTTGGCGCGGCCGTCGTTGTCGGTCGGGAACACGGTGCCGCCGTAGCTGGCGCTGGTCGGGTTGTAGTGCGTGCCCTTGCCGGAATCCAGCTTCACACCCAACAGGCCGAGCGCGTCGACCCCCACGCCAACGCTGCCTTCGGTGTAGCCGGAGGCGTAGTTGAAGAGGAAGCCCTGGCCCCACTCCTCTTGCTTGGACGGCGCGGCAGTGCCTTGGCGGTTGTCCGAGTTGATGTAGAAGTTGCGCAAGGTCAGGCTGGCCTTGCTGTCTTCGATGAAACCGCCAGCGGCGGCCTGCTGGGCCAGCACGCCGAGGGCGACGGCCAGGGCGAGGGACGACTTGTTCATGCTCGATGCTCCATTGCGATCTTGTAGGGGTGTGGGATGCCCGGAGCAGGAGCAGACGCGATGCGCCGCTGCGTGACCTTCGAAGCCACTGTCGTTTTCACAGGCTCCGGTGCATAAGCGATGCGGCGGTCCGCTTTCGGCAGGCCGCCACTCTAGAAGGCGAATGCTAATTTCAAAAAAGAATTATTTTTTAGATATAAATAACTTTTAGCAATAAGCAGTTTTACGGAGACTCCCCACGGCTTCGATTCGTCCGATCTATTCTCATGCAAAAAAGTTATTTATTTTTTGTTTTTTAGATCAATTAAATTCGCCTCACCGGACCACCGGACAACCCCGAGCGCAACACCCCCTGTCCCGTGGACCGGCCTCCTAGACCGGCCCCAGCCCGTTGAGGAGCACCCCATGCTTTCGTCCCAGTTTCCCCGTCGCCTGCTGGCGGCCCTGACCCTTGGCGGCCTGGCCCTGAGCGCCCAGGCCGCGGATTTCACCGTCGCCTACCAGACCACCGTCGACCCGGCCAAGGTCGCCCAGGCCGATGGCGCCTATGAGAAGGCGAGCAAATCCAGCATTGACTGGCGCAAGTTCGACAGCGGCGCTGAAGTCATCACCGCCGTCGCCTCCGGTGACGTGCAGATCGGCTATGTCGGCTCCAGCCCGCTGGCCGCCGCCGCCACTCGCCAGCTGCCGATCCAGACATTCCTCATTGCCACCCAGATCGGCGACGCCGAAGCCCTGGTGGCGCGCAATGGCGCCGGTATCACCAAGCCCGAAGATCTGATCGGCAAGAAGATCGCCGTGCCCTTCGTTTCAACCGGCCACTACAGCCTGCTGGCCGCCCTCAAGCACTGGCAGATCGACCCCACCAAGGTCACCATCCTCAACCTCGCACCGCCAGCCATCGTCGCCGCCTGGCAGCGTGGCGACATCGATGCCACCTACGTCTGGGACCCGGCCCTGGGCGTTGCCAAGTCCAACGGCAAGGTGCTGATCAGCTCCGGTGAGCTGAGCAAGCTGGGCGCGCCCACCTTCGACGCCTGGATCGTGCGCAAGGACTTCGCCAAGAAGCATCCGGAAGTCGTCCGCACCTTCGCCAAGGTGACCCTCGACGCCTACGCCGCCTACCGCAAGGACCCGAAAGCCTGGCTGGCCGACAAGGCCAACATCGACAAGCTGGTGAAACTGTCCGGCGCCAAGGCCGAGGACATCCCGCTGCTGCTGCAGGGCAACGTCTTCCCGCTCGCCGCCGACCAGGTAACCGCCCTCGGTGCACCGACCACCCAGGCCATCAGCGAGACCGCGCGCTTCCTCAAGGAGCAAGGCAAGGTCGACGCCGTGCTGCCTGACTACGCCCCGTACGTAAGCTCCAAGTACGTCCAGAACTGATTCACCCCGCCTGCCCGACACGTCGGGCAGGCCCTTTCGAGACCCTGCAGAAAATGGCCTTACTCCAGCTGGAGCGCATCAGCGCACAGTACCCAGGCGCGGCCGAGCCGGTACTGACCGACATTTCCTTCGACCTCGGCCCCGGCGAACTGCTGGTAGCCCTCGGCCCGTCCGGCAGCGGCAAGACCACCCTGCTCAATCTCATTGCCGGTTTTGTCAGCCCCAGCGCCGGTCGCATCAGCCTCGACGGCCTGCCCGTCAACGGTCCCAGCGCCGAACGCGGCGTGGTGTTCCAGGACGATGCCCTACTGCCCTGGCAGGACGTGCTCGGCAACGTCGCCTTCGGCCTCGAACTCGCCGGCGTGCCCCGTGCCGAGCGTGAGGCGCGTGCCCGCGAAATGCTCGCCTTGGTGGACCTCGTCGGCTTCGACAAGCGCCGCATCTGGGAACTTTCCGGTGGACAGAAACAGCGCGTCGGGATCGCACGTGCCCTGGCCGCCGACCCGCGCGTGCTGCTGATGGACGAGCCCTTCGGCGCCCTCGATGCCTTCACCCGCGAACAGATGCAGGAGCTGTTACTGCAAGTCTGGCGACGCGCGGCCAAACCCGTTTTCCTGATCACCCACGACATCGAGGAAGCGGTTTTCCTCGCCACCGAACTCATCCTGCTGTCGCCCAACCCGGGCCGCATCAGCGAACGCCTGCGCCTGGACTTCGGCCAGCGCTACGCCGCCGGGGAAAGTGCACGGGCGATCAAGTCCGATCCGCAGTTCATCGAGACGCGCGAACATGTACTCGCCCAGGTCTTCGCCGAACGCCAAAGGAGAAGCACATGAGTAGTCTCGACCTGACCCTGGCCAGCAAGACCGCCACGACTGTGAAACCACGCCAGCGCCGGCCCCTGAGCACCCTGTCAATCAGCCTGCTGACCCTCGGCAGTCTGCTGCTGGCCTGGTGGGCCGTGACCACCGCCGGCCTGATCGAACCCCTGTTCCTGCCCAGCCCGCAGGCCATCGCCCGCAAGGGTTGGGTGCTGCTGACCCAGGGCTACATGGACGCCAGCCTCTGGCAGCATCTGAGCGCGAGCCTGGGACGCATCGGCGCCGCGCTGCTGGCTTCGGTACTGACCGCCGTTCCGCTGGGTATCGCTATCGGCCGCAACCGTATTGCCCGTGGCATCTTCGACCCGCTAATCGAGTTCTATCGGCCCATTCCACCGCTGGCCTACCTGCCCCTGATCGTCATCTGGTGCGGCATCGGCGAGCTGTCCAAGGTACTGCTGATCTTCCTCGCGATCTTCGCCCCCATCGCCATCGCTACCGCCACCGGCGTGCGCAACGTCGACCCGGCGCGACTGAGGGCGGCGCAGTCCCTTGGTGCCACCCAGGCCCAACTGATCCGCCATGTGATCCTGCCCAGCGCCCTGCCCGACATCCTCACCGGCGTGCGCATCGGCCTCGGGGTCGGCTGGTCCACCCTGGTGGCCGCCGAACTGGTGGCTGCCACCCGTGGCCTGGGCTTCATGGTGCAGTCGGCGGCGCAGTTCCTGGTCACCGACGTGGTGATCCTCGGCATCCTCGTCATCGCCCTGATCGCCTTCGCCCTCGAACTCGGCCTGCGCGCCCTGCAACGCAAGCTCGTGCCCTGGCATGGGCAGAGCCACTGATCCCGCATTACCCCTTCTCCCTCCGGGAGAGGGTCGGGGTGAGGGCAATCCCCGCTCAGCGCTATCTGGAGATTCACTGCCATGACCCTGCATATCACCCCGCTCTCCCCCGCCCTCGGCGCTCTGGTCGAAGGCCTCGACCTCAGCAGGCCGCTCGATGCCTCGCTGCGTAAAACGGTGGAAAACGCCCTGCTCACCCACCAGGTGCTGTTCTTCCGCGACCAGCCGTTGAACCCGCAACAGCAGGCCGCCTTCGCCCGCAACTTCGGCGACCTGCACATCCACCCGATCTACCCGAACATTCCCGAGCAGCCGGAAGTACTGGTGCTGGATACCGCCGTGACCGATGTGCGTGACAACGCCCTCTGGCACACCGACGTGACCTTCCTGGAAACCCCGGCGCTCGGCGCCGTGCTTACTGCCAAACAGCTCCCGCCCTACGGCGGTGACACCCTCTGGGCCAGCAGCAGCGCGGCCTATGACGCGCTGTCCAACCCCATCCAGCTGCTGCTCGAAGGCCTGACCGCCACCCACGACCTGTCCCGCTCCTTTCCAGAGGAACGCTTCAGCCTCACAGCCGAGGAACACGAGCGCCTGGAAGACGCCAAGCGCAAATACCCGCCACGCAGCCATCCGGTGGTACGCACGCACCCGGTCACCGGGCGCAAGGGGTTGTTCGTCAACGAGGGTTTCACCACCCGCATCAACGAACTCTCGACGGCGGAAAGCGACACGCTGCTGCGCTTTCTCTTCGCCCACTCGACGCGCCCGGAATTCACTATCCGCTGGCGTTGGCAGGCCAATGACGTGGCCTTCTGGGACAACCGCATCACCCAGCATTTCGCCGTGGACGACTACCGTCCGCAGCGTCGTGTGATGCACCGCGCGACGATCCTGGGGGACAAGCCGTTCTGAAAGTCCGCCCCCTCTCCCCCAAACCCCAACCCTTCAGGGAGAGGGGGTGGGGGTGAGGGCAGCGGTGCCCAGCTCCCGCAAGTACCCCCAGGGATAGATCCCCCGCTCGTGCCCATCGCTGAACACCAGCTGCACGCCATAGCCCTGTAGCGCGATGCGCTCCAGGCGCACGCCTTCATCCACCAGCGCAATCGCCCCACGCAGCCGCGTCGCCTTGCACTGCGAGCAGGGACAGGCACCACGCAAGCGGGCATGACTGATCTCCCGCCGATCCCCATCTGCCCACTCCAAAAACAAACGTGCTTCGCTGCGCGAACTGCGCAGGGCACTGGGGGCTTCCATCAGGCCGCTCCCTGGAGTTGCGCCAGGGCAATGCGTACTGCCTTGCGCACTTCCGGATCACCATCGACCTCGGCCTGGCGCAGCGCCGGCAACGCATCGGCGTCGCCCAGCTCGCCCAACGCCAGCGCAGCCTCCTTGCGCAAGTTGGCGATGCCGTGGCCGAGCAGCACGGAAAGCTCTGCAAGAGCCTCGCGATAGCGCAGGCGACCGAGGGCACGCGCGGCGCGCAAACGCACCTGCCAGTATTCGTCTTCCAAGGCCCGCACCAGTGCCGCGCCAGCGTCTGTCAGACCGACCTTGCCGAGGGTGGTGGCGGCCTCCTCGCGCACCTGCCAGGCATTATCAGCCAAGGCAGCGTAAAGGGCTGGCAGTACCTCCCCGTCACTGGCCAGCCCCAGGGCACCGGTGGCAGCGCGGCGTACTTCGGTATCCGCGTCGTCACTGGCCAGGCGGGCCAGCGCTGGCAGCGCAGCTTCGTGTTTCAACCAGCCGAGGATGCCCACCGCCTCCCGGCGCACCGGCGCTTCGCCGTCGTGCAGCGCCAACAACGCAGGGCCGGCGGCCTCCTCCAGGCGCAGCTCACGTAGAGCACGTAGCGCACTGGCGCGGACAAAGGCATCGGCATGGGTCACCCACGGCAGAATCAGCCTCCCCGCCTCCAGGCTCTTCAGCTCACTGAGACTCTGGGCAGCGGCCAGGCGCACCGGCTCGGCACCATCGGCCAGGGCCGCGCAGAGTGCCTCGACGACGTCGGGTTCCTCCCAGGCCTCCAGCAGACGCGCAGCCTCGGCGCGCACCTCAGCAGCGTCATCCACGGCAAGGGCGTCGGTGAGCCAGGGTAGGCCCTCCGGGTCTGCCAGGTCGGCGAGTTCGATCAGGGCAATGCGGCGCACACCAGCGTCGTCATCGGCGAGGCGTGGCAGCAGTTCGAGGATGTCGGGGTTGTCGGTTTCACGGTTGGTCATAGGGCAACTCGCAGTGGCGGGTGATCGGTGGGCAGCCCCAGCGGCGTCAGGCGTGGCAGCTCGCGGCCGTCTTCATGGCGCAGCAGTTCCAGGCAATGGCGCTTGAGATGGGTGAAGCCGGGGGTGGTAAGGAGGCTGGCGCGGCGCGGACGCGGGAAGTCCAGGCGCAGGTCTTCGATGAAGCGTCCGGGGCGCGGGCTCATCACCAGGATGCGGTCGGCCAGGAACAAGGCTTCGTCGATGTCGTGGGTAACGAACACCACGGTGGTGCGGATGCGCGTCCAGATATCCAGCAGCAGTTCCTGCATGCGCGAGCGGGTCTGCGCATCCAGCGCGCCGAAGGGCTCGTCCATCAACAGCAGGCGCGGGCGGTTGATCAGCACGCGGGCAATCTCGGCACGCTGCTGCATGCCGCCGGAGAGCTGGTTGGGCCAGCGCCCGGCGAAATCCTCCAGGCCTACCAGGCGCAGGAGTTCGGCGGCGCGGCGCTGCCGCTCGGCCTTGCCGATGCCTTGCATCTTCAGGCCGAAGGCGACGTTGTCGAGCACCCTGCGCCAGGGCAAAAGCGTGTGGTGCTGGAACACCATGCCGCGCTCGGGTGAAGGTCCCTCCACCGGCTGGCCATCCACCTCTAGGCTGCCGGCGCTGGGCTTCAGGTGCCCGGCTAGGGCGCCGAGCAAGGTGGACTTGCCGCAGCCGGAAGGGCCCAGAATGCAGACGAACTCCCCCGGCGCGATGGCGAAGTCCAACGTCTGTACCGCCTCGAAGGCCTCGCGGCCCCGTCCCAAACGGATGGAGACGCCCCTGGCCTCGATGCGGCCTGGTTCCACTGCGCGTTCGAAGCTGCTCATCAGGCGTTCCTCCGCGCGCGGTACCAGGGTGTGGCGAGCGCGCCCAAGCGTTTGACCAGGGCACTGCTGCCCATGCCTAGCAAGCCGATCAGCAGCATGCCGACGACGATGTCGGCGTAGTTCTGCACCACGTAGGACTCCCAGGTGTAATAACCGACGCCAAACTGCCCGGAGATCATCTCGGCGGTGACCAGGCAGAACCACGACGTGCCCATGCCGATGGCGAGGCCAGTGACGATGCTCGGCGCCGCGCCGGGCAGGATCACCTCGCGCAGGATCGCCAGACGCCCAGCGCCAAGGCTGCGTGCCGAAGCGATCAGCCGGGGGTCGACGCCTTCGACGCCATGCACGGTGTTGAGCAGGATGGGGAACAGCGCACCGGTGAAGGTGATGAACACCATCGACAGCTCCGACGAGGGAAACATCAGGATGGCCAGGGGAATCCAGGCCACCGCAGGAATCGGCCGCAGCACCTCCAACGGCGGCAGCAGGCTGTCCTCGGCCCATCTCGAACGGCCGATGACCAGGCCCAGCAGGACGCCCAGCAAGGCCGCGGCCAGGTAACCGGCGAACACCCGTGAAAGGCTGTTGGTGAGGTGCGGCAACAGCTTGCTGGAGTGCACCAGCTGCCAGGCCGCATCGAGCACGGCGGCGGGCGTGGGCACGTAGGTGAAGGTGAACAGCCCGAGGTCCAGGCGCGCGTTGGCAGCCAGTTGCCAGAACAGCAGGCAGGTGGCCAATGAGGCGAGGCGCAGGGGCCAGCGGTACAGATTTGTCATGGATCGTCTCCTGCTCGTTTCCCTCTCCCCAACCCTCTCCCTGAAGGGAGAGGGCAAGGCGATCAGCGGCTGGCGACAGCCTGCTTCTGATTGGCGCTGACAAAATCGAGCGCCGTGCCGCCGTGTTGCTGGGCGAACCGCTCGGCCTGGGACTTGAGCAGGAAGGCGCTCAGCTCACCCTTGTCGTTGCGCACGAACCAGGCCTGGTTGGCCAGCAACTTGATGCCACTGTCGGCGGCCTGGGCATAGATGGCGCGGATGTCCTTGCCCTCCTGTTCCAGCTGCGCCAGGGCGGTCAGCGCAGCTTCCGGCGACGCGTAATGACGGACCTTGCCCTCACCGCGCACCCATATCTGCGCCAGGCGCTTGAAGTCGGTGATCGGCTTGCCGGTGGCCGCGTCGTTGGCCACCAGTGGCAGCTGCGCATAGTTCTTCAGCGCCTTGTCGTAGTCCTGCCCGGCCTGCTTGAAGGCGGCGCTGATGTACTGGTCGTCGATGAACTGGGCGGTATCCAGGCCCCGATCGGTCTTCTTCAGCAGTTTCAGGGTATCGATCGAGGTGGCCACCGCCTTGCGGTACTCGGGCTTCCAGGTCAGGTCGCGGGTCTGCAGGCCAAGGGGGCCGTGGAACAGGTAGTTCACCTCGGCCTCGATGCCGGTGACCTTCTCGATCAGCTCGCTGTACTTCTCAGGCGACTCGGCGATCAGGCGGTCGGCTTCCAGGCTGGCGCGCAGGTAGGCGGTGACGATCTCCGGGTACTTTTTCGCATAGGCCGCATCCACCAGTGCGCCGTGGAAGGTAGGCGCCTCGGCCTGGGAGCCGTCATAGATCTTCCTTGCGAAGCCGCGGTTGGGGAACAACTCGGCAAAGGGCACGAAGTCAGCGTGAGCCTCGATGCGGTTGCTGCGCAGCGCGGAGCCGGCGATCTCCGGTGGCTGGGCGATGATGCGCACGTCCTTCTCCGGGTCCCAGCCCTGGGCAGCAACAGCGCGCAGCAACATGCCGTGAGCAGTGGAGGCGAAGGGCACGGAAATGGTCTTGCCCTTGAGCTCGGCCAGCGACTGCACCGGGGACGACGCCGGTACCACGATGCCGTTGCCGCTGCCAAGGGTGCTGCCCGAGAGCACGCTGATGAACAGGCTCCGCTTGCCCGCATCCAGATGGGCGACGCCGTTGAAGGAGCCGGGGAAGTCGGCCATGGCGCCAAAGTCCAGCTTGCCGGCGACCATCTCGTTGGTCAGCGGTGCGCCGCTGGTGAAGTTCTTCCACTCCACCTGGTAGTCGGCGTCCTTGTACTTGCCATCACGGGGCAGGTATTTCTCCAGGAGGCCCAGCTCGCGGATGAGCAGGCCGCCGGTGGCGCAGTTGATGGTGGTGTCCTGGGTGCCGATGGCGATGCGGATGGTTTCCGCGGAGGCGGACAGGCTGGAGATGGCCAGCGCGAGGCCGGCGACGGTTGCACGAAGACGCATGGGTTTTTCCCCTCGAATCATGAGTGTTGGAATCGTCTCCGCCACGTGGTCGGGTGGTGGGAAACGAGGGGCTTTCAGGTGAGGCGTCCGGGGGTTGGCCGGATGGCGGATTGCATTTTTTGTAGGAGCCCGCTTGCTGGCGAAGCGCTTGCCTGCAGGTCCGTTGTTCGCCAGCAAGCTGGCTCCTAGAGGTTTCTCACACTCGGTCAGCGCAGCAGGTAAGGAATCTCCACCTTCACCGCGCCGGTCGGGCAGTCTTTCTCGCAGGGCATGCAGTACCAGCATTCGTCGAAGGCCATGTAGGCCTTCTGGGTGGCCGGGTTGATGGCCAAGAGGTCCATCGGGCAGACCTCGACACAGACCGTGCAGCCCTTCTCGGCGATGCACTTGTCTTCGTCGATGGTCACCGGCGCACTGCTGCGGAAGAAAATTTCCTGGGGTTGATGGGCCATTTCACGATTTCCTTGGAGCCTGGGGCTCTCGTTATGGGTCTTGTACGCTGGTCAACATAGGGTGGGCTGAAGCCCACCCTAAAACCTACGCTGCCGCTTCGGCCTTCACGCGCAGGCGGTCGTAGGCCTGCTGCTCTTGTGCATCCAGCGGGATCAGGTACGGCTCCACCGCTTTCTTGAAGCTCGTCATGTGGCCGTCCTCGCCCTTCTTCAGGTGGCAATGGCAGAACCAGTCGGTGTCATTACGCTCGGGGTGGTCGACGCGGTGGTGGTACAGGCCCCAGCGGCTCTCGGCGCGGAACAACGAAGCGCGGGCGGCCATCTCGGCACAGTCACGGATAACCGCCACTTCCATGGCGCGCATCAGCTCGTGAGGGTTGCTGGCTTTCATCTGCGCCAGGTCCCGCTCGATCTCGGCGAAGCGCGTGAGGCCGATCTCCATCTTCTTCGTCACCTTGGGCGGCTGCAGGTAATCGTTGACCATGCGCCGCAGCTTGTACTCCACCTGGGCCGGCGGCAGACCATGTTCACGCTGCAGCGGCGCGAAGACCCGCGCCTGCTCGCGCTCCACCTGTCCCGGGTCGACTTCGGCGAAGTCGCGCCCGGCCACGTAGTCCACCGCATTGACCCCGGCGAACCAGCCGTAGGTGAAGGCGCCGAGCATGTAGTTGTGCGGCACGGCAGCCATGTCGCCAGCTGCGTACAGCCCTTTCACCGAGGTTTCGGCCTTCTCGTTGACCCACACACCCGAGGCCGAATGGCCGGAGCAGAAGCCGATCTCGGAGATGTGCATCTCGACCATCTGCGAGCGGTAGTCGGTGCCGCGGTTGGCGTGGAACTGCCCGCGACTGGGGCGCTCGTTGCTATGGAGGATCTCTTCGATGGTCTGGATGGTTTCTTCGGCCAGGTGATCAAGCTTGAGGAACACCGGGCCATTGCCGCCTTCGAGTTCCTGGTGGAACTCCCACATCATCTGGCCGCTCCAGTAGTCGCACTCGATGAAGCGCTCGCCCTTGCTGTTAGCGGTGTAACCACCCAGCGGGCCGGTGACGTACGCGCAGGCGGGGCCGTTGTAGTCCTTGATCAGCGGATTGATCTGGAAGCACTCCAGGTTCGCCAACTCCGCCCCGGCGTGATAGGCCATGACGTAGCCGTCGCCGGCATTCGTGGGATTCTCGTAGGTGCCCATCAGGTAGCCGGAAGATGGCAGGCCAAGGCGGCCAGCGGCGCCGCAGGCAAGGATCACCGCCTTGGCGCGGATCACCCGGAATTCGCCACTGCGACAGTCGAAGCCCATCACCCCGCTCGCCGCACCCTCGCCATCCAGCAGCAGACGGGTGCAGACGATACGGTTGCTGATCTCCACCCGCGCACGCTTGAGCTGGCGGTAAAGCACCTTCTTGATGTCGTGCCCCTCGGGCATCGGCAGCACGTAGGCGCCCATGTGGTGGACCTTCTTCACTGCGTAGTCGCCGGTCTCGTCCTTCTCGAACTTCACCCCCCAGCGGTCGAGTTGCTGGATGGTTTCGAAACTGTGGGTGGCGTAGGCGTAGACGGCGGCCTGATTGACGATGCCATCGTTGGCGATAGTGATTTCCTTGGTGTACTGCTCGGGCGTCGCGTGGCCGGGGATGATGGCGTTGTTCAGCCCGTCCATGCCCATGCTGATGGCACCACTGCGCTTGACGTTGGCCTTGTCCAGCAGGAGCACACGCAGCTCGCGGTTCTTCTCCTTGGCCTTGATTGCGGCCATGGGGCCAGCGGTGCCGCCGCCGATGACGACGATGTCGTAGTCCTGCTCTCGCGTACTCATGCCTGGGATCCCTTCTGACGGTCGATGCGCAGGCGGTACTGGAAGGCATCGCCGCGGTAGTAGAGGTGTTCGAAATCCAGCGGGGTGCCGTCGGCAGCGTGGGTCAGGCGCTCGATACGCATGATCGGCGAACCTTCCTCCACCTCCAGCGCCTGGGTCAGGTCGCCGTCGGCCAGTACCGCGTCGATGGCGAGATCGGCATGGCCGAGGGGAATGCCGCAGTCGTTCTCGAGGATGAGGAAGATGTCGCGGGTGGCGAGGTCAGCCTTCTCCAGCTTTTCGCCCACCGCCTTCGGCAACCAGGTGATTTCCAGAGATACCGGCTCACGGTTGATCAGGCGCACGCGGCGGATCTCGGTTACAGGGCTGCCTTCCTCCAGCTGCAGGCGCGCCGCCACCAGCGGACTGGCTGGCACATGGCGGAAGCTGCGCAAGCGGTTAAGCACTTCGTAGCCCATCTGCGTCATGGACTCGGCCAGCCCCTGCAGGGTGCTGACGTTCTGGAAGGCCTTGGGCTTGGCCACGAAGGTGCCCTTGCCGTGGATCTTGAAGATCAGCCCTTCCTTCTGCAGGTCCCCCAGCGCCTGGCGCACGGTGATACGGCTGACGCCGAAGACCTTGCCCAGCTCGCTTTCCGAAGGCATGCGGCTGTGGGGCGGGTAGGTACCGTCGAGGATGCGCCCGCGCAGCAGCTCCTTGAGCTGGCTGTAGAGCGGTACCGGGGAGAGGGGAAGCAGTTCGGCCATGTCGTTGTTCGCTCGTGATCCTGACTTGTTATAACAAGTTGTGGCGAGAGAGTAGCGGGCATAAGAGATCGCTTTGAAATACTTTTATTGAATAAGGATAGAAGGTCGAGGGACGGTGCTCTTGCTGTTTTGTGGGGGTAAATTCATTCGCGATGCAGGTCGCAGGATTGCCCTGGCTGGTCGGGGACCGCTGCGCGGTCCTCAGCGAATGAATTCGCCCCCACAAGGAATCGCCCCTGCAAGTGCAGCAGAAAAAAGAACGCCGACGATAGTACAGACTCGTCGGCGTGAGGAGAGGCGCACTGGCCGGTGCGCCACCGTGGCTAGCAGGTGATCAGAAGGCGGGCACCACTGCGCCGGAGTACTTCTGCTCGATGAAGGCTTTCACTTCCGGGCTGGTCAGCGCGGAGGAGAGTTTCTTGATGGCGTCGCTGTCCTTGTTGTCCGGACGGGCTACCAGGTAGTTCACGTAGGGCGAGGTGCGATCTTCCAGCACCAGCGCGTCCTTGGACGGGTTCAGCTTGGCTTCCAGCGCGTAGTTGGTATTGATCAGGGCCAGGTCGACCTGGTCGAGCACGCGCGGCAGCAGGGCCGCTTCCAGTTCCTTGAACTTGAAGTTGTGCGGGTTCTCGGCGATGTCCTTCGGCGTGGCCAGAGCGTTCTTCGGGTCCTTCAGCTTGAGCAGCCCGGATTTCTGCAACAGGAGCAGGGCGCGGCCGCTATTGCTGCCTTCGTTGGGGATGGCGATGGTGGCGCCGTCCGGCAGCTCCTTCAGGGACTTGTACTTGCTGGAGTAGCCGCCGAAGGGCTCGACGTGCACGCCCTTGACGATCACCAAGTGGGTGCCTTTGCCGCTGTTGAAGTTGTCCAGGTAGGGCTTGGTCTGGAAGTAGTTGGCGTCCAGATGCTTCTGGTCGACTTGCAGGTTGGGCTGCACATAGTCGGTGAAGACCTTCACTTCCAGGTCCACGCCTTCCTTGGCCAGCTGAGGTTTGATCAGCTCAAGGATTTCAGCGTGCGGTACCGGGGTGGCGGCTACTACGAGCTTCTCGCCGGCATGGGCGAGGGTGGCGGAGAGGGCAGCGGCCAGGGCGGTCAACAGCAAGGTCTTCTTCATGGTGGTCCTTTTCGAATCTGCGGCTCCGGCTGGATCTTCAGCCACGAGCGGGTGTTGGGATGCCCGGTCTGGGTGCGCCGGGTTGAGGGCGACACTACGGAAATTCTTTATTCCAATAAAATACTAATTTCTTATTTTTATATTCCATAATCGAATTACAAAATTGCAGGATATTAATTCCCACACCCTGACTGCCCGGTACGTTCATGTCGCCTCTGCGAATTGCCTGCGAAGCCCCGGCTCACTAGAGTGGCAGCCTTCGCAACCGCCTATCGGAACCACGCCATGCTCGATGCAGCCCTCGCCCGCTTTTCCCGCCTGGATCTGGTTCCCTCGCCCACCCCGCTGGAGAAGCTTGCGCACCTGTCGCAGAAGCTCGGCCGCGGCGTCCATGTGAAGCGCGACGACCTCACCCCCTTCGCCCTGGGCGGAAACAAGGTGCGCAAGCTGGAGTTCCTCGCCGCCGAGGCCCTGGCCCAGGGTGCCGATACCCTGGTCACCGCCGGCGCCATCCAGTCCAACCACGTTCGCCAGACCGCCGCCCTCGCCGCGCGCCTCGGCCTGGGTTGTGTCGCACTGCTGGAAAACCCCATCGGCACCTCCGACAGCAACTACCTCGGCAACGGCAACCGCCTGTTGCTGGACCTGTTCGGCACCGAGTGCGAGCTGGTGGCCAACCTGGACAACGCCGACGAGTTGCTGGCCGCTGCGGCCGAGCGCCTGCGCGCTGCCGGCAAGAAGCCGTACCTGGTGCCCATCGGTGGTTCCAATGCCCTGGGTGCGCTGGGTTATGTACGCGCCGGCCTGGAACTGGCCGAGCAGATCAAGGCCAGCGGCGAGCACTTCTCCGCCGTGGTGCTGGCCTCCGGCAGCGCCGGTACCCACGCGGGCCTCGCCCTGGCGCTGGAATACGCCCTGCCTGGCACTCGTGTGATCGGCGTCACCGTCTCGCGCCCGGACGCCACCCAGCGGCCCAAGGTCGAAGGCCTGTTGCAACGCACCGCCGAACTGCTCGGCGTGCCGGTACCGGCCGGGCTCAAGGTGGAGCTGTGGGACCAGTATTTCTTCCCGCGCTATGGCGAGCCGAACGCCGGCACCCTGGACGCGGTGCGTCAGGTCGCCAGCCTGGAAGGCCTGCTGCTGGACCCGGTGTACACCGGCAAGGCCTTCGCCGGCCTGCTCGATGGCATCGCCAAGGGCGCATTCGAAGGTGATGGGCCGGTGCTGTTCCTGCACACCGGTGGCTCGCCGGCGTTGTTCGCCTATCATCCTGCGGGTACACCGTGACACCTTCTTATGCATTAATTTAAGCAGCAAATAATTTTTTATTATTTTATTGCATATAACCAAATCCCTAGAGTTGCCCCACCTTTTAGACACCTGCCCCGTGAGGCTCATATGACATTCGCAACCCTGCGTCGCCAGTTCATCCTCGGCAGCCTGAGCCTGGTGCTCGGCGCCAGCTTCGTCGGCACCAGCTCCGCCGCCGACCTGCTCCAGGACATCCAGCAGAAAGGCGCCATAAAGGTCGGCCTGGAAGGCACCTACCCGCCCTTCAACTACCAGGACGAGAGCGGCAAGCTGACCGGCTTCGAAGTGGAATTGGCCGAGGCCCTGGCCAAAGAGCTGGGCGTGAAGGCCGAGTTCCAGCCGACCAAGTGGGACGGCATCCTCGCGGCGCTGGAGTCCAAGCGCCTGGACGTGGTGATCAACCAGGTGACCATCTCCGACGAGCGCAAGAAGAAGTACGACTTCTCCACCCCCTACACCGTCTCCGGCATCCAGGCGCTAGTGCGCAAGGGCACCGAGGGTGACATCAAGACCGCCGCGGACCTGGCCGGCAAGAAAGTCGGCGTGGGCCTGGGCACCAACTACGAGCAGTGGCTGAAGGACAACGTCCCGCAGGCCGACATCCGCACCTACGACGACGACCCCACCAAGTTCCAGGACCTGAACGTCGGCCGTATCGACGCCATCCTGGTGGATCGCCTGGCCGCCTTCGAAATGGTCGAGAAAACTGGCGGCAAGCTCGCTGTGACCGGTGAACCCTTCTCCCGTCAGGAAGCCGGCATCGCCCTGCGCAAGGGCAACCCGGAACTGCTGGCCGCCATCGACAAGGCGCTGGCCAAGCTGAAGGCCGACGGCACCCTGAAAAAGCTCTCCGAGAAATGGTTCAAGGCTGACGTGACCCAATGATCGACGCAAGCCTTCAACTTGCGCTGGATTCCGCGCCCTTCTTGCTGAAGGGCGCGGTGTTTACGGTGGTACTGAGCCTCGGCGGCATGTTCTTCGGACTGCTGCTGGGGTTCGTCCTCGCCCTGATGCGCCTCTACGGTTTCACCGCCCTGCAGTGGCTCTCGCGGATCTACGTGTCCTTCTTCCGTGGCACGCCGCTGCTGGTGCAGTTGTTCATGATCTATTACGGGCTGCCGCAGTTGGGTATCCAGCTCGACCCGCTGCCCGCGGCGTTGATCGGCTTCTCGCTGAACATGGCCGCCTACACCTCGGAAATCCTCCGCGCCGCCATCGCCTCCATCGACAAGGGGCAATGGGAAGCCGCCGCCAGCATCGGCATGAGCCGCACCCAGACCCTGGTCCGCGCCATCCTTCCGCAGGCTGCGCGCACCGCCCTGCCGCCGCTGGGCAACAGTTTCATCTCGCTGGTCAAGGACACCGCCCTGGCCGCCACCATCCAGGTGCCAGAACTGTTCCGCCAGGCGCAGCTGATCACCGCGCGCACCTTCGAGATCTTCACCATGTACCTGGCCGCCGCGCTGATCTACTGGGTGCTGGCCACCGTGCTGTCGCACTTCCAGAGTCGCCTCGAGGCTCGGGTCAACCAGCATGAGCAGGACAGCTGATGATCACCGTCCGTAACCTGACCAAATCCTTCAAGGGCCAGGAGGTGCTCAAGGGCATCGACCTGACCATCGAACCGGGCGAAGTGGTGGCCATCATCGGCCCCAGCGGCTCGGGCAAGACGACCTTGCTGCGCTGCCTCAACCTGCTGGAAGTGCCCAGTGGCGGCCTGATCAAGGTGGGCGACATCGAGATCGACGCGAGCAAGCCGCTGAAGCAACAGCAAGGGCTGATCCGCAAGCTGCGCCAGCACGTCGGCTTTGTCTTCCAGAACTTCAACCTCTTCCCCCATCGCACCGCGCTGGAGAACGTCATCGAAGGTCCGGTGGTGGTGAAGAAGGAACCCCGCGAGCGGGCCGTCGAGAAGGCACGCAAGCTGCTGGCCAAGGTCGGCCTGGCAGGCAAGGAAGACGCCTATCCCAAGCGCCTCTCCGGCGGCCAGCAACAGCGCGTGGCCATCGCCCGTGCCCTGGCCATGGAGCCTGACGTGATTCTCTTCGACGAGCCCACCTCGGCGCTCGACCCGGAGCTGGTGGGCGAAGTGCTCGCCACCATTCGCGGCCTGGCCGAAGAGAACCGCACCATGGTCATCGTCACCCACGAAATGAGCTTCGCCCGCGACGTGGCCAACCGCGCGATCTTCATCGACAAGGGCGTGATCGTCGAACAAGGCGACGCCAAGGCCCTGTTCAGTGCACCGAAGGAAGAGCGCACCAAGCAGTTCCTGAGCAAGTTCATCAACGGCTGAAGCCGTCGGCAGGTCCTTGCCCTGCTTTTGTGGGGGCGAATTCATTCGCAAAGGGCAGCGCAGCTGCCCCTCTGGAAGCCCCAGGGGCAGACCTGCGGTCTGCATAGCGAATGAATTCGCCCCCACAGTGTCCATCTCCACCGGCGGCCCACACCCCACAAGCCCCCTGCAAGGAAATGCGCGTAGAATCCGCGCCCCTCGCAATACAGCCCCGCCACCGGAACACGCATGAACCCGAGCACCCTCCTCTCTCTGCCGCTGTTGGCCCTCGCCCTGGGCGGCTTCGTCGTAGGCAGCAGCGAATTCATCATCATGGGCCTGCTGCCCGAAGTGGCCAGCGACCTCAAGGTCAGCCTTTCCGACGCCGGCTTGCTGGTCAGCGCCTACGCCATGGGGGTGGTGATCGGTGCGCCATTGCTGGGCCCGCTGCTCGGCCGCCTGCCGCGCCGCCAGGCGCTGCTCTGGCTGATGGGTGCCTACGCCCTGGGCAACCTCGGCTGCGCCCTGGCGCCGAACTACGAGTGGCTGTTGGCGATGCGCATGTTCACCGCCTTCAGCCACGCCGGATTCTTTGGCTGCGCGACCCTGCTCGCCGCCGAACTGGCACCCCCACACCGCCGGGCTTCGGCCATGGCCCTGGTGCTCAGCGGCCTGACCATCGCCAACGTGCTCGGCGTTCCTGCCGGCGCCTGGCTGGGCCAGGCCACCAGCTGGCGGGTGACCTTCATGGTGGTGGCGGCACTCGGTTTCCTCACCCTGCTCGCCCAGGCCCTCTGGCTTCCCGCCACGCCCAAGCCACAGGCCAATGCGGCCGGCGCCTGGGACGGCATCCTGCGGCGCCCGGTGCTGCACGCACTGTTCGTCTGCAGCCTGTCGTCGGTGGCGCTGTTCGGCGTGTTCACCTACATCAGCCCGCTGCTGCGGGACGTATCCGGCTTCTCCCCGGAGCACGCCAACTTCGCCCTGCTGCTGTTCGGCGTCGGCCTCACCGTGGGCAACCTGCTGGGGGGGCGCCTGGCCGACAAAGGCTTCCGCTACGCACTGCCGATGGCCTTCGGGGTGAGCACATTGTGTCTGTTGGGCCTGTTCGTCTTCGCGCAGATTCCGGCGCTCGCCCTGGGCTGCCTGTTCCTCTGGGGCGTGGCCAGTTTTGCCATTTCCTCGCCTCTGCAACTGCTGCTGGTGGAACAGGCTGGCGAATCGGCGAGCCTGGCCGCCACCCTCAGCCACGCCGCGTTCAATCTGGGGAATGCCAGCGGCGCCTTCATCGGTGGCCTGTGGCTGAGCACCAGCATGGGCCTGTCCAGCCTGCCGCTGATGGGTGTGGGCGTGCTGGCCCTGACCATCCTCGTCTGCCTTCCGCTGCCGCGCTTGCGCGCAGTACGTGATCGGCTCAAGGAAAGCGGACAGATTCACTGACGAGCGCGCGGAGATCGATTCGGAAGCACTCCCCACGCGCTTATTCGCAATGGATCGCTCGCGCCGCGCCGGGCGAACTAGCATTCGGCTTGGCTGATTTGCCGATATCAACGGAGCGCGGGAAATGACTGCCCACGAGACTGACCAAGACGCCATCCACCGCGTCGTGCGTGACTATGTCGAAGGCATGGTGTTCGCCGACGAACACCGCCTGCGCCGGGCCTTTCACCCGCAGAGCCATATCATCGGCCACTTTCAGGGCGAGCTCGAATGGCTCTCGGTAGACGACTTCGCGGGCGCCATCCTCGACGCCGGCCCGGTGCTGGCTGAAGGCGAAACGCCCGTCTGGACTATCCAGGCGCTGGACATCACCGGCGACGCCGCCTCGGCGAAGGTAATCGACGACTACGCCGACATGCGCTTCACCGACTTCCTCTCGCTGCTGAAGATCGGCGGTCGCTGGTGCATCATCAACAAGCTCTACTACCTGCACCAGTAGCGCCCCCCGCGACCCCGAACGGTGGACCGATGAAGCGTGGTCCAGCCTACGAAAAGCTCAATCCGTGCGTAGGGTGGATGTCGCCCTTCGCATCCACCGACGGGGTTCTACGAAGCCCCGAATCATGCACCGATGTAGCGCGGCTACCCGGCCAGCACTTCGGCAAAGAGCTGGCGCAGGTGGTCGCGCTCTTCGTCGTTGGCCGCCAGCCGTCGCAGCTGCACGGCAAGCTGGGCATAGCCCGGCAAGGGCGGCAGGTTGAGGTGCTGCGGCAGGATTTCCTCACCTTCGCTGACCAGGAGGGCGAAGTGCACGCTGTTCTCCAGCTCACGGGTATTGCCCGGCCAGGGGTAAGCTTCCAGCGCAGCCTGGGCGGCCGGGCTGATCAGCGGCAATGACAGATCCAGGCGCTGCGCGTAGATGCCGAGGAAATACTCGGCCAACGGCAGAATATCGTCCGGCCGTTCACGTAATGGCGGCAGCTCCACCCGTCCCTCGTCCAGGTACTGATAGAGCCGCGCATTGAACTTGCCGACGCGCACCGCCTTGGCCAGGTCGATGCTGGTGGCGGCTACCAGACGCGCGTCCACCGGGGTCGGCTGGTGGGCGCCAACGCGGATAACCTCGCGGCTTTCCAGTGCCGCCAACAGCTTGGTCTGCAGGGGCAATGGCAGGTCGCCAATCTCATCCAGGTAAAGCGTTCCGCCATTGGCCGAACCGAACCAGCCGGCGCGGCTGCTGGCCGAGCCGCTGTAAGCGCCGGCCGTGTGACCGAAGAGTTCGGCCTCTGCGTAGGCCTTGCTGATGGCGCTGCAGCTCACCGCCACGAACAGGCCGGGACGGTCGCTGGAACGATGGATCTGCCGGGCCAGCAATTCCTTGCCGGTGCCGGTTTCACCCTGGATCAGCACGGGCAGGGTGCTCGGAGCGAGCTGCTCGACTTCCTCGCGCAACCGCCGCGATCGCGCGTCGACGAACACCAGCGCACGGGCGCGGATGCTGAGGGGGCTGCGGTCGGCATCGGCGAAGGTCAGCAGCGGTTGACCGGGTTTTTCCTTGCTCATGGCGAAATCTCCCGCCGGGCCCAGGCTGCGATGCAGCGGGCCCCGACGTATTGCTGAATTGGATTGGATCAGGCGCGTTTTCTGGACGATTGCTCGACGCGCGCTTGCAAGCGATAGAGATGGGCGAAGCCTTGTTCCCAACGGTGATGCCCGGATTTCACATTGATGTGCCCGGCGCCGGTGAGGATCGCGGCTTCCGAGCCCCAGTCACGGGCCATTTCCAGGGCTCGCGCGGGGCTGGCCGCAGGGTCGTTGTCCGAACCCACCAGCAGGCTGGGGAAGGGCAGCAGGTCACGCGGGATAGGCGCGAAGCCCTTGAGCGCGTCCGGGCAACCGGGACGCTGCACGTCCGCCGGCGCGACCAGCAGGGCGCCGCGCACGCGACGCAGCACATCCGGATCGGACTGCGCAGCCCAGTGCGCCACAGTCACGCAGCCCAGGCTGTGGGCGATGAGGATCACCGGAGTGCGTTCGGCGTCGATGGCGCGCTCCAGCGCCGCCACCCAGGACGCACGGTCCGGGTTGTTCCAGTCGGCCTGCTCGACCCGACTGGCATTGGGCAGGCTGCGTTGCCAGTGACTTTGCCAATGCTCGTCGGGGGAGCCCTGCCAGCCCGGCAGGATCAGGTAGCGAATGGCCTGGCTGCGCATGGCGAGCCCTCCTTGCTGAATTTCGATGCTGGGCAGTCTAGGTGCTAGCCATATATCTGTTAAGGAATAAGAATTCATTTGCTTATGCATTATTAGCTTATTCACTAAAGGTCGCCTCGGCGCCTCAGCGACGCCCCTGTAGGATGGGTTGAGCGGAGCGATACCCATCGGCGGGCTTGATGGGTATCGCGTTGCTCAACCCTTCCTACGGACGGCAGCCGGACGCCATGCAGATCGACGAAGAACTGACCCTGAAGAAGCTGGAGACCTTTCTCGCCTTCATGCGCAGCGGCAACCTGTCGCGTGCGGCAGCGGAACTGAACACCAGCAACGTCAGCGTGCACCGCGCCATCCACTCGCTGGAAAGCGCCCTGCGCTGCCCGCTGTTCAAGCATGAAGGCCGCAACCTGACGCCGCTGGAGAGCGCCTATGTGCTGGAGGAGAAAGCGCAGAAGCTGATCCAGGACGCCGTCGAGATGGTCCGTCTGACCCGCGAGGCGGCCGGCTTCTCTGCCGAACGCTTCAAGCTCGGCGCGCTCTATTCGCTGACCGTGAAGACCGTGCCGCAGCTGGTCATGGGCCTGAAGCTGCGACGTAGCGAGCTGAACATCGACCTCACCCTGGGCTCCAACGTCGACCTGCTCTACCGCCTGAAGAACATGGAACTGGACGCCATCCTGGTCTCCCTGGATGACAGCGTGAACGACCCCGATTGCGAGCAACTGCCGTTGTTCTCCGACGACATCTTCCTCGCCGTCCCGACTGATTCGCCCTTCGCCGACCAGGACGAAGTCGACCTGGCGGACCTCGCCGACTCCACGTTCATCACCCTGACCCAGGGTTTCGCCACCCACCGCGACGGCGCGAGGGTGTTCCAGCAGGCCGGCTTCGAGCCCAAGGTGGCGATGCAGGTGAACGACATCTTCACCCTGCTCAGCATGGTCAGCTCCGGGGTCGGCTACGCGCTGCTGCCCGGGCGCATCGCGGCGGTCTACGAAAACCGGGTGAAGCTGATCCGCCTGCAGGCGCGCTATCGCCTGCTGCAACACATCGGCGTGGTCTTCCTGAAAGCCCGCGAGCGCGACCCGAACCTGCTCGCGCTGATCGCCGAGTGCCGCATGTACAGCCTGCGCAACGAGGGCTGAACAAAATACTTCGGCCTGTCTGATCGCCCAGCGCGCTACCGGCCGCCGACCACAAACTCAGCCATCGCGGGACTTTTCCGCGCCATATCCTGGTTGATTCCACGTAATTTTTCGAACTTTCCAACGCAACTAATCTGAACTTTTCTCAACTTATCCCGCATTGGATAGTTAAACTTCACATCGACCATTAATTCGGAGAAAGATATGAAGCCCATACGCCACCTGTTTTTCATGGCACTTGCCCTTACACTGAGCGGATGTGCCTTAAATCCGACAGACGTGAACGAAGGTGCATATACCGATCTACTGATCAGACCGTATTCAATTCAGATACCCACCGATGCACTGCGGGGCGTCACGATCATGGGTTCTGAAAGAAATGGTATTTCACTGGTGTTTAACCGAAGAGACAAGGAATTGCAGCGATGGATCTCCATGTCTGCCATCCGCAATCCCGAATTCGGCTATGAGATCGATATGCGCAAGTTCCCCAGGCTTTTACTAAGGCTGGAGAAACCCACGCCCGAACTTGGCTTGAGCGATATTGCGCTCGAGGACATCCACAATACCTGGCGAGCCACTGTGAAAGGGCGCCGCACGAAAGTCTTGAAGATACCCGGCGGCCAGGCCTACTTGATAATTGATGACAAGGAACGGCGAATAATTGCCCATCTGACGGCAGATGATAACTTTCGCGCGCTCAATCTGATAACGACATTTGGCATCAACGAGGAACAACTGCAGGAGCTGATACTGGACAACCTGTACTTGAATGGACTGCCACCGGAGAAGTGATATGTATCTTGAAAATGTGGAACAGGAAGCCCTTTATCTGGTCATGAGATCTCTCTGGGGGCGATACGTCGAGGTTTTTGCAAACAGAACGCACAGTTTCAACGAGATGACGGTGGATGTTGTGCAGCAGGCCATCGAAAGCCATAGAGCATGCAACAGCGAGATGCTGAGCCTTCTGTCGGGACTGGCATCCGGCGCCGCCATCGGGGCCCATCGCAAGTGGCTGAGGGAAGCACTTGCAGATTTGGCCGGGAAACTCTCCAACGGCACCTTGAGGCTCAATGGCCAGGCCTGCATGGTGACTACCTTTGCCGTGTACAGGACCGAAATAGAATTGACACTCTATTAGTCCAGCCGTCAGGAGGCCGAGAACGCCTAGGCCCAAGAGCGCCTAGTTGTCTTTCGCAGGGCACGGCGGTTATCGGGTCCGGCTTACCTCCTCACGCAGCAAGGCGTCCAGCGTATCCAGACGGGCGCCCTGGAAGGCGATCACCGTACCTTGGTCGAAAACCCGCCGCGCCAGGCCGCTGAGCACGGCGCCGGGCGGCAGTTCGATGTGCAGGCGCACGCCGCGCTCGTACGCGGTGCGCAGGGTGGCGTGCCAGTCGATGACACGGCACATGTTGAAGGCGAGGTCGTCGCGCAGGCGCTCCGGATCGAAGATCGGCCGTGCCGTGCTGCCGCTCAGGTAGCGGATCGCCGGGCGGCGCAGTTCCACCCCGGCAAAGGCGTCGGCCAGCTCGCGAGCGGGTTGCTCCAGCAGTTCGCAATGGGAGGGCACGCTCATCGCCAAACGCTTCGCCGCACCGGCTCCGAGCACCCGGGCACGCTCGGCGACGGCGGCCATGGCGGCATCGCTGCCGGCGATCACCAGCTGGTTGTCGGCATTGATATTGGCGAGGTAGACCGGCCCTGGCGCGTCAGCCAACAGACGCTCCACGGTGGCCTGATCGAGCCCGAGGATGGCGGTCATGCCATAGCCCTGCGGATACGCCTGCTGCATCAGCTCCCCGCGCAGGGCCACCAGGCGCACGGCATCGGCGAAGTCCAGCGAACCGGCGATCACCGCTGCCGCATAAGCACCGATGGAGAGCCCAGCCACATAGTCCGGCGCCGGGCTGCGCGCCATCAGCAGCCGTGCGCAGGCGACACCGGCCACCAGCAGACAGAGTTGCACGGCTCGGGTGGATTGCAGCGCCTCCGCCGAATCCAGCGCCAGCACGTTTTTGCCCAAGGCAGCGCTGGCTTGCTCCAGGACGACGGCGGTTTCCGCCGGCAGCTGATGGAGCATGCCCACCTGCTGCGCGCCCTGGCCGGGAAAGGCGAACAGGCTGCTCACGCAGCATGCTCCAGGACGTGCCAGGGGTTCTCCACAAGGCAGGCCCCTTCGGCGCATTTCAGCAGCACGCGACGCGCCTCGCCGGCCCATTCGCGCAAGGCCACTGCGCCATTGGGGGTTTCCAGTTGCAGGTCGATGCGGCACGGCGCGTCGGCCAGTGCCGCCAGCAGCTCGCGGGCGTGCTGGCGGCTGAAAGGGTTCGTCGTACGCAGGATCAGGTCGAGGTCGCTGGCCTCGTGCAGCACGGCAATGCCGGTGGCGAGCTGGAAGCCGACGCCACCGGTCGGGCCCCAGGGCAAGCTGGTGGCGGTCAGGATCGGGGCAACGGCTTCCAGCGCCCGCAGCGCCGGGAAATCGGCCGCAGCACGAGACCGCAGTTGTTCGGGGCTGAGCAGACGCTGGATGGCATGGACCGGCATGACAGCAGCAAGGCGCTGCTCACGGCTGGTGCCACGGATGCCGACGGCAACCCGACCGTCCGCGCAAACAGCACGGCGCACCACCACGGGATGGCCGGCGGCCAGGGCCTGCTGCGCCCAGGCAGGAGCATCAGCGGGGAGCTGGTCGGATGTCATGCCCCAGAGCAGGTCGTGGGGTTTTGGAGTCTTGTTCATTCGTGGCTCCTTGAAGTTCGGCGGCTCGGGACTCCCCCTCACCCCCGGCCCCTCTCTCTGAGGGAGAGGGGCCGGGGGTGAGGGGCTCTACCACTGCACCCTTAACATCTCCCTGACTCTCGAAGACGCCACACGGTTTTCCGCACCCTGCCGGCCACTCAGGTCCGTGCTGCTGCCGATATCCTCCACCGCGCGCACCAGTACGTCACGCACCCGGCCGATATCGGTTTCGTTCGGCTGCTGCGCATCGCCTACGGCAACCCGCTCCCACAGCAATCCGAGGGACGCATAGTTCTGAAGGTCGTAGGCCATCGGCGGCACTTTCGCGGCCAGCACTTCCAGCTCCTCCACGCTACGCAGGGTGATGCGTGCGGCGGCGGCCTTGCCCATGGCGTGGACCATCACGCCGCTGTCATCCAGGGCGATCAGGCGCTGGGCCTGGTAGCCATGGGCGAGGAAGGCACCGGACATGGCCTTGCCCACCAGCAGGCTGATCACCGGGTGTCCGGCAAGGCGGGCGCGGGCATAGGCGTCTACCGCGCCGGCCAGGGCCTGGTGGATACCCAAGGCTTCTTCGCGACGGCCATAGGCCTGGCTGGGTACATCCACCAGGGCCACGAGCACGCGCTTGGCACCGTCGCGATCAGCCTCGATGGCCTCATCGACCGCTTTGGCCAAGCCCCAGCCTTCCAGCAGGCCGACCTCGCCATTGCGGGCGCGGGGAAATGGGTTGTGCGGGTCGGGCACAACGGCGATGAAGCGTGCGGCGCGGTTGCCCAGCTCGCCATCGACCACCTTTACCGAAGCCGGAAAGCCTTGCAGGGTTTTGCCGCCGGCAAGGCCTTGCAGCCAGTTCAGTCCGCGGCTCATGTCCGGTCTCCTTGATAAAGGGCACGCACAGCGGCGGCGTCCAGTTGTTCGCATTCGTCCCCCAGTTGCGCCAGGCGCTCCAGGAACCAGGAATGTCGGCGGCTGCGCGGCAGGCCCTGTTCCGGTTGCACGAGCAACGCTTGCAGGGTTTCGCGGATGGCGTCGATGTCGTCAGCGACATAGGCGTCCACCAGGCCGCTGGCCATGCGCTGCTCGCCACCGGTGAGGCTCCAGATAAAGGGACGGTCGCGGGAGTCGTACTCGTCGATGCCCGCCTCCTGCTCGATCACCTGCGGGCCGTTGAGCCCCAGGCGCGCTTCGCGGGTGGCGACCAGGTGGCTGCACAGGCCGGCGGCGATGGACATGCCGCCGAAGCAACCCACTGGACCTGCAACCAGACCGATCACCGGCTGGTACTGGCGCAGCTCGACGATGGCCGCCTGGATTTCCGCAATGGCGGCGAGGCCCAGATTGGCTTCCTGCAGGCGCACGCCGCCGGTCTCCAGCAGCAGCACGGCGCAGGTCGGGATGCCCCTACGGTTGTCTTCAGCCGCCAGTTCCAGCGCACCGGCGATCTTGGCACCACCGACTTCACCCATGCTGCCGCCCTGGAAGGCGCCTTCGATGGCGGCGATCAGCGCCGGCTGGCCATTGATGCTGCCCTTGGCCACCACCACGCCGTCGTCGGCCTGGGGCACGATGCCCTGCTGCGGCAGCCAGGGGGAAATGACCCGGTCGAAGGGGCCGATGAGTTCGCGGAAGCTGCCGGCATCCAGCAGCTCGCGGGCACGCTGGCGGGCGCCCAGTTCGACGAAGCTGCGTGCTTCGAGCAGGCGTGCGATATCAGTCATGTGCGGGCTCCTTTTGAGAAGAAAGGGCCTCCAGCCCCTGCTCCAGGCGCAGACGCACCACGCCGGGCGTGGCGCCGAAGTCGTGGATGTCGATGTTCAGGGCCGGCAGCGATTGGCCGTCGAAGAGGCGCTGGAACAGTTGCTGCCAACGTGGGCCGCTGCCATTCACCGAGGTCACGACCTGGATCGACAAGATGCCGGCGCGGCCGGGCTCCAGCAGCACTTCGAGGTCGCCGGAGCCGACGCAACCCACCAGGGCGCGGCCCCGGGCCGGCTGGCCGGCGGGAAATTGGAAGGTCAGGGTTTCCATGGTCACAGGCTCCCGGCTTTATCGAGGAACAGGCAGGCGGCCAACAGGTCGGCGGCCCCACCCGGCGAGGCATTGAGTTGCAGCAGGCGGGCGTCCAGCGCGCGCAGTTGGCGACGGCCGGCAAGGCTGGCGCTGCCACCGGCGTCGAGCACGGCACGTGCGCCCTGCTGCATGGCGGCAAGACCTTCCAGGCCGGCCCGCCAGAGCACGCAGGTGTCAGCCAGGGTAGTCATGATCGCCAGCAGCGCATCGAGGCGGGCGTTCTGCTCGCCGGCGCCCGCTGCGCGGCTGCGGGCCAGTTGCGGCAGGCCCTGTTCGATCACGGTAGGGAAGCCGAGTTGGGCTTCTTCCCGCGCACCACGGGCACCGTAGCGGCGGGCGACCTGGGCACCGTGGCTATCGTTGAGCGGCGCGGCGCGGTCGTCGATGAGGGCGATGCGCGCTGCGCGCAGGGCGATGGCGTGGGCGTCGCGGCTAGCGGGTTTCAGCGCCAGCGCCGCCACCAGCAGGCCCAGGGCCCAGATCGCGCCGCGATGGGTATTCACCCCGTCGGTGGTGACGAGCATCGCCGCTTCGCCTTCGCGGCCGATGCGGCCCAGGGCTTCGCGCAGCGGCTGGCCGACTTCGCCATGCTCCAGCGCCGCCTCGGCCATCTGCTTGAAGCAGGGCCAGAGAGACAACGCAGAGGCATGCATCAGGCCCAGGTGAAGGTCGCTGTGGGCGCCGCTGCCGCGGCGGTCAACCAGCGCCGGCTTGGGCGAGAGGTCGGCTTCGTCGATCAGTGCGTCCACCGCCAGATCCGCTAGCCAATCGGCCAGCGGCAGGTCGGCATTGCGTGCAATCAGTGCGCTCATCACCAACTCCTGAACTTGGCCGGGGGGTTGTAAAGGCCGCCGGACCACTCCACCAGTTCGGCGATGCTTTTCGCCGCCAGCAGTTCCCGCGTGGCTTGTGTACGACGGATGCCGAGGTCTTCCGGCAATGCGATCAGCCCTTCGCGACGCATGCGCAGGGTCTCTTTCGGGTCATGGCGCAGGCCGATGGCGGTAACGCCGGCGACCGCCGCGATCATCGCGCGGCGCTCTTCCAGGCTGCGCGCCTTATAGAGGTAGGCGATGCCCTCCTCGGTGAGCAGGTGGGTGACGTCGTCGCCGTAGATCATCACGGGTGCCAGCGGCATGCCGGCCTTCTTCGCCACCTCGACGGCGTCCAGCGTCTCGACGAAGGTGGGTTTGCCGCCTTCCTGGAAGGTCTCGACCATCTGGACGACCAGCTTCTTGCCGCGCTCGAGCATCGTCACCGGCTCAGTCATGTCGAGCCAGGCGGGCGTGGCGTGACGACGGCCGCGCGGGTCGTGGCCCATGTTCGGCGCGCCACCGAAACCGGCCAGGCGACCCCGGGTGACGGTGGAGGAATGACCATCGCCATCCACTTGCAAGGTGGCGCCGATGAACAGGTCCACCGCGTATTGTCCGGCCAGTTGGCACATCATCCGGTTCGAGCGCATGGAGCCGTCGCGTCCGGTGAAAAACACGTCCGGGCGCTGGGCGATGTAGTCCTCCATGCCCAGTTCGGTACCGAAGCAGTGCACGCTTTCCACCCAGCCGGTCTCGATGGCGGGGATCAGCGTCGGGTGCGGGTTGAGCGTCCAGTTGCGGCAGATCTTGCCCTTCAGGCCGAGGGATTCGCCGTAGGTGGGCAGGATCAGCTCGATGGCGGCGGTGTTGAAGCCGATGCCGTGGTTGAGCGACTGGACCTTGTGCTTCTCGTAGATGCCACGGATCGCCATCATCGCCATCAGCACGTGCACCGGCTTGATGTGGCGCGGGTCGCGGGTGAACAGCGGCTCGATGTAGAAGGGCTTGTCGGCGACCACCACGAAGTCGACCCAGGACGCGGGAATGTCCACGCGCGGCAGGTCGCGCACGTCGTCCACCAGCTCGTTGACCTGGACGATGACGATGCCGTCGCTGAACGCGGTGGGCTCGACCAGGGCGGGGGTGTCTTCGGTGCTGGGGCCGGTGTAGATGTTGCCGTCGCGGTCGGCCATGAATCCGGCCACCAGGGCGACGTTCGGGATCAGGTCCACCAGCAGGCGCGAGTAGAGCTCGATGTAGGTATGGATGGCGCCCACTTCCAGCAGGCCGTCTTCCAGCAGCTGGCCGATGCGCAGGCTCTGCGGGCCAGCGAAGGAGAAATCGAGCTTGCGGGCGATGCCGCGTTCATAGAGATCGAGGTGCTCGGCGCGGCTGACGCTGGGCATGATCATGTGCAGGTCGTGCAGACGGCCGGGATCGGCCTTGGCCAGGGAGCGGGAAAGGAAATCCGCCTGCTTCTGGTTGTTGCCTTCGAGCACCACGCGGTCGCCGGGGGCGATCAATGCTTCGAGGGCTTCGACGATCCGTTCGCTGGGCAGCACGACGCCATCGGCGAGGTGGCGAACCTGGTCGAGACGACGCTGCTTTTCAGTGCGCCGGCGCGACCATTGCGGCGGGGGGGAGGGTCTTGTTGTCATGGTGGCTCCACGGGTTCCGCTGTCGTGGAGCGCACATTAGGAGCGCGACCGGTGGGTCATCAATCAAGCCCGCGTGGGGATCGTTACGGCGAAGTTAACGATTGCCTCGGTTGGTGGGTCACGCTCCACCGACCCACCATTCGGAGCCGACCCGAACACCCGACGGTGGAAATGAAGCGCGATTTCCACCGTACGGAAAGAACCCAGCGCGATCAGAACTCCAGCGTGGTCGCCACCTGCACCTGGCGCGGATCGCCGATGGAGACATTGAGGTTGTTCACCGCCGAGCTGTAGTAGGTCTTGTCGAACAGGTTCTTCACGTTCAACTGCACCTTGAGGCGGTTTTCGCCCAGCGGTGTTTCGTAGCTGGCGAAGGCATCGGCCACGGTATAGGCATCCAGGTCGAAGGTGTTCTCCGCATCGCCCGCGCGTTTACCCACGTAACGCGCGCCGACGCCGGCACGCAGGCGGTCGCCATCGAACAGCGGGCCGAAGTCATACACCGCCAACAGCGAGCCGGTGTGGCGGGCGACGTTCTGCAGGCGATTGCCTTCCAGCACCGGGTCCTGGGTCACTTCGGCATCGATGAGCGCGAAGCTGCCGATCAGGCTGAGCTCGTCGGTGAGCTGGCCGGTGAGGTCCAGTTCCAGCCCGCGCGAGCGCACCTCGCCGGCGGCAGTGGCATAGGCGATGCCGTCGATGCTCTGGGTCACCAGCACGTTGGACTTGTCGATGTCGAACAGCGCCAGGGTGCCAGTGATGCGCCCCGGCAGGTCCAGCTTGGCGCCGATCTCCCAGCTCCTGCCCTCCTCGGGATCGAGACCGTTGATGGAGGCATTGCCGGTGAGCGGGGCGATGGTCGAGTTGGGCTTGAAGGACTCGCTGTAGCCACCGTAGAACGACAGCGAATCGTTCCACTTGTAGACCAGCCCGGCGCGCGGCACCCAGGTCTGGCCGTTGATATCGGTGTTTTTCACGAACGGGCGGCCGCGTCCGGCAAGCTGGTCATAGAGCTGGTAACGGGCACCGGCGACGAATATCCAGCGATCGGTCAGATGCAGCGAATCCTGGATGAACGCCGACTGGGTTTCGATGCGGTCGGTCTGGTCGCTGTCGCTGGCGACCACGGTAGTGGGCACCGGAACCTGGCCGTAGACCGGCGCGTTGTAGTTCAGCCGCTGACGGGTGGTCTGGCGGATGAGGTCCTCGCGAAAGAACTTGCGGTACTCGTGGTCCACGCCCATCAGCAGGTCATGTTGCATGCCGCCAAGCTCGATCTTGCCGTCCAGGTCGAAGGTGGCGAAGTGCTCGGTGCTGACGGCGCCGCGGGTGCCGTCGAGGCGGCGGGTTACGGTGCCGTCGTTGTTCACCCGGGTCACCCGCGCCTGGTAGTCGTCGTAGGTGTCGCGGTTGTAGCTGTAGGCGAAATGCGCGTTCCAGTCGTCATTCAGGCGGTGCGCAACATCGAAGATGGTCAGGTCCGAGCGGCCCTCGGTGATGTTGTAGGGCTCATCCAGACGGCGCTCGGCAGGAATCGACAGGGGCTTGCCGTTGACGAACACCGTGCCGCGGTCGAACGGCACGCGGTACTCGCGATGCTCGTAGCTGAGATTGATCGTGGTGTCCTCGCCGAACCAGGCGAAGGACGGTGCGATGGTTTTCTCGCGGCTGTGGCCGAAGTTGCGCCAGTAATCGGCATCGTCATAGTCGGCGACCAGGCGGTAGGCCAGGCCGGTTTCACCCAGCGGGCCGGTGACATCGAGCTGGCCACCACTGCCGTTCTTGCCGTCGCCATAGGTGGACGCACGACCGGTGATGGCGTGGTAGGCCGTAAGCTGCGGTTTCTTGCTGATGACGTTGATCACCCCGCCCGGATCGAGAATGCCGTAGAGCATGGAGGCCGGCCCCTTGAGCACTTCGACGCGGTCGGCCGTGGCAGTGAGGTTGCGGCCCTGGATGGTGCGCATGCCGTCGCGCAGGATCGAGCCGTCGCGGTTGTCGCCGAAGCCGCGTTTCATCACCGCATCCAGGGTGCCGCCGAGGGTGTTGGCCTGGGTGATGCCGCTGACGTTGAACAGGGCATCGTCGAGGTTCTGCGGTTGCTGGTCCTCAAGCACCTGGCTGGGCACCACCGCAACGGCCTGGGGAATTTCCAGCAGCGGCGTCTCGGAACGCATGATCGAGGTCTCGGGCGGCGGCTGGTAGCTCTCCACCCGGCTCAGGCGCGAGTCGATGTTCACCGCATCCAGTTTCAATGCGCCATCGTTGCCGCTCGGCTCCAGGGTCAGGGTGCCGGCGCCCGCCTGGCGCCAGGTGAAACCGGAACCGGCAAGCAGCCGGCCAAGGGCTTCGTTCGCGCCCATGCGGCCATTCACCGCCGGGGCAGTAAAGCCATATGGCGCATCGACGGTGTAGACCACGCTGAGGCCGGTGACGCGGCTGAAGGCATTCAGTGCCTGGGGCAGAGGCTGGGCGGGAATTGCGAAGTCATAGGCCATTGCGCTGGCCTGGGCCGAGGCCGCCTGGGCCACGCCCGCCGCCAGCGGCAGCAACGCCCCCGCCACCAGCAGAAAGGCCATCCCCAGGCCCCTGAGCCCACCACCCTGCACCCGCGTTGTCCCGTACTTCATGAGGTCGTTCACCCTTGGCGTATTGGCTTCTTGTTTGCGAATAACTCGCATTACAAGCACTACACGGATGCCGCCATGAAGTACCTCAGTGACAACGTGAAAAAGTTTCGGGGAGCCCGGGTACACCTCGTTCATTCGCAACTGGCCCCTGTTGCCTTCCAGGGCCGGCTTGTAGCCTGCTTGGCGAATGAGTTCGCTCTGCCTGCGTTAGCTGTTGCGAGAGATTTACCATCGAGCCAAGAGCCAGCTCCTACGGGCAATGCAGCTGCCTACAACACGTAATGCAGACATAGCCAATAAATTCGCGCCTACAAGGTTTCCGTGGAAGCAAAGGCCTCAGCGCAGGATCATCACCCGCCCCAGCAACTCATCCTGCTTGAACCCCACCACCGCTTGCAGCGAGGCAAGGACGGCCGCCGGATCATTGCTGGGGAAACTGCCGCTGATGCGCTGGCTGGCCAGATCGCGGTCGAGCAGGACGATGCGACCGGGGTAGTAACGATCCAGCTCGACCAGCACTTCGCCCAAGGGTGCGCGGTAGAAGGTCAGGCGACCTTCGCGCCAGGACAGCTGCGCCGGCGCGTCCACCGCCTCCACGGTACCGGTCCGGCTATCCGCGAAGTGCACTTGCTGGCCAGCGCCCAGCACCTGCTGCACGTCGCCGGGATGGGCGCGCACGCCGACGCGGCCCTGTTCCACCGTCACCCGCGCACCGGCCGGTCGCAGGCGCACTTCGAAACGGGTACCGAGCACGCGCGCCTCGCCGCCATTAGCCGTGACCACGAAGGGAACCTGCCCCGGCGTGACGCTGAAGAAAGCCGCCCCACGACGCAGTTCCACCTCGCGGACCTGGGCGCCGTAGTGGATGGCCACCGCGCTGTCGGCATCCAGGGTGAGCACCGAACCGTCGGCCAGGGTGACGTCGCGTACCTCGCCGGCGGCCGTTACGTGGTCGGCGCCGAGGTCGTCCAGCCGATCCAGGGGATGCCACCCCCCCGCCCAGACCACCAGCAACAGACTCGCGGCCATGGCCAGGACGGCGCCCCAGCGGCCAGCGCGACGACGCGGCGGGGCGTCCATACGCGCCAGCAACGCATCCAGTTGATCGGATTCCTCGACCGCCAGGCGCGAGGCGCCGGGCTGGGTCATCCGCCAGAGATCCTCGGCACGGGTGTAAGCGTCGACATGCTCGGGCGCTGCGTAGAGCCACGCCTCGAACGCCTCGCGCAGGGCTGGCGCCGGCTGCCCCTGTAAACGTCCGAGCCAGAGCCAGGCGACCTGATCCAGGTCGGACTCGCGTCGGCCCTCGACGGTCCGCAACGGCGGTGGTTTGAGGCTCATGGCTTGGCGCTCCGGCTGCTGTGACGCGCCTGTGCTGCCTCGGTAAGGCTCGCCTTGCAGGCATCCAGGGCGCGCATCATATGTTTTTCCACCGCGCTCTGGGTCAGCTCCATGGCGCGGGCGATCTCGCCGTAGGTACGGCCATGAATGCGGTTGAGCAGGAAGATCTGCCGCGTCCGCTCCGGCAGCCCGCGCAGGGCCGCCTCGACATGGCGCAGCTCGCTGCCGGCTTGCAGGGCAGCCTCGGGCGAAGCGGGCTCGGCTAGGTGTTGCTCTGGCAACAGCGCGTTCTCGGCGCGGCTGCGCGAACCCTCGCTGCGCATATGGTCGATTGCCATATTGTGGGCGCTACGCAGCAGGTAGCTGCCCAGGTCCTCCACCGGCGTATCAGGCCGACGCCAGAAGCGCAGGAACAGGTCCTGAACCAGGTCTGCTGCCGTGGCCCGGCAACCCACCTTGCGGCGGACTACCGCTTCCATCTGTTGCCGGCGGGCCAGGAAGGTCCGCAGGAAATCCTCCCCGCAGGCCGACTCGGCGGACGCGGCAACGTCCGGTAAAGGCGGGGCCGGGAAGGAAGGGTCGGTCATGGTGGCTGGGCAAGGGAGGAAAAGCCTAGATGATAATGCTTATCAAATGAATCCGCCTAGTTACCCGACCAACGCAGAGGATGGGCACACGTCAGGCCGGCGCCCTCAACCAGAAACGCGCCCGTTCTCGTCAGTGATGGGCCTGGCAGGCGCCCGGCTCCGGCACCAGGCTGATGTCGACGCGGCGGTTGGCCGCGCGCCCCGCTTCGCTGGCGTTGTCCGCGATGGGCTGGCTCGAACCCTGGCCGCGAACGGCGAAGCAGTCGTCCGGGACATCGCCCATGTCCTTCATCCACTCACGCACCGCTTCGGCCCTGGCCTGTGCCAGCGCCAGGTTGCGCGGCTCATCGCCGGTGGCGTCGGAGTGGCCGGTAATAACGATCAGCCAGCCGGGCTGCGCCTTGACGCTGGCAAGCGCATTGATCAGCAGTTTGGTCGAGTCCGCTTTCAGTTCCGCGCTGCCGGACCTGAACAGTTGGAGGCTGTCCAGCTGGATCGGCTCGGTCGCCACCCGGGCCTGCTCCTGACGTTGCTGCCAGTAGTGCCAGGCCAGGCCGCAGGACAACGTCAGCACGACGCCCCCGACCAGCCCCCAGAGTGTGAAGCCACCCCGACGCCGATGCGTCGGCTCGGCCGGTTGCCGCTCCACATAAACCCGCGGCGCCACCGGCCCGGCCTCGGGAACCGAGATGAAGACCCGGAGCGGCGGCTCGGGCATATCCGCACCCCCCGGGCGAAGGCCAGGAGCCGGCGGCACCGGTATGTCATCCAGTCGAGCAACCAGCAAGTCGACCTGCTGGGTGAAGGCCCGCATCGCCGTCATCGTCGGCAGGCGATAGTGCTTCAACAGCGCCTGCATGGCCTCCAGGTCGGCCTCCAGGCTGCGGATAGTCGCGGCGCCCCGTTCATCGACAGTGACCCCGCGCAACAGCGGCTGGAGCTGTACGAACAGCCAGGCGAGGATGTCCGTGCGCTCCGTCGCGTTGCGAGGCCACAGCCGATCCCAGGCCCCCGACAGCAGCTGGGTGAGCACGGTCATGCCTTCGGCCAGGCCCGGCAGGCCATAGCGCTGGGCCAGCGCCAACGCCAGGAAGGCGGCGATCTGCAGGTCGCTGCCATTGTCGCGAAGCAGTTCCCGGCACCATTGCTCGACCTTGCGCCAATCGATATCCGGGCAGGCCGGATGATGCAGCTTGGCCAGTTCTTCATAGAGCGCCGCGAGGTCGCCGTGCTCGTCTCCAACCCGTCCAATGCGTCCATTCATGCTGTTCACTTTCCTGTCTACAGATGGTTCTGCTGCCTGAGGTGGCGCATCAGCGCCTTGCCCGATGGCACCAGGGTGGTGCCGAAGGTCGCCTGCCTCCCGCTTTTCAGCCGGATATCGAGGCTGTACTCCAGTTGCCCCGGCTGCGACTGAGGCAGCAACCGGACTTGCAGCTCAGCCAGGCGTGGCTCGTACTTGAGCAGCGTGTGGGTGAGGGTGCCGATCAGGCCGTGGGCTGCCGCGGGCAACCCCTGAAGCACCTGGCCGAGGTCCGGCAGGCCGAAGTCGGGCAGGTGATCGAGCGAGCCGGCGCGACTGTCGAGGATGCGCTGGAGGTTATCCAGCACCGAGAGCATAAGCTGATCCTCTTCACGCACCCGATGCAGTTCCAGCTCGCCGGCGAAGTTCTGCAGCAGCGTCTCGTATAGCGAAGGTGCCTGCTCGGTCATCGGTCACTCCTCGGGCAGCGCGCGAAGGGTCACGCGGTTGTCCGCCAGCTCGACCACCCGCGGCTGGTCCGGGTCAAGCTCGTCGCGGGTCAGCACCAGGCGCCAGGAGTCGGTCAGGGTATCCGGCTTACGGAACAACGCGGCCACGGCGACCACCCGCGCCGCCTGGTCCAGCGGCACGCTGAGCTGCCCCCCCTCATCAGGCAGGATCAGCACCGCCCGCTCATCCAGCAGGTCCGCCCCCAGCACCTCACGGCTGTCGTCCACCAACTGGTCGTAGGACGCCTGGCGGAAGGCCTTGTCGTCGCGCAGGGCGTAGATGCGCACCAGGGTGGGCACCGACAGCCCGGTCATGTCGAGGCTGTCGGTGTTCATCGCGGCGCGGCCGCTGAAGTCCAGGTGCAGGGTCTTTACCGGCTTGTAGAAGATCGACCTCGCGAGGGCCGCCGACGAGTCGCCGACACTCTGGTACAGACCGCAGCCAGCCAGCAGGGTGGCCAGCAGGGCCGGCAGCAAAGTTCTAGAAAGGGTACACGACATGTTCTGTCTCTCGTGCTTGGGGGTTGCTCAGCAGGCCCTGGTAACGGCCCAGCGGAATGCTGACGGTGCACTGCTCATCCGCCCGCCGGCTGCTGCCCAGACCCAGCAGGCCGGTCATGCCGAGCAGCAGCGTCGCCTGGCCCAGCACCGGGCGCGGCAGGCAGCGCGTCGGCAAGGTCAGCTCCAGGCACGCCGTGCAGCGCCAGCCGAGGTAGACCCGCAGCAGCGCCAGCAGGTCGCCGTGCAGGCGAGCGCCAGGCAGCCAACCCAGCGCCTCCTGCGGATCCTCGGTGTACAACGCCAGGTGCAACTGACTGTTGGCATCGAGGCCGACACTGCCCAGGGGCGTGCCCTGGGACAGGTTCACCGGGCGGCGGGACGACAGGCTGGCCGGTTGCGCCAGTAGCACCCGCTGCGGCCAGTGCGGCGTCACCGTGGCGCGGGTGCGAGGCGCCAGCAGCGTCACCAGTGCCGTCACGCCCTCGGCGTTGCGCGTTGGCAGGCGCATGACGCTGAGCAGCGCGAGGAAGCGGGAAATCGGCGTCGCGACATGCCGGGCGGTACCGGGAATGCCCAGTCCGATTAGCCCCAACAGGCACTGGGAGGTCGCGTCCGTGCCACCGCGCTCGAAGGTCGCCGGATAGGAGTACTTGCGCCAGATTCGATAGAACTGGGTGAATATCCGGTGGTTGAAGATATCGAGAAAGGCCTCCAGGGCCTCGTGCCCTTCGCGACGCTGGGCGATGTCGTCGAGGTAGGCGGTCGGCAGGGGCGAGTCTACGCCGTAGAGCCCGAGCAGCCGCGTACGCACCGTCGCCGGCCCCGAGGGGCAACGCTCGTCGAACTCGATGGCCTTCAGCTCGCCGGCGGGAAACCCCATGCCGGGATCCGGGCGGAAACGCACCGGGTCATCCGAAGTCCGTGCGGTGCTGCCCAGGGGCGGCCGGTCAGGCTGGGCCTGCTCCAGCAGCTGGCAGAAGCGGTAGAGGCTCGCCTCGGCGACGCGACCTTCGAGCGCCTGCAGCAGGCCGCTGGCGCTCAGCCGGGAATACGCTGACTGTGGTTCTCGTTCCATCGCAGGCACTTTCCGGTGGGTTGCAGGATCAGCGTGAGCTGGTTGAACAGGTGGACGTCGGCATAGAGGGCGAAGAAGCGGCTGAGCATTTCACCGAACAGGCCGATGTCGCCCTCCCCGGAAAAGCCGTTGGCATCCAGCGTCACCTCGATGTCGACGCCGCGCAGGAGGAAGCCCTTCTCGAAGCGCTGGATCAGGTGATGGCGCACGTCGACTATGGCCTCCAGGCGACGCCGGTTCAGTTCGCTGCTGGTCCAGTCGTAAAGCGCCAGGGTGCCGCGCAGCACCTCGGCGTTGTCCAGCATGGGGAGGAAGTTCGAGCCCAGGTGGCTGAGCACCCGCCAGTGGAAACGGTCGCGGTTCGGCGGGTAGCAAGGCAAGGTCGGTGCGCACAGGTTGCGCACCCGCAGGCCGGTCTGGGTGGACTGCACCAGGCTGTCAAGCAACGTGCTCTGTAGGGCCTTGCGGGGAAGCTGGCCATTGGTGCCGGTGAGCCGCAGCGACAGGTTCTCGCCCCGCACCAGGCGGTCGGCGTCGAAGCCCTCGCCGCCCAGGATCAGCCAGGTGTCGTGCAGGCCGTTGGCGCCACGCTTGAGGCGGGTGTGGAAGTAGCGCTCCGGGGCGTCGTCACGGAGCATGCCGCCCTTGTGGCGAAAGCTGGTGAAGGGGACGTAATCCTCGCGCTCGGCGTTCTTCGAAGCGGTGACCTGGTCCACCGAGTAGATCTCCGTGTGGCCGTCCTGCAAGCGCATCGGACGCAACAGGTATTCGCTCTGCAAGGGGTCGAGGCGCAGCGGGTCGGCCTCCAGCGCGAACAGGTTGATTACCGGCACGGCATGCAGGCGGATGTGCTCGGCGCGCGGCTCGAAGTCGTGGGGCCAGCCCTCGGCCAGCACCACCTCCAGCTCGAACCAGGGCGCCCCTTCCGGCACGTTCAGTTGCTCCAGGCCATGCACGGTGACGAACATGAACTTCTCGCGAAAGCTGAAGTACTCAAGCAGCAACTGGTAGCCGCTGAAGGCGCTGTCACCCTTGGGCCAGAGACGGTCCTCCTCGGCGAATCCCCGGGCAGCGAAATGCCCTGACAAGGGCGTGCGCTCCGACTGGCCGGGCAGGCGCACGTAGAGGGCATGCACCTGGCGGGTCAACGCCAGGTGCAGCGCGCTGGCCACGGATGCCTCGGCATTCAGGTACAGCGGCAACCGGCTCAGGTCCACCTGTGGCCACTCGGTCAGCGAGCCACAGGCGAAGCGCAAGCGCAGCAGCGGACGCCCATCGGGCTCGTAGGCCAGGCGCAGGGACTCCACCGCCAGCGGCTGCAGGGTCAGGTCCTGGGTGGTGGTGTAGCGGCAGCGCGTACGCTGCGGCCCCACAGGCTGTGACAGCACCTCGAGGCCTCGCTCGACCCGCTCGCTGCGCTTCATCTGCTGCAGGTCGGGCGCCAGTTCGACGATCGACAGCGAGGGAATCGTCCGCAGGTAATGCGGCCAGAGCAGGCTGACCAGTCCCTCGGTCAGCTCCGGAAGATCGTCGTCCAGTTTCTCCCGCAGGCGCCCCATGAGAAAGGCGAAACCTTCGAACAGGCGCTCGACGTAGGGGTCGCGCGCGCCCGGGCGATCCAGGTTGAGCTGCGCCGCTCGGTCGGGGTAGGCCTCGGCGAACTCCTGTCCGGCCTCGCGCAGGTAGCGCATTTCCGCGTCGAAGTAACGCAGTGTCAGATTGTCCTTGTCCATACCGCTGGGTTCCTGTCTTGAATGTGGCTCAGCTACAGAGCACCGCGGCCCGTACCGGATCGATGCCGACCAGTTCCGCCAGCAAGGCGTCCTTGCGGCGTCCGAGCGCGGCCTTGTCCACATCGTTGCGCTGGGATTTCAGGCGCAGCAGCTTGAGCAGGCGCGCCAGCACCTCGAAGGCCAGGTCGGGCTCCCACGCCGCGAGGGACAGGCGCCGTGCCGTGGCTTCCAGCTCCGCGAGCAGGTGAATGGCCAGTTCGGTCTTGCCGAACTGCTCGGCCACCCGCGCCATCAGCAAGCGCAGTAGCCAACGCTGCCGCCCGCTTTGCGCCTCGGGCCGCTCGCCGAGCCAGGCGATCGCCGCTTCCACGCCCTCGCTGTCGGCCTGCGCCAGCGCCTTGCCTTCCAGCGCGAGAATGTCGGCATCCACCGACGCCGCAGCCGCCGGTGCGGGCAGCCATTGCGAGGACTGGTTGCCACTGACGTGTTGGGCGATCCAGTTGCGGGTGCTGTCGTCGGCGAACGGCGTGCCGTCGCTCCAGCGCAGGGACTCCAGGCCCGGCAGGCGGTCCAGGAACATGCCCAGGTCGCGTTTGACGATGTCGGCCCAGCTGTCGTGGGGCGCCGGCTGCTTGCCGAGGGCTTGGCAGAGGTACCACTGCAGGTCGAGCCAGAAGTGATTCACGCCTTCGGCATAGATGCGCTCGACCTGATCGAGCAGCTCGCTCCAGCTCTGCTGCAGATGCAATCGCTTGAGCTGCGCCCGGTAGTCGCTGCGCGGCGGCGTGAGCCGGGTGTTGCCGCTGGCTTCCGCGGGTGGCAGTTGATGCACCGTGTCCCAGCGCAGGCTCTTCATCAGCCGGTGCGCCGCCAGCCAGCCCCGGGGCTGTTCGCGCAGGTAGCCGGCCAGCACGCGCCCACCGTCCAGCAGGTCGCGCCCGGACCTGATCGTCGAGAGCGTTGGTGTAGCGCCCTGCCGGTTCGCCTCATGGGTGGCGCTATTCTGCGGCACCAGTGCATCGACCCCGCCGGACTGCGTCAGTCGGCTCGACAGGGCCGCATACAGCGCCCCCAGCGCCGGTCGCTGGTCCTCCGGCCAGGTGGCCAGCCCCTGCGCCAGCCAGGCCAGCGCGGCCACAGTCCGCTCCGCTTCGACTTTCACCACCTCGGGGTAAAGCGACAGGCCGTCGAGCACCTTGCCACTGGCCAGCCACTCCAGCGCCATGCGCCGGCTGTTGGGCCGACTCGGCAGGATGTCGTCGGCATAACGCTCCATCAGCGCTGCCAGGAGGGTCAGGCCATCGGCCAGGCCGGCCTCGCCATCCCGCTGCATGCGCGCCCAGAGGTAGTAGGTCGCCACCCGCAGGTCCTTGCAGCGTTGGGTGAGGAGCTTTTCCGCCAGCTGCACGACCCGCTCGGTATCGGCGCCGGAGAGCTTGTTGACCTCTTCGCGCATGTGCTGGAAGTCATCGTCGTAGCCGGGGTCTTCGCCAACCGCCCATTGCGAGCTGATGGGCTGCAGCCAGGCCTCCCAGTCCGAAGCCTGCTGCCGGGCCAGGGCCAAGGGGTCGCGCTGTCCCAGGCAACTGCTGATCAATGCGGACAGGCTCATGGCTCATCTCCAGACCGCGCCAGGGAGTAGCTCCCGGAATCCAGGAAAATCCGCGTCGGCAAGCTGAACCCCCGGAGCTGCAGCAAGGCCAGGGGCCCGGCCCCGAGCTCGGAGCGCAGGTGCCAGGTCAGTCCCAGGCCATCGGGGGCGTCGAGCCGCAGGCGATAGCGGCTCTCGCTGTCGTCGAGCGGCGTCACGTGGGCCTGCTCCAGCAGACGAATCAGGCCCCAGGTACCGGGGTAGTCGCCGAACAGCCGCTCGCCGGTCCTGGCGTGAATCCAGCTCAAGCGCGTGCCGGGGTAGTCATGGGTCCCCGGCCACTGGAAGCGCTGCCAGCGTTCCCGCTGGTTGAAGTACGTCAGGGCGTTTCCATCCACCACCAGGGTGGTCTGCACGAGGTCGCGCACCGGCTTGGCCCGCAGGTCGAAGGCGATCCCCATGCCGCCGTCGGTGTAAAGCACGTCGGCCAGCGTCCCCAGCCGGTTGACCGCCTCAAGGAACTCGGGGTTGAAACGCAGCCCCTGGCTGTGGGCGGTGTCCGCTACCCAGCGGTTGCCCTCTTTGCGCAGCACGCCGCCCAGTTGCCGGGTGAGGAACTGGTCGATGCGGCCGGTATCGGCGCGGATCATTTGCCCGAGCATGGGCAACGAGCTGTCGGCGCCGCTTGCGGCAAAGGGGTAGCGGCCGGCGAAGGCGTTGTTCCAGGGTGTGACGACGGCGCGCTGCCACTGGCCATTGAGCCCCGCCGCGGAGGGCTGCAGGATCTTCCGCCAGGCTTGGTCCAACGGCTGGACGAAGAGCGCCTGGCCGAAGCCGCTCCAGTCGCTGCCCAGGCTGGCGGCCATCAGACTGCCGTAGGACTGGGTGTCGGTGAGGTCGACGCCGCGCCCCTGGAATACCGTCTGGGCCAGGGCCTGGACCATCGCCTGGGGATCCGGCGCCGTGCTCACCTGCTGCAACCTCAGGCGTACCCGGGTCACGCGGGTGAGGAAGGCCTGCAGGCTGAGGCTGTCGTCAGTGCCCGGGTGCTCGTCCCCTTTGCCGAGCAGCGCCAGCAGCGGGCCAAAGCTCTCGTCCAACGGGCTTTTCGGCAGCCCGGCCAGTTGGTCGATGACGGGCGCCTTGTCCTGGCCGATAAGGTTCTGCGCGGACTGCAGCAAGGAGTCGCCGAGGGCCTGGCCGCGCGCGCCGGCCTGGCCCTGGTAGGCGAGGGTGTTGACCAGGGCGATGAGCGGGGACTGGCGCACATCGGTCATCAGCGTGAGCTGGTCGATGGTGTCGGCCAAACCCTGTGCCTCGCGCCAGCGCAGGCTGTTGAGCATCTCCAGCCAGGCCTGGCCGTACGCTCGGAAGTAACGTTCGGCCAGGCGATCGCGCAGCACGTCCGGTGTCAGCTCCGCGGCAATCTGGCTGCGGTCGTCGCTGAGTACCCAGTCGATCTCCTCCCGGCGCTCCGCGGCGATGTCGTCGATAGCCTTGCGTACCGCGCCTTCCCAGGCCTGGCGCGTGAACACCCCGGGCACCTCGGCGTTGGTGTAGAACAGCAGCTGGGCGTCGGTATCACCAACCAGCTGCGCCAGGCCCAGGGACGGGTACTGATTGGCCGTGCGCTCCAGCAGTTGCCGATAGAGGTTGGCTTCGCCATTGCGCTGGCCGAGCTGGCCGATCAGCAACTGGCGGGCCTCGGCGACCAGGTCGGGGGCCTCCTCGATGCGCCACTCGGGGTGCTCCGCCAGGTGTTCGGCATAGAAGCGCCAGAGGTTGGGCGCGATGCCTTGCCAGAGGCCGTCACCCACAGCGGCGCGCTCCGCTTCGTAGGCCGCCAGGGTCTTGCTGAGGAAGGCGGAATCGGCCTTCTCCGGGCGCGCCATCATCAGGTAGGCCTTGAGCGGGTCGTAGGCGTCACCGGCGCGGATCGCTCGCTCGTGGCTCTCCGGCGGCAGGTCGAGCAACTCGCGCAACTGGCGTTCCAGGCCGGCGGCGGCCGGGTCACGGATCAGCCGGTTGTTGGCCGCCACGTAGCGGGGCCAGAGCGCGGTGAGCAGGCCGTCGTTCTGGCTGAGGCCGAAGCGTTGATGCCAAGGCACGCCGTTTTTGGCGCGGTGATCGAGCCGGTCGAGCTCGTGGACCAGTTCGTTAAGGGCCAGCAGTTGCGCATCACCCTCCTGGGGTTGGTCCAGCGTGGCGAGGATTGTCTGCATTTCAGCCACCTGCGCGCGGTTGCTGACGAAGGACAGCAGCAGGCCGAGGCCCCACACAAACATCAGCGCGAGGGCGAGCGCTGTGCCAGCGCGCGGCAGCGTCCAGCCGTGGGGATGGCCGCCTAGGGTGGCGTCCCTCAGCACACCGCGCCAGGCCGGGTCCATTTGCCAGCTGTTCTTCGGACCTCCACCGGGCCTGGGTAGCGGCAGGCTGAACCACAGCCCACGCAGGATCACCCCGCGCGCTCGCAGCAATGGCGCCAGGGTCTGTTGCCAGCGGGCTGTCCCGTCACTGTGCAGATCGCGAGCCAGGCGCAATAAAAAGTCGTGGCGCGGGTTGCCCTGCATCTGCACCAGCCCCTGCTCGCGCAGTGGCTGTTCCAGGCGCTGCAGACGGCTTTGCAGTTGCGCAGCACTGACGCGCGGCCAGAACCGACACCCCACCGCCTCGGACGGACGCTCGGCCTGGCGCCAGGCACTGGCGCACACCTGCCAGAGATGCACCGGCGCCTGCCAGCGAAGCAGGCGCATCACGTTCTGCAGATGCATGACGCCGTTGCTGATGTGCCCGAATTCAGCGCTCTGCTCAGGGGTGAGCGCCCAGACGATGCCGTCTAGCGGGCGCTGTGGGCAGAGCTCTCGCCACTGCTTAAGCTGCGCCGTATCCGGCTCACCCTGGGTGCTACCACCCCACAGCAACAGCACACCCTCACACTCCAGCCAGCGCTGCTTGGACAAGGTTGGGGCAATGGCTTCGATCTGGTCGGGCTCACCAAGCACCAGCAGGAGGCGGACATTGCGGCGCCAGAAAAGGCCCTTGGTGCCACGCAGGCCTTCCTTGATCGCATCGACATTAACTGAGGCTGCGAGTGACGTATGGGCGTCCGCTCCTACGGCCTGCACCGGGGCCAACACATCATCGCCCTCCAGCTCCCGGTACATCGAACGACCCATCCGGCGCCCCAAGAGCACGTAGCCACTCACCATAACCAGCAACATGATCGTCATGCCCACTGCGGTAAGCCGCCAGATTGCCTGCTCTTCACTGCCAGAACGCACCCCTAAAAGCATTGGCTGCCACCAGAGCAGTACGCTCAAGATCAGGCCGATCAGCAACACCAGACCGACCAGTCCCCCCAACCACATCGCACGACGAGAGCGCATCAAATACCCCTAATCCCTATTCCGAGCCGCTAGCACCGGCATTACCACCGTGCTCCACAGCTCCGTCTCTGCGGCGCCGTTCCCACTGAAGATCAGTTGCGGCTGCCCCTTCCCTGCTTTGCCGTGGATAGCGCCGACAGCGGTGGCAATCGCCACCCAGGGCGCGGCCCGCCCCGGATAGCCCAGGGTCGCATCCAGATCATGCAAGCCCTGGCTCGGCTTCGCCGGTATCGACAACGCTTCCCGCAGCCTGCCCAGTGCACCTTGGCGCGTAGCGTCGACTCCGGTCAGCCACACATCCTGAATGGCCGAAGCCTCCGCCTTGGCCCACGCCAGCGCCTGACGCGCTGCATGATCCAGATCCTCGGCTGTCGCCTTGCGCTCCCGCTCGGGACGGTGCAGATAGGCCCTAGGTTCCAGTGTCGCTTGCGTCAGACGGTTGCCGAGCAATAGTCCGACTGCCGCCTCTGCCGTCCCTTCCGGCTGTGCCGGCGCGATTTGGAACGCCACCACCAGCAATAGCGCCTGATCGCCAATACGTTGATCCAGCCACTTATCGACTGCCTCCGGCCCTCTCCCGTTAACCGTCGTGAGCGGCTGACGAATGCCTGATTCAAGCCAAACGTGGCGCCATACCCGCTGCAATTCGTGCGGGGACAACGTACTGTCTGCTTCCATCAAGAGGGCCAAGGGCTTGTCGTCAGGCAATCGCGCCAGGACGCTCGCCAGTTCGGCAAGCACAGGCGGAAGCACGCGCAGCAACAATTGCTCCGGCGATTCGTCCGCAGCGCGCGGGAGATGGCTATGACGCACCGCGCTTCCCTGCCACGAGGCTTGAACTGTCAGGGCCCGAGCGTCACGACATAAGGCGTCCAGCTGCGCAGTTCCCGCCTGGTCCCCCGCACTCCGTAGCGCGGTTTGCAAGCTGACGCCCAGCACTTGCAACGAACGACGGCCGCGGCGCATTTTCCGGATCAGGTCCTGTTCGCGAGCCTCGTCCCAGCCCTCGGCCACGCTCAGTGCTCCGAGGTACACCAGGGCCCTTAGAAAACCCAGCACGCACCCGATCAGAAAGGGCACCCCCAAGGCCATGCGCCAGAACGCCGCCGGCTGCTGGGCCATTGAGTCGCCGCCCAACCACAGACTCACGCCCAAGCCCATTACCAACAGCGACGCCAGTAACAACAACCAGATCCAGGTGCTTGGCGGCGTGGGCGTCGCCATGCGAGGCGGCACTTTGTCCAACCTGACGGCCATGGTTCAGCTCGCCGTCGCGGCCGGAAGCGAAGACATCAGCGCGCAGCCGCAGGAAAACAGGTCCCCCTGAAAGGCGACCGGTACACCGTCGTCACGAAATGTCGGATGCCCCTCCGTAATTACCGCGGGGCCATGCCCCGGAATCGGACAACTGACCGGATCGCCCTGACGGGCCACACCTATACCGCCAAACTGCATGGCCGTTGAACCCGAAAGAACAGTGCCACCGCCAGTGGTCTTATCGCCGATGCGGATGATGCCTCTCATATTGTCCTCCTGACATAAAAATCAAATCGACTGCCCAAGCAGAACCGCTACTCTTCGCTCAATATGTTCTGCGCAGAAAACTCATCGTTGCGCAGTACATACCTGGTTTCGCTTATCGAACTTCCAGAATTATCTACATTGTAAAACCAGCGAATAGAGAAACCTTCACCACTCCACTGCACAGCAGAAAAATCCGCGCTATCTTGTTGCACGCCCCTATCCACCGCAAACATAGACAGTGAGCGCAGACAGCTACTCACCAAAACTCTGGTCTGCGCCTTCAGTTCTGTACCAGAAACCCTATATACGTAGAGCCAGACCTCGCTTCCTGCGCCGCAGTACCTTGTTGGACTCCCAGGGTTAGATGGCGACACCTGAAAAACAGAAACATAACTCTCTCCATTTATTTCGTGCTTGGATTTATCAATAAAAACGCCTTCTACATCTTGAAATAACTTCAAGTCGTAAGCGCTGCCGTCCGCGAACACCAAGTGCACGCTTTCGCCCTGCTGGGTCACCCATGAAGTTTCCCCCTCAGAAAATGCGTCATTCGCCAAGCCAAGCACCAACGCCAAAAGAGCAAGCAGACTTACAGCTCTACTTCCCAAGCACATGGTCTGCATAACACACCCCCGTATAAAACCATGGATGATCGGCGGACTGCCCTTTCGTTCCGAGTTTGTAAGTTTCCTTATCCCGCTCACGAAGCTCTGACTCCGTCTTGTCCTTATTTTCCTCCTTGTCCGCCAGCCACCCGATGTTTCCTGTTTGGGAGTCGCATAACAGATTTTTCCTCCTCAGCCAGGTCTCAGAATTGGGATCCCACTCATGGTAAGAACCGCCATTCCAGCGACTGACGGCCTCGCGCTGCAACTGTTCATCCGAATAGTCCCTGCCACTTTGCCCCAGGTACTTCTCGGCCAGCCGTACTTTCTCCTTGTACAGAAAAGAACCTGCCGCAATATTTTCCTTCCAGTTCCAGGCTTGTTCGTAAGTGGGGGCAGGATTGGTCATCTGCGTGATTCCATAACCTTTATCGAAGGCAACGATGGGCTCACCATCCAGATTAATGAAGTGCTTCGAGCCTGTTTCCTGTTCCAGCAATTTGTCGAAACCGCGCACGCCGTCGAGGCCGTAAACATAAGTGGCAATCTCTTCCTTATTCGGGTTATGACCGCGAATCGTAACGCTGCGCTCAAGCTTCTTGCCGTCCACGAGGACAGTCACCGTCAACTTTCCACCCAGGATTTTTCCGCCAAAATCGGCCACCCACTTTTTACCTTTCCCAACGAAACTTCCGTACTCACTGAATGTCTGCAGCGTCTTGCCATTTCGCGCACGTTCTCTCAGGCCACTCGTTTTTGCTTCCCACTCGATAACCCATGACCACTCATAGTTGCCATCTATATTTGCCTTGAACTCAAATATTATTTCGGGAAGCGCAGGTTCTGACGTGATCTTGAACACTTCCTTATCGGGCGGCGACACCCAAAACAAGGCATTGGCTGCCGATATCAACCTGACAACACTGCCTTCGACTTTATTACTCTTTCCGGCATTTCTGGCTTGTTGCACGACACTGCCCTCTGTGAGGATTTACAAATAGCTCCAGCAACTTCACGACTGTGCGAAATAACTTGGTTGCAGTACCAGCAAAATGCGGCTGCATTCCTCTATGGACATTCCTTACCAACTGCCATAGGGAATTCCGTGCTTGTCGATATAGGCTTTGGACTCCGGCTCTAGCTCAGGCCAGGCGTAGCGCCCCTCGGACAGTCCCTGATCCGGCCCCAGCGGTTCGATCTTGGCCTGGTAGCGGCCCACTTCCTTGAAGCCGCCAGTGCAAGGCCCCCCTACCCAGACCTTGACGGTGCCACCTGGCGCCAGACCCAGCGAAATCATCCTTCTGTAATCGTCTTTCCACTTTTGCGAGCCTTGGCAAAACACCCGTTCCGGCCTGACCATCTCCTCCCGCACCCACGGCGGGATCGGAATAGTGGCTTTGTAGGTCTGCGGCTCCACCAGCGACTGCCAGCGCACGAAGAGCATCTCCGGCAGGTCGACGTTGCTCACCGGCTTCATCGCCCCACCCCCCTGGTGCCAGCCCTCCGCTTTGTTCGTATACGCCGCGACTCCACCGTGAACACGGAAAAACGCCATACCGCGCTGATCCAGCACATCCACGCTTTC
>NZ_SSOK01000005.1:0-89037 GCF_029871195.1 Pseudomonas sp. BN415
TTTTTCGAAAATCTCTTTTCTACTCAACCGCTTGCGCCTTCGATCCGATCTCTCTTCTCGTCAGCGGGAGGCGCATTCTACAGCGCTCAATCACGCTGTCAACACCTCCTTTCCAACTTCATTCGCCACCGGCGAACCTTGCGAAGCGGAACCTCCCGACACCTTCGCCAACCGCTTAACTCATTGATCTACAAGGAGTTTTGCTTGGCGACTGCGCCGGAAGAGGTGCGCATTATAGGGATGCAGATTTTGCCGTCAACACTTATTTGAAAGGTTTTTTTCATGCCGTCTGAACATCTCGAAAACCTTGGGCAAAAACCGTTCCACCATCGGCAACCGCAGCAGCATCAGAACAGCGCCAGCCGTCGCGTATCCGGCCCACTCGGCCATGTCCGCCCGCACGACCCAGAGCATATGCAGCAACGCAATCGCCAGGATGGCGTAGACCAGACGGTGCAACTGCCTCCAGCGCTTACCCAGCCGGCGGATGCTGAAGCGGTTGGAGGTGACCGCCAACGCCAGTAATCCAGTGAAACCCAAGGCACCCACGAATATGTAAGGCCGTTTGCCGAGGTCGATTATCAGTTGCTGCATATCGAGACCGAGAAGGAACACGGCATAGCCAGTGATATGCAGCACTACATAAGTGAAGCACCAGAGCCCGAGTTGCCGGCGAACAGCAATCCACCCTCCCCAGCCAGTCAGCTTCTGTAACGGCGTCATGGACAGGGTAATGAGCAGCAACCAGAGAGCCCCCAGCCCCAGACGATCGACCAGTACTTTGCCCGGGTCCGGCCCCAACGCGAAAATCCAGGCCTCATAAAGCCACAGGCCAACAGCAATCGGCGCCACCAGAAATACGAACAGCCTCCAGAGATTGAACCGCATTAGTAGTACTTCCTTAAATCCAGCCCGTCATAAAGGCTGGCCACTTCGTCATAGCCGTTGAACATACGAGTCGGCACGATGTTCGGGCTGAACAGCCCACTGGGAAGGCGTCGTTCGTGGGCCTGGCTCCAACGAGGATGATCCACTTCAGGATTGACGTTCGAATAGAAGCCATATTCCTCCGGGGCGATGGATTGCCAAGTAGTAGGAGGCTGCTCGCCGACCAGACTTATCCTCACGATGGACTTGATGCTCTTGAATCCGTACTTCCATGGCACTACAAGACGGAGCGGCGCGCCATTCTGGTTCGGCAGCACGCGACCATACATCCCCACAGTAAGTAGGGTCAGCGGATGCATCGCCTCATCCAGGCGCAAACCTTCTACATAGGGCCAATCGATCAGGGAGAAACCGGATCGCACTCCCGCCATCTCCTCTGGCGCGAGACGGGTCTCAAAGCTGACAAACTTGGCCTTGCTGGTTGGCTCCACACGCTTGAGCAAATCCGCCAAGGGGAAACCCAGCCAAGGAATGACCATGGACCAGGCCTCGACACAACGAAGCCGATAGATGCGCTCTTCCAGACCTCGGGGTTTGACCAGGTCCTCCACCGAGTAGGTGCCAGGCTTACCCACTTCACCATCGATACGCACCGTCCAGGGTTCGACCTGCATCTTCTCCGCGTAACGCGCTGGGTCGCCCTTGTTGGTTCCGAACTCGTAGAAGTTGTTGTAGTGGGTTGCATCCTGAAACGGAGTTATCGCTTCATCCGCCGGAGTAACGGCCTGCCAATGGGTAGTCGCGAGCTTCTCGCTGAACCAGACCGGCGCCTGGGCAGCCTCAACGTCGGGATAGGCCGATGCTTCCCGGGCATGGAGCGGCAACGAAGCCATGGCCAACAGGCCACCCGTTGCGGAAAGCAGTTGGCGTCGGGAGAGATAGACGGATTCGGGCGTAACTTCGTGCTCGCGGCACACGGACGATGGGGGGATCTGGATCAGCATGGCGGCTCCGCAACTCGGGCAAGGATGCCCAGTAGACTGCGGAGCCGCGAGGAAATTACATCACTCGACCTGCTTGCGACGACGCAGTTGGAGCAAGTATTGCACCGGGCCGGATGCGGCGTAAGCCAGGAAGATCAGCAGGAGGATACGCGGCGGATCGCTGAACACCACCGCGAAGGCCAGCACGACGATCAGGATGGCCACGAAAGGTACGCGCCCCTTCAAGTCCAGATCCTTGAAGCTATAGAACCTGATGTTGCTCACCATCAACATGCCAGCCAGGGCGACCAGCAGGGCAACGATGAACGACATGTTTGAGCCCTTGATACCGAAATCGCTGAAGGCCCAGACAGTGCCAGCCACGACGCCAGCAGCCGCGGGGCTGGCCAGACCAATGAAGTAGCGCTTATCCACCTTGCCGATCTGGGTGTTGAAACGCGCCAGACGCAGCGCAGCACCTGCCACGTAGATGAACGCAACAGTCAGGCCGACACTGCCCAGGCCGCTCAGCGCCCATTCGAAGGCCAACAGCGCCGGGGCAACGCCGAAGGCGACCATGTCCGACAGGGAGTCGTACTCGGCACCGAAGGCACTCTGCGTATTGGTAAGGCGGGCCACTCGACCGTCGAGACTATCCAGCACCATGGCAACGAACACGGTAGCGGCCGCCACCGAAAAATTACCGTTCATGGCGTTGACGATGGCGTAGAAGCCGGCGAACAGATTGGCGGTGGTGAACAGGTTGGGCAGCAGGTAGATACCACGATGCCGGACCTTGCGCCCTTCCGAATCCTGGCCTTCCTCGACGTGCTCGTCGATCGGCAGCAGGCTGTCGTTATCGGTGGACTGGTTCGGCTCTTCGGGACGTTCACTCATGAACAACATCCTTGCAACGAGTACGGAATGTGGTGGACGGGCTCAGGAATGCGCCGCCCGGCAAACAGGCTTTATACCAGAACCCCGGCGCCATAATGAAAGAACGCGGCCAAGGCCGCGTTCTTTCTGATCGGGATAAGACCTTAGTTCTTGGTCTTGTCGACGATCTTGTTGGCAGAGATCCACGGCATCATCGCACGCAGACGCTCACCGACCTGCTCGATCGGGTGAGCGGCGTTGTTGCGACGGTAGGCAGTCATCGAAGCGTAGTTCGAGGCACCTTCCTGGATGAACATCTTCGCGTACTCACCATCCTGGATGCGCTTCAGAGCGTTGCGCATGGCCTGACGGGATTCAGCGTTGATGACCTCCGGACCGGTTACGTACTCACCGTACTCGGCGTTGTTAGAGATCGAGTAGTTCATGTTGGCGATGCCGCCTTCGTACATCAGGTCGACGATCAGCTTCAGTTCGTGCAGGCACTCGAAGTAGGCCATTTCCGGCGCGTAACCGGCTTCTACCAGGGTTTCGAAACCGGCTTTCACCAGCTCTACGCAGCCGCCACACAGAACAGCCTGCTCACCGAACAGGTCGGTTTCGGTCTCGTCCTTGAAGGTGGTTTCGATGATGCCGGTACGGCCGCCGCCTACGCCGCAAGCGTAGGACAGAGCGACGTTCTTGGCGTTGCCGGAAGCGTCCTGGTAAATGGCTACCAGGTCAGGGATGCCGCCACCTTTGACGAACTCGGAGCGAACGGTGTGGCCCGGTGCTTTCGGCGCGATCATGATCACGTCGAGGTCCGCACGCGGTACGACCTGGTTGTAGTGAATGGCGAAGCCGTGGGCGAAGGCCAGGGTGGCACCCTTCTTCAGGTTCGGCTCGACTTCTTCCTTGTACAGCTTGGACTGGAACTCGTCCGGGGTCAGGATCATCACCAGGTCGGCGGCGGCAACGGCTTCAGGCACGCTCTTGACGGTCAGACCATGGGCTTGAGCCTTGGCAACGGTGGCAGAGCCAGCGCGCAGGCCGACGGTTACGTCGACACCGGAATCTTTCAGGTTGCAGGCATGAGCATGGCCCTGGGAACCGTAACCGATGATGGCAACTTTCTTGCCCTGGATGATCGAGAGGTCACAGTCTTTGTCGTAATAAACTTTCATGTTCCGGACTCTTTTATAACGAAAGGGATGGGGTGCGTGCACCGCGACAAGGACACATTAAGCGATCTATTCCATTGCGTAAAATGATATATTCGCAACGCAATGTGCCAATATTCGAAACGCTCATGGACAACCATTCCCTCAAGCTCTTTCTTTCCCTGGCAGACAACCTGCACTTCGGCAAAACCAGCCGCGAGCAGCATGTCAGCCCCTCCGCGCTCAGTCGCAGCATCAAGCAACTCGAGGATGAACTCGGCGCACCGCTGTTCGTGCGCGACAGTCGCTCGGTCCAACTGACCCGCGAAGGGCATCAGTTCCGCGAATACGCGAGCGAGGCCATGAGCGGTTGGCACGCCATCCGCCAACAACTCATGCAGGACCAATTAGACCTGCACGGCGAACTTTCCCTGTATTGCTCGGTGACGGCGAGCTACAGCTTCCTGTACGACATCCTGAGCAGCTTCCGCCTGGACTACCCCCGCATCGAAATGAAGCTGCACACCGGCGATCCCGCAAAGGCTGTCGAGCGGGTGCAACAAGGGCTGGAGGATCTTGCCATCGGTGCCCGACCCGACAACCTGCCTGTCGGCGTCGACTTCCAGTCGATTACTCGCTCGGAGCTGTGTTTCATCGGTCCACAGTCACCGCAACTTCTGACAGAAGAACAATTGAGGCAGCCCTCGGCGCAGAGCTGGAAGGACGTGCCGATGATTCTCTCGGAAGAAGGCCTGGCCCGGACCCGGACCGACCGCTGGCTGAAAAGCCACGGCATCAAGCCGCGCATCTATGCCCAGGTAAGCGGCAACGAGGCCATCGTCAGCATGGTGAGCCTGGGGTTCGGTATCGGCGTGGTTCCGCAAATCGTACTCGACAACAGCCCACTGACCGAACGCATCCGCATCTACGATATCCAGCCGCCATTGGCCGCCTACGACATCGGCCTGTTCGCCCTGGAAAAACGCCTCAAAGCCCCGCTGATCGCAGCCTTCTGGAATCGCCGCCAGTAAAATCCAGGCCATAAAAAACCCCGCACCAGGCGGGGTTTTTTCATGACCGAGATCAGATGGTCAGCACTTTGTCGCCACGGGAAATCCCGGTGACGCCACTGCGTACAGTTTCCAGGATCGAACTGGTGCCGATGGCCTGGATGAAGCTGTCCAGCTTGTCGCTAGTGCCCGCAAGCTGGATCGTGTAGACGCTGGAAGTCACGTCGACGATCTGGCCACGGAAGATATCGGTGGTGCGCTTGACCTCGGCGCGCTGGGCGCCGGTAGCCTTGACTTTGACCAACATCAGTTCGCGCTCGATGTGGGCGCTCTCCGACAGGTTCACCAGTTTGACCACTTCGATCAGCTTGTTGAGGTTCTTGGTGATCTGCTCGATCACCTCATCGTGCCCAATGGTGGTCAGGGTCAGACGCGACAGGGTCGGGTCTTCGGTCGGAGCCACGGTCAGGCTTTCGATGTTGTAGTTGCGCTGAGAGAAGAGACCAACCACGCGGGACAGCGCGCCCGGCTCGTTCTCCAGCAGCAGGGAAATGATGTGTCGCATGTTCAGGTCCGCTCCGTCTTGCTCAGCCACATGTCACGCATGGCGCCATCCCGAATCTGCATCGGGTAGACGTGTTCACTGGAGTCGACCTGGATGTCGAGGAACACCAGACGGTTCTTCAGCGAGAACGCCTCTTCCATCTTCGCCTTCAGATCCTTCGGATCGGTCACGCGAATGCCGACGTGGCCATAGGCTTCGGCCAGCTTGACGAAGTCAGGCAGCGATTCCATGTAGGAGTGCGAGTAACGGCTGTTGTACTGCATGTCCTGCCACTGGCGGACCATGCCCAGCGTACCGTTGTTCAGGTTGACGATTTTCACCGGCAGGTCGTATTGCAGGCAGGTGGACAGCTCCTGGATGTTCATCTGGATACTGCCTTCGCCAGTAACACAGGCCACATCGGTTTCCGGGAAGTTCAGCTTGATGCCCATGGCCGCCGGGAAGCCGAAGCCCATCGTGCCCAGACCACCGGAGTTGATCCAGCGATTGGGCTTGTTGAAGCGGTAGTACTGGGCCGCGAACATCTGGTGCTGACCTACGTCGGAGGTGATGTAGGCATCGCCCTTGGTCACTTCCCAGAGTGTCTCGATCACGCTCTGCGGCTTGATGATGCTGCCGTCGCCCTTGTCATAGGGGAACAGGTCGCCACCAGCGCGCCACTCATCGATCTGCTTCCACCAGGCCGCGACGGTATCCTTGTTCGGGGTCTCGCCGATTTCCTTGAGGATGGCGACCATTTCGGACAGCACGCTGTCCACCGGTCCCACGATCGGGATATCGGCCTTGATGGTCTTGGATATCGAAGCCGGGTCGATGTCGATATGGATGATCTTGGCGTTCGGGCAGAACTTGGCGGCGCCGTTGATGACGCGGTCATCGAAACGCGCGCCAACGGCCAGGATCACGTCGGCGTGGTGCATCGCCAGGTTGGCGGTGTAGCTACCGTGCATGCCGAGCATGCCAACGAACTGGTGATCGGAACCCGGGAAAGCGCCCAGCCCCATCAGGGTGTTGGTGACCGGCAGGTTGAGCATCTTGGCCAGCTCGGTGAGCTGCTCGGATGCGTTACCCATGATAACGCCGCCGCCGGCGTACAGGATCGGGCGCTTGGCGGCCAGCAGCATCTCGGCAGCCTTACGGATCTGACCGGAGTGTCCACGAACTGCGGGGCTATAGGAACGCAGCTTGACCTTCTTCGGATAGCTGTACTCGAACTTCTGGGTCGGATCGCCCATGTCCTTCGGAATATCGACCACGACCGGGCCAGGACGGCCGGACTGGGCGATGTAGAAGGCCTTCTTGATCACCTCGGGAATTTCCGAGGGATGCTTGATGATGAAGCTGTGCTTCACGATCGGGCGGGAAATACCGACCATGTCGGTTTCCTGGAAGGCATCGGTTCCGACCATGTTGCTGGGCACCTGACCGGACAGGATCACCATCGGGATGGAGTCCATGTAGGCAGTGGCGATACCGGTGATGGCGTTGGTTGCGCCAGGGCCGGAGGTCACCAGCACGACACCGGGTTTGCCGGTGGCGCGGGCGTAACCGTCAGCCATATGGGTAGCAGCCTGCTCATGACGGACCAGGATGTGGGTCACATCGTTTTCTTTGAACAGGGCATCGTAGATATGCAGGAGGGCACCACCCGGGTACCCATAGATGTACTTAACGCCTTCGTCACGCAGCGAGCGGACGACCATTTCAGCGCCAGATAAAAGCTCCACGTTTTTCACCTCTAGAACGCCAGATAACCGCCCGCGACCGGACGGCCTGAATAGGTTTGCTTGCAGGCAGCGCGTGAGCGACTGGTGGTCGCCGACTACGTCAGCTGCTGACTGAACAAGCATCGGGTCGGCCCCTGAGAGTTGTTGCGGGGCTTTCCCACCCAGCGCGAGGTAACGCGTTGCGGGTGTTACAGGTCGGCGCGGGTGTGCACCTCATCGACTGCTACAGCTTCCGACTTGCGGCCGGCCCACTGGAACAGCGAACCCTGGATTCTTCGGATTAGCGCGGGACAAGTCAAGTAATCCGTTGCGGAATCTTGCATGGATTGCTGTGACGCGACGCAGGATCAAGGCTGGCGGCTTTTGGTTATAGTTAGCGCAGGATTCTCCGCCATCAGAAGGAAACCGCATGCCCCGCATGATTCTTGCCGCCAGCCTGCTGCTAGCATTGAGCTCGTCCGCCATGGCTGGCCAGGTCTACAAATGGGTGGACGCCCAGGGTGTCACCCACTTTGGCGCCCAGCCGCCTGAAGGCCAGGAAGCCACCAGCGTGAATACCTCAGTGCCAAAGCCGCGCCCTGCCCTGCCGCGTCTGGACAGAGAAATCGCTCAGCCAGCGACGCCGCTGCCCGAGAGCAAGCCAGTGGGCGACCAGAAGGCCATCGACGAAAAAGTGAAGGCGGAAGTCGCGACTCAGGAAGCGGAGCGTCGTAAGTACTGCGAAAACATACGCACCAATCTGGCGCAACTACAGAACAATCCGCGACTACGCGCCGAAGTGAATGGGGAAGTGCGCCGCCTGAGCGAGGAAGAGCGACAGTCCCGGATGAAAGAGGCCGAAAAAGCCATCAGCGAGAACTGCAACTGAGGCAGTGCCTCAGTTCGTTCCACCTATCAGCCGGTCGAAAGCGCCCAAAGCGTCGAGCAACGCACTCACCTCCGTGAGCCGCTCCCGGTAAGCCTCTTCCGCCATGGTGCGGATGCCAGATGCATGAGGCAGCTCCAGGTCATTCTCCAGAATGACCTTCATACGGGGCAGGAAAATCCACTGCAGCCACTCTTCGAAGGCCAGCGTGTCCACGCAGAACGGCGCCTGACTGGCCAAGGCATCCGCACTGGGCGAAACCTCTGCCCACCAGCCAAGACCGCGTAACTCCCGCTCGATGAGCAGGAGCTGGTCAGCCACTTCGACGCAACGCGGGTCCATTAGAGATTGACCTTGGCCTTTTCACGCGCAAGCGCCGCGCCGGACGGATCGCCCAGGCGGTCGCGGGAACGTGCGATCAGGTCCCACAGACTGGCTTGCAGAGCCGGCCGACCATTGGCATAGGTCATGGCGCGACGTGCGAACTGTTCAGCCTGTGCCGCATCCCCCTGGGCCAGGCGCACTTCAGCCAGGCGATAGAGCACCTGGGGCTCACGCGGCGCAATGCGCTGGGCACGCTCCAGGCTGGCGGCGGCGCCATTCAAGTCACCACCGCCCTGTTGCTGCTGGGCAGTGGTCAGCAGCGCCAGCACCGGGCCATCGAGCTGCTCGTCGGCGGCCAATCCACCGCCATTGCTGGGAATACCGCTTGGAGCGATGGGCGCTGGCGCGCTATAGCTCGAAGAGCCATAGCTGGGCGAGCCATAGGCTGGTGCGCTAGGTGCCGTCGCTGCCGGGCCAGTGGTGATTGGACCGGGGGTAATTCCGCCGCTGGTAATACTGCCGCTGATGGGCGCGCTGGACGCCGGCGCCGCAATGGGTGCGCCGGAGGCGGCACCGGGCACCATCACCACCACGCCGGAATCTTCGGGCACGCTGCGCGGGGCGGCGGGCGCCTGATTGTAGCCACCACGGTTGGAGGTTCCCTGCTCTAATTCGGACAAGGGCGCACCGGAGTCAACCACGGGAATGGCGCCTCGCTGCGGGGTGGCACAACCTGCCAGCAGGGCAGCTGCCGCAAGGGCGGGAATCCAGGCTTTACTCACTTTTCATCCTCTCGGTTCATTGCATCCAACCACGAACCCAGTCCATGACCGAGTCCACGGGTGCGCCCATGCCGCAAGCTGCGCCAGGGGCAGGTTCACTGCCACGAATGTAGGGTATCTGGACTGCGCCCGGGCAACTCGGGTCCGACCCCTGACCACTGTGCGGGTCAATCCACGCTTGCACCACGTTGTCCGGCATCGGCATATCCAGTGGCAGCGGATCGGCCTTGCGCATGAAGCTGGTCCAGACCTGCAGCGCACCGGTGGCGCCGGTCAGCGGCGTCTTGCCGTTATCATCGCGCCCCAGCCAGACCACTGCCAGCAGATCCTGACTGAAGCCGGCGAACCAGCTGTCCCGCGAGTCGTTGGTGGTGCCGGTCTTGCCCGCCAGTGTCAGGGACGATGGCAGCTGGCTGTACACCGACCGCGCAGTACCTTCGCGCATGACTCGCTGCATGGCGTTCTGCACCAGATAGATGGCACCCGGATCGAAGCGTTGCTGGATCTGGAAGGGATAGCGCTTGAGCGGCTCACCCTCGGCAGTCAGCACACTACGAATCCCCCGCAACGGCGTATTGAAACCACCGTTGGCCAGGGTCTGGTACATGGTCGCCACTTCCATCGGGCTCAGCGCGCCAGCGCCGAGGAGCATCGAGGGATAAGCCGGCCACTCGCGGGAAACACCCAGCCTCTCTAGGGTTTTGAGCACATTAGGCACGCCCAGTTCCAGGCCGAGCTTGGCGGTCGACAAGTTGTAGGAATTGGCCAGCCCCTGATACAGGTAAATGGTGCCGTGGGCGCGGCGATCGTAGTTCTGCGGACGCCACACCTGGCCATCCTGCCCCTTCACAGAAAAGGGTTCGTCGGCAACCCAACTGGTCAGGGTGTACTGACTCGGGCGCTCCAGAGCAGTGAGGTACACGGCCGGCTTGATCAGCGAACCGATGGGCCGGACCGCATCCACCGCGCGGTTGAAGCCAGCGAAGCGTGGCTGTCGGCTGCCGATCAGCGCCTGGATCTCACCGGTTTCCGGATTGCTCACGACCATGGCCGATTCCACCTGATCCACGCCCTTGCGCCCGGAAAGGCGCTTCAGGGTTTCGCTCAGTGCGGTTTCCGCCTTGGACTGCAGAATGGGGTCGAAGCTGGTGAAAATGCGCAGCCCCTCTTCGGTGAGGTCTTCCTCGCGATAGTCCTCACGCAACTGGCGCTTCACCAGGTCGAGGAAGGCTGGGTAGGAGCTGTCAGCCAGACTGCCGCGCTGTGTCACGCCAAGCGGCTTCTGCTTGGCGGCAGCCGCCTCCTCTGGGGTGACCACACCCTGCTCGGCCAGCAGATCGATCACCAGATTGCGGCGCTCCAGCGCGCGTTCTGGGAATCGACGCGGGTTGTAGTGGGACGGTCCCTTGACCATACCCACCAGCAAAGCGATCTGGTGCAGTTTGAGCTCCGCCAGCGGCTGGCTGAAGAAGTACTGGCTGGCAAGGCCGAAGCCATGGATGGCGCGCTGGCCATCCTGACCAAGGAACACCTCGTTGAGGTAGGCTTCGAGGATTTCACGCTTGTCGTAATGCAGTTCCAGCAGCACGGCCATCATGGCTTCGGTGGCCTTGCGGGAGATGCTGCGCTCGCTGGTCAGGTAGAAGTTCTTGACCAACTGCTGGGTCAGGGTACTCCCGCCCTGTCGAAGCTCGCCGGCGGTTGCGTTGATCCAGAAGGCACGGGCGATGGACTTGAGCGACACGCCGTGGTGGTTGAAGAACTCGCGATCTTCGGTCGCTACCAGGGTTTCCACCATGTACGCCGGCACCTGGTCCAGTTTGATCAGCACGCGATCTTCATGGTGGGCGGGATAGAGACCTCCGATCAGCAGGGGTTCCAGGCGGGCCACTGCCAGATCGGCGCCGCTGGCCTGGGTCAGGCCTGCCACGTAGTCGCCGGAGAAACGCACGCGCACACGCTGGGCCGGCTCGGCGCCTTCATAGAACTGGAAGCCGCGGGTGTTCAGCTCGACGTTGTTACCCGACACCGAAGCGGCACCCGGGCCATTGGACAGGCTCTCGCGGCGATAGCCCAGGGCGTCCAGTTCCTTCAGGAAGTCGTCCTTGGACAGCTTCAGCCCGACGAACAGCTCCAGTGGACGGGCATAGACTTTGGCCGGCACCGTCCAGCGCTTGCCGGAGAATTTCTCCTGCACCACGGCATCGAGGTAGATAGCGAAACCGGCCAGCACCACCAGGCCTACGAGACCCAGTTTGAAGGCCCAGCCCAGCCATGGGCGAAGGCCGCTAGAACGGCGTTTTGAGCGGGATTTGGGGGATCGTGGACGTGTCATGGCGGCGCATTATACGCACTTTATCCACAGCCAACAGGCACGCCCTGACGGTTTGCAGGCCGGCGCACAGAGGCGATAATGCCGGCCTTCCACAGAGACAGAACAAGGAATGCCCGTGAGCCAGTCCCTGCTAGCCGCCCTGCAGAATCCCGCCCTATACCCCCACGCGGTGGACGGGTTCCAGGTGATCGAGACGCATATATCCTGGGTACTGCTGACCGGCAGCTACGTGTACAAGGTGAAGAAGCCGGTGAACTTCGGTTTCCTCGACTTCACCAACCTCGAAGACCGTCGGCATTTCTGCGAAGAAGAGCTGCGCCTCAATCAGCGCCTGACCCACGACCTCTACCTGGAAGTACTGCCAATCACCGGCAGCGTCGAATCCCCGCAGATCGGAGGAGAGGGCCCGGCCATCGAGTATGTGCTCAAGATGCGCCAGTTCCCGCAGGAAAACCTGCTCAGCGCGCTGCAGGCCCGTGGCGAGCTGAGCCCAGCCCACATCGATGCGTTGGCCGAGCGGATCGCCAGCTTCCACCTGGCCGCTCCGAAAGTGACCATCGACCACCCGCTGGGCACTCCTGATGCTGTCATGATGCCGGTTCGCCAGAACTTCGAGCAGATCCGTCCGCTGCTGAGCGAAAAGGCCGACCTGCAACAGCTGGACGCGCTGGCGGCCTGGGCTGAAAGCAGCCACGAGCGGCTCAAGCCACTGCTGGCGCGACGCAAGCAGGAAGGCTTCATTCGTGAGTGTCACGGAGACATCCACCTGGGCAATGCCACTTTGATCAACGATGAAGTCGTGGTGTTCGACTGCATCGAATTCAACGAGCCCTTCCGCTTCACTGACGTCTACGCCGATATCGCTTTCATCGCCATGGACTTGGAGGATCGAGGGCTCAAGTCCCTTTCCCGTCGCCTGGTCAGCCACTACCTGGAGCTCACCGGCGATTACCAAGGCCTGGAACTGCTCAACTTCTACAAGGCCTATCGTGCCCTTGTGCGTGCCAAGATCGCCCTGTTCAGCCTGGCCCACCAGGCCGACGCAGTGCAGAAGGCCGCCACCGTCCGCCAATACCGTAACTATGCCGGTCTGGCTGAAAGTTACAGCGCCATCCCTTCGCCCTTCCTGGTCATCACCTGTGGTGTATCCGCCTCGGGCAAGAGCCATGTAGCGCTGCGTCTGGTGGAAGCCCTGGGCGCCATACGCCTGCGCTCGGACGTCGAACGCAAGCGCCTGTTCGGCGAACAGCTGCAAGGCATCGAAGGCCTGCAGAGCGGCATCTATGACGCGAACGCCAGCATCGCCACGTACGAGCGCCTGAACCAGTTGGCGGAGGTCGCGCTACATGCCGGATTCCCCGTGGTCCTCGACGCCACCTTCCTCAAACAGGAACAACGCCAGGCCGCGCGCAAGGTCGCCGAAGAAACCGGTACACCCTTCCTGATCCTCGACTGCCACGCACCAGAAGCGGTGATCGAAGTCTGGCTGGCGCAACGCCAAGCCCAGGGCGCCGACCCGTCCGATGCCACCATGGACGTGGTACGCGCACAACTGGCCAGCCGCGAGCCCCTGGATGCAAGCGAACTGCTCCAGAGCAAGCGCATCGACACCAACCAGGCGGCCAGTCTGGACGGCCTGGTGGAGCTCATCCGCCAGCACCTGCCAGGTATCTGACCCCGCCTCCATCGCGCCGGGCAACATCCGTCGCGGCTTCTATACTGCCGGCTGAGTCACTCTCAGCCGAGCAGCCGGAGTCCATCTCCCATTCGCCGACACTTTCTCACTGGCCAGGTAATGCTCGTGCCCGGTAGGCGCGAACAGGAATGCCCCCTATCGCATCAGCAGTGATCGTTTTCCGTGCAGGGAGCGCGCGAGGATGCAGCGATAGCACAAGGCCACGCACTGCGAATGGCCGCTACACTTATCCACAGCACTGTCCCTCTCGTGCCCATTCCATCGCAAGGAGGCTCGATGAACGACGAACTGCAACACATGAAAAACCTGGGCAAGACTTCAGCACAATGGCTGCATGCCGTCGGCATACACAGCGCTTCGGACCTGCGCCGGCTCGGTGCCGTCAGTGCCTACAAGGCCGTTCGGGCACGCGGTTTCAGAGCCTCCAAAGTGCTGCTCTATGCCATCGAGGGCGCCCTGTTGGACGTCCACTGGAACGACCTGACACCCGGCCACAAGGCAGAATTGAACCACCAACTGGACACTCCGGGCGTCCACAACAAGAGCTAGCTCACAACCTCCGCCAAGAGAGATTTACGAGCAAGGCCTAGGTCCCTATTGTTTCAGGGACCTTCGTGTGCGACGCCATTCCAGTCAGTTCAAGGAATTACTGCCATGTACCTACTCGGGGAGCAACCGGCCTACGCCGACCAGCTGATCAACAGACTGCAGAGCATCCCCGGGCAGCTGCTCGATGGTCTGGAACCAAGCGGCCCCGCGGTACGCCTGGAACAAGTCGAAGACCTCTCACCATTGCTGCCTGCCAACCAGTTGTTCCTGATCGAAAACGGCCTGATCCACGCCATCGTCGATGAACGTCCCCTTTTCTACCTGCAGGAGGGCGACCTGGTCGGCCTGCGTCAGGGCATCGACCTGCCTTCCTGCCGCTACAGCAGTGACGAACCCATCAGCCTGATGCCGTTCAGCCGTAACGAGGTGTTCAAACACATCTATGGCAACGAAAAGCGCCAGGAACTGTTCATCCAGTACCTGGTAGGCCATACCGCCCTACTCTCGGATGCCGTCGCTCGCTTAAAGCAACCGGACGTACGCCCCTCCACCGGTTTCCAGCACTTTCCCGCGGGAGAGGAGCTTATCCACCAGGGAGACGAGGCTGACCATGTCTTCATCATCATCGAGGGCCATGCGGAGGCCTTCGTCGATGGACAGAAGGTGGGCGATGTCCAGAAGGATGAGATCTTCGGAGCCATGGCGGTATTCACCCGGGAACGGCGTAGCGCCACGGTAGTGGCCAGTGAGCCCTGCACCGTGATGGTGATTCCCAAGGAGCAGTTCCTCAGCCTGATGCAAAGCAATCCGCGCATTGCTCACAGCCTGATCGAGAGCATGGCGCGGCGCATTGACCTGCTGAATAAAGAGGTCACCCAGCTGCGGTTGTCCCCCGAAAGGGTTTGACCTCCGCATGAACCCGGCGCAAAGCCGGGTTTTTTGCTTTACAGGGGCCGACAAACGAGACGAAAAGGAAAAGGCGAACCGACGCTTGACTTGTAAATACGAATGCTTATTATTAGCGCAACTGATCGCGAGATCAGCCGGTAAGCTGGGAGACCAAGCAGTCGGACTCTTCAGGTTATCTCCTCATCAGGCTAATCACGGTTTTAGACCCGGCAAATTGCCGGGTCTTTTTTTACCTGTGATTCAGCAAATCCGAATGCAACCTGCTTGTCGGCGCCAAGCGCGCGGCCGGAAGTTTCTGGCGCATACCCGCGCAGTGATCGATGGGCGGCAAAGCGGCGGTGTACCAGACGTAGTCGGCCGCACCCTGCTCCACCGGTTTACCCACCTCCGAGAAGATCAACACCGCATTCCCCTCGGCCTTGCCCAGGTCGGCCAAGTGCAAAGGCACTCCCAGATCACGACGCACATGGAAAGCCCCAGCGAACAGCACTGCCGGGGTGGGCGCCGCCAACAACCGTTCCGCCATGCGCCGGTCGCGTTGCTGCTGCACCGCAAGCATTGCCGGCATCTGGGATTCCGGCAGCAGTCCGCAGTGGGACTCCCGGATTTGCTCCAGCAGCGGCCCGCGCACCGTCTCCGCGGTGGACTGCTCACCCTGCAGGACTGGACGCTCCTTGTAGATGCGCTTGATTTCGCTGCGGTCGAGATTGGCCGCGAGCAGCGGATAGGGTTGAGCCAGGGCATGACGGACGATCGGGCCATAAAGCTCCCAGTTCCAGTTTTTCTGCCAGGCCAGGGCCTGGGACAGATCGGCCGGCAGTGAGCTCTTGCGCACAGCATCCACCTTGGCCTGCTGTTCGGGCTCGAGCATTTCCAACAACAGACTGCCCTGGGGCCGGCGAGCTTCCAGCCCCTGCAGCAGCCAGAGCTGCAGGGCATGATGGTCCGGGTTGTCGTGCTGCTCGCCGACCAGCACTCGGGACTGGGTGGCAAGCCGTTCCAGTAGTTGCTCCGGGGTCAATTGTTCGCCGCTGCGCATGTCTCGGATCACGCCCAGTTCAGGGTTATCCCGGCCCTCGGGACTCTGCCACTCGGGCAGTGGCGGCAGGCTCTGGCAGGCGGCCAGCAAGCCGAAGAGGGGAAGCAGGAGAAGACGCATGGAAAATCCTTGTTCGATCAACGTGCAACGATCAGGGGATGGCCGCGTTCCGGATGGCACTGCACCAGCACCTCCAGGCCGAACACGGCCTTGAGCGGCTCGGCTTGGAGTACCTGGTCCGGCGTACCCATCACATAGGGGCGACCATCGGCGAGCAACAGCAGCCGATCGCAGTAGCGCGCGGCCAGGTTCAGGTCATGAAGAATCACCAGCACTGCCACGCCACGCTCGGCAAACGCCCGCACGGCCTGCAAGGTGGTGTGCTGGTGCAGCGGGTCAAGCATCGAGGTGGGTTCGTCCAGCAGCAGTATTTGCCCGCTGCCCCCGGGCCAGAGCTGCGCCAGCACCCGTGCGAGGTGCACGCGCTGACGCTCACCACCGGAGAGCGCCAGATAGCTGCGACCGGCCAAGTGGCTGGCATCCGCCGCGTGCAACGCCTGCGCGACGACTTCGGCATCCTGTTCTCGTCCGGTGTCGTGAGGCATGCGCCCCATGGCCACGACCTCCTCGACGCGGAACGCAAAGTTCAGGGTCGAGCTTTGTGGCAGCACGGCCAGGCGTCGCGCACGCTGCGGCCCGTTCCAGTCGCCCAGGGCACGGCCATCCAGGCTGACCGCTCCCGAGGCAGCCGGTACCTCACCACACAAGGCACCTAGTAAGGTGCTCTTGCCGGCGCCATTGGGGCCGAGTACCCCAAGCACCTCGCCAGGCTGCAGCGCCAGATCGACGCCTGCGAGTACGTGTTTGCTGCCTCGCAACACGTCCAGTTGTTCCGCGCACAGCATCAGGGGCGACCTCGCACCAGCAGATAGAGGAAGAACGGCGCACCTATCATTGCCGTGACGATGCCGATGGGCAGTTCGGCCGGCGCCAGTACCAGGCGTGCCGCCAGGTCGGCCAGCAGCAGCAGGCTAGCCCCGGCCAGAGCCGAAGCCGGCAGCAGGACCCGGTGATCCGGCCCGGCAACCAGGCGTACCAGGTGCGGCACAACCAGGCCGATGAAACCGATCAACCCCGCCGCCGCCACCGCAGCCCCCACACCCAGGGCAGTGCAGAACACCAGCTCGCGCTTCAGTCGCTCCACATCGAAGCCCAGGTGACGGGCCTCGGACTCCCCCAGCAGCAAGGCATTCAGTGCCTTGGCCCGACGTGGCAGCCAGAACACCACGAACAGGGTCACGATCAGCAGCGGCCAGAGCCGCGAATAACTGGCACCGTTGAGGCTGCCCATGTTCCAGAAGGTCAGGCTGCGCAGAGTGGCGTCATCGGCCAGGTAGGTGAACAGGCCGATCACCGCCCCGGCTAGTGCGGTCAGGGCAATCCCGGCGAGCAGCATGGTCGCCACACTGGTCTGCCCGTCGTGACGCCCCAGGCGATAGACCAGCAACGTCACGGCCAGCCCGCCGGCAAAGGCGAAAATGGACAGCAGGTAGGGGGCAAAAGCCTCTGGCAATCCACCCAACGCGGTGCCACCGACAATGGCCACAGCCCCTCCCAATGCTGCGCCGCTGGATACCCCAACCAGCCCTGGGTCAGCCAGCGGGTTGCGAAACAAGCCCTGCATGGCAACGCCGGACAACGCCAGCACGGCGCCCACCGCAAGCCCGAGCAGGGTGCGTGGGAGGCGTATCTGCCCAAGGATCAACTCGGCCTGCTCCAGCCCTTCACCGGATAACGGCAGGCCAGCCAGGCGCATTGCCGCGCGTACGGTCTCGCCCAGTGGCAGGCTGACCGGCCCCAGCGCCAGCGACAGCCAAAGCGCTAACAGCAGCACGACGACCAGGGCGATGAACAGTGGGCGGGAGTGAAGAGATGCAGTCATGGCTGGCTCAGGCTTTTCTCGGTCAGGGCCGGAGCCGAAGGATAGAAGCCTGCAGACAGCGCGGCTATGCCATCAGGCGATCGCGGTCCCAGTCCACCTACCAGCAGAGTCGGGTCCAGGCTGAGCAGACGACCGTCGCGCGCCGCACGGGTGGCGGCCAGAGCCGGGTTCTGCTGGAGCAAGGCGTCACGAGCGGCATCACCGTCCAGACGGCGATCGGCGATCACCACCACATCAGGATCAAGTGCGGCCAGCGCTTCGCTGGAAATCGCCTTGTAGCCATGGTGGTGCGTCAGGTTCAGCCCTCCGGCCCGCTCGATCAACCAGGCCGCAGCGGTGTCTCTCCCCGCGGCCATCGGGCTGCTGCCCGCGTGGCCCAGCAAGAAGAGCACCCGCGGCGCCTTCTGGGCCTGCAGGACTTTGGCGACCCATTCCGCCTGACGCTGCAGGCGCTGGCTATAGGCGGCGAAGGCCTGGCCGGCGCGCGCCTCGTCGCCCAACAGGCTCCCGATCAGCTTGAGATTCTGTTCCAAGGTAGCGAGGTCGGCGGTCGAGGACAGGCGCTCGATACGCACACCCGCCGCGCCGACCTGCGCCAGCACCGGTGGCGGACCCATTTCCTCGCTCCCGATCAGGATGTCGGGACGTAGCGAGAGAATGCCTTCTGCCGCCAGTTGCCGCTGGTAGCCGATACTGGGCAGCGCCTTCAATGAATCGGGATGCTGACTGGTCGTATCCACGCCCACCAACTTCTCCTGCCCGCCCAGGGCCACCACCCACTCGCTGACCGACCCGCCGGCGCTGACCCAGCGCTGGGGAAGGGGCTCGGCCGCAGCGGCCTGTTGGGAGAACAAAAGGCCCGCACAGAGGCTGGCCAGACCGACAACTAGACGCATCGAAAACAACTCCATCGCTGAATGCGGGAAATGCCAACGCCCTGTTTTCACCGAGTGTTAGCCTGGACCGGGGCACGACAAGCCCCCTGCTGGCTCGGAATCAGAGAGCCGGCGCGCTTTCCGCCAGTGCTCGCCAGTCTTCCAGCTCAGGAATACCGGGTTTGCGGACGCCGAACAATTGCACGACCAACTGCCCTTGCGCGTCGAAGGCTTCCCAACTGGTGATCACGCCATCTGTGCTGGGCTTGCGCACCCGCCACAGCTCAGTAACCCCGGCAGTCTGCAGGTGCAGGTTGAACTCCGGGTCGAGCACATTGAACCAGGTATCCACCCACTTCAGATTGCTGACCCTGCCGCTGTGGATCTGAATGCAATGACGGTTGCCGACAAACACCATGATCGGAACTTCGCGCGCACCCGCCTCCTCCATCAGGCGCGGCAGCTCGGCGGTATCGAGTTGCTCCGCCCATTGGTTGCCCGCCAGACGCAGGGCTTGGGTGCGTTCAGCACCGTACTTCTTCAGCAGGGCGAAAAAGTGATGGGTGTCCTTCAGCGTCGCCCAGCCTTCGCGAAGGGACACGACGTCGATCTCGGCATCAGGTTTGGCCTGCACCGCCTCGGGTTGCGGCAAGAAATCCAGTTCGGCGCTCTGTTCCTCGGCACGGAAGCGCTCTACCAGCGGTTCCCAGGCGGCCAGGTCGCTGTCGTCAGTGAGGTATACCTTATGCACCGCCGTGCCCTGCTGGTCGAAGACCTGGATGCTGCGCTGGGTGCCGCGAGGGGTTTCTTCGGCCACTGCAAAGGCGCTGGCCCAGCCCCCCATGAACAGGCGCAGATCAATGTCGGCTGACACCACCAGGCCCATTTGCCCGTTGGCGGCTACCAAAACCTCGCGGTAGTAGCCCTTGCGCTCATGCACGCAATGCTCATTGCGGGTCAGCGCCATGATGTAGCCCAGCTCACCCAGGGCAGGCAACAAGTTGACCCAGTCCGTGCGCAGACGCACCGTGTCGACGCCGAGGCGGCTGGTGGTCAGTTCGGCCTCGCTGACAGACAGTCGCAGGGCCGCATCCCGGGCACGCAGGCGTGGCTGTTCGGCGCGCAGTGCCTGCCATTCGAGGTAGAGGGGGGAACCCGCACTAGCGGGCAGATTTTGTAGGCTCATCTGAGGCTCCTTTGTAGTTCAGCGACTCGCCGACAGGGCGAATTCAATTGGAATGTGTACGCGGCTGGGCACCGGCTGGCCGTTCAGAGTCTCTGGAATGAAGCGCCAGGCGGCGACAGCATCGAGGGCCGAACGGTCCAGGCTTTCGACGCCGGACGAACGCAGCAGCTTGATTTCCCGCAGCAGGCCGTGGGCATCCAACCGCACCTCAACCAGGACCAGGCCCTGCTGATTGCGGCGCCGCGCTTGGGCCGGATAAATCGGCGGCTTGGGCGGGGTGAGAAACGCCGGCTCGTGGCTGAACACCTCGGTAACCGCTGGCTTCACAACCGGGACGCTGGTGGCCGACGGCCTTTCGACAGAGCGGGACGCAGCAGTTGCCGCAATCAGCCTGGGTTTGGCAGGCGGGCTGGGCCGTGGTGTGGCTGATTCTGCCCGCGCAACCGCACGGGCTGCCTCCGACCTCGGCTTGCTCTCCACCACCGGCCTGGGCACTACCTGCTGCGACCTGGCCGGTTGAGCGGGCTTGGCAGGCGCCGCTGCTGGCTTAACCGGCAGCGGGGCCGGCAGTGGCGGCGGATCAGGGCTTACTAGCTGGATCATGATCGGAACTGGCGTATTCGGAACACCACTCGCCGCTTCCCGCATGTCATGCAGGAGCCAGCCCACGCTGACGTGCATGGCCATAGACAGGCTGAAATAGCAGGGGAAGCGCGGCATTTGTTTGTCCAGCATTTTTTCTTAAATGCATTTAATTGTTATTTGCATTTGCAAGTCAATGACATTAACGTGCCGTTCCGATATCAACCTGCGATCATCAGTAGGACCTGACCAACAAGCCCACAAGAAAGCGAAAATCGCTGAAAGGGCGCAAAAGTCGGCTGCTGGTGCGCCTCTGAAATCGGGAGTGCCCATGGCGCTGCGTCCACCCATTGCCCGTCGATCCGGGCTCGCTCTGCTGTTGCTTTGCCCGTCCCTGGCCCTGGCAGCTGAAAAGGCCGCCACGCAGTTCGACACCATGACCGTCACCGCCACGCGCAGCGAGCAGCGTCTCGACCAGGTGCCAAGCACGGTCTCGGTGCAGACCGAACGCGACATCGACCAGAAGAACGTGAACAACATCCGCGACCTGGTGCGCTACGAACCAGGGGTATCGGTGAGTGGCACCGGCAGCCGCTTCGGTCTCTCCGGCTTCACCATCCGAGGCATCGGTGGCAACCGCGTGCTGACCCAGGTGGACGGAGTCTCGGTGCCGGATGCCTTCAACTTCGGCCCCTTCCTCAACGCCCAGCGCAACTACATCGACCCGGACATCGTCAGGCAGCTGGAGATCATCCGCGGCCCGGCATCTTCGCTATACGGCAGCGATGCCATCGGCGGCGCGGTGAGTTTCCTGACCAAGGATGCTGCGGACTACCTGGACGAAGGTGATGACGCTTATGCCCGACTGAAGACGGGTTACAGCAGCGCCGACAACAGCTGGCTGCGCAGCGCCACCTTCGCTGCCCGCCAGGGCTCGCTTGACGGCGTACTCCATATGGGTCGTCGCAGTGGCGACGAAACCGAGACCTTCGGCGGCCGCGGCGGCCTCGGTGCCGGACGTGAGGAAGCCAACCCGCAGGACTTCACCACCGACAACCTGTTGGCCAAGATCGGCTGGAACTACGCCGGTAATGATCGCCTGCAGCTGAGCTACGAGCGCTTTCAGGACGACGTTGACACCCGCGTGCTCAGCGAGGCTTCGACCCTCACCTCCACATCCCTGGGCGGCGGCATGTTCAGCAATGCCCTGATCGCGGCCAGCAATGCCACCGACAGCACCGACCGCGAGCGCATCAGCCTGGAGCACCGGTTGGAACTCGATAACGCCTTCGCCGATCAGCTGAAATGGCAGCTCAACCACCAGGACAGCAAGATCCGCCAACAGACCGAGCAGAGCCGCTACAGCTGGGTCGCCTTCAACCGCAACCCGGTACCGCCCACCTCGGCCTTCGAGCGCCTGCGCACCCGCGATTCGGTATACGAAGAGAAGCTCTGGTCCTTCAATGGCCAGTTGGACAAACACTTCGAGCTCGGTAACACCCAGCACCATCTGATCTACGGCGTCGACCTGAAGCGCCTCGAAAGCAACGACCTGCGCAAGGGCAACGAGACCCGCGTCAGCACTGGGCAACCGCTTCCGCCGGCCTTCGGTGCGGAGACTTTCCCGCTGAGCGACTTCCCCGATCCGGTCACCCACGAGTACGCCCTGTTCGCACAGGACAGCATCGAGATCGGCCGCTGGACCCTGTTACCGGGCCTGCGCTACGACTACTACGAACTCAAGCCGGATGTGACGCCGGAGTACCTGAATAGCAACCCGGTTGATCGAAACCCGTCGGACTTCAACGACCACGCGCTTTCGCCCAAGCTCGGTGTCACCTACCGCCTGGACGACGCCCACAGCCTCTATGGCCAGTACGCCGCGGGCTTCAAGGCACCGGAGCCTGTGGACATCTTCGGTGAATTCGTCAACGCCGGGATGGGTTACCAGACCGTCGCCAATACTCGCCTGAAACCAGAAACCAGCGACAGCTACGAAATCGGCCTGCGCGGCAAGTACAACAGCGGCAGCTTCGGGGTGGCGCTGTTCTACAACCGCTACGAAGACTTCATCGAACAGGTGACCATCCCGGACCCGACTGGCGACAATCTGCTTACGTTCCAGTCGCAAAACCTGAACAAGGTGACCATTCGCGGCGCCGAGGCCAAGGGCGAACTCTTCCTCGGCAGCTTTGGCCTGCCCGCTGGCACCCGCCTGCTCGGCACCATCGCCTATGCCCGCGGCAAGAATGAGGAGACGGGTGCGCCAATCAACAGCATTGATCCGCTCAAGGCAGTCATTGGTCTGGGCTACGCCGAACCGACCGGCAAGTTCGGTGGCGACTTGTCCTGGACCCTGGTCACGGCCAAGGACCGCATCGATCAGTCGAACAATGCCAGCGTGCGCATCAATGAGCAGTTCGCCACGCCGGGCTACGGCACCCTCGACCTGAACACCTGGTGGCAGGTCACCGATGCCCTCTCGGTGAACGCCGGCCTGTTCAACCTGACCGACAAGGAGTACTGGCAGTGGGGCGACGTCCAGGGTCTGGACGCCAACAGCCGCAGCTTGGGCCGCTACACCCAGCCAGGCCGCAACGCCTCGGTCAACCTGGTCTGGGAGATCTGATTCCTTTCAGCACACGGATGTGCCCCTCTTGGCAAGCCACGGTGGCGCGCGATAATGCACGCCTGCCGTGGAGATGCCGATGATCCTGCTTTGCCGCCCCTCTGAACTGGCCGAAGGCCAGAGTCGGGGCTTTGTCGTTGATGGTCTGAAACTCTTGCTGGTGCGCCGGCATGGGCAGATTCACGCCTATGAGAATCGTTGCCCGCACCGGGGAATTCCGCTCGACTGGGTGCCAGGTCAGTTCCTCGATCACAGCGGCAGCCTGATCCAGTGCGCCACCCACGGCGCGCTGTTCCTGATCGAGTCGGGCGAATGCGTGACCGGCCCCTGCGCCGGCGACATGCTGCAACCTCTGGACTGCCGCGAAGACGCCGACGGCATCTGGTTGCTCATCGACGCCTGAGCCTCAGAGCTTCACCTCGAGACGACGACAGACGCGAACTTCTTCCGGCGTCAGCGCCACCCCATAAGCCAGCACTTCCACACCCACAGCAACTGCCTCACGCAGGGCTGCCGCATAAGCCGGGTCGATCTCCTCGGCTGGACGCACCGCATCGACACCCGAAAGATTCACACAATAGAGCTGCACAGCGCGCACGCCCTCTCGCGCCAGCACGGCCAACTCACGCAAATGCTTGCTGCCACGCTGGGTCACAGCGTCAGGGAATGCTGCGACCGGCGTGCCATCGAAGCCCAGGGTGACGCTCTTCACCTCGATGAAGGCCGGACCGGCGGGGTAATCGAGACGGAAATCGGCGCGGCTGTTTTCCAGCCCATAGCCCACTTCACGCTTGAGGGCGCTGAAGCCCGCCAGCTCACTGATAATGCCGGCCTGCAGCGCCTCTTCCACGAGGGCATTGGCCCGTGCGGTATTGACGCAGGCCAGGCGACCCTGGGGCGTCTCGGCGATTTCCCAGGTACCGGGCAACTTGCGCTTGGGATTGTTGGAGCGACTGAACCAGACCCGGCAGCCCGCGCTCATGCAGTTCAGCATCGAGCCGGTATTGGGGCAGTGAATGGTCAACTGCTCCCCTGATGACGTTTCTACATCCGCGAGAAAGCGCTTGTAACGCTTGAGCAGCCTGCCCTCCTCCAGGGCCGGGGCGAACCTCATTGACCGGACCAGGTCTTCAGACCGCGAGCCAGGCGCTGCACGGCCTCCTCCAGACGCGGCAGGCTCTGGGTATAGGAGAAGCGCACATGCTGAGCGGAATGATTGCGACCGAAGTCCAGGCCCGGCGTGAAGGCCAGATGTTCGGTTTCGATGAAATGACGGCAGAAGGCGTAGGCATCGCCACCAAAGGCGGAAATGTCCGCATAGAGATAGAAGGCACCTTCCGGCTCTACGGCGATGCGGAAGCCCAGCTCACGCAGGGCCGGCAACAGGTAATCGCGACGACGGGCGAACTCGTTGCGACGCTGCTCGAGGATTTCCAGGGTCTGCGGCTGGAAGCAGGCCAGGGCGGCGTACTGGGCCATTGAGGGCGCACTGATATAGAGGTTTTGCGCCAGTTTCTCCAGCTCGGGCACTGCGTCCGGCGGCGCCACCAACCAACCGAGTCGCCAGCCGGTCATACCGAAATACTTGGAAAAGCTATTCAGCACGAAGGCGTCGTCATCCACTTCCAGCACGCTACTGGCGTCCATGCCATAGGTCAGGCCGTGGTAGATCTCGTCCACCACCAGATGGCCACCGCGAGCCTTGAGGGTCTGAGACAGGGCCGCCAGCTCGTCGGCGTGCAGCACGGTGCCGGTCGGGTTGGCCGGCGAGGCGACCAGGGCACCCACGCTGTCGGCGTCCCAGTGCCGTTCGACCAGCTGCGGGGTCAATTGATAGCGGGTCTCAGGGCCCACCGGCACCAGCTGCGCACCACCTTCCACCAGGCGCAGGAAGTGACGGTTGCAGGGGTAGCCGGGGTCGGCCAGCAGCCAGTGCCGCCCGGGATCTACCAGCAGGCTGCTGGCCAGCAACAGCGCTCCGGAACCGCCGGGGGTGATGAGAATGCGATCAGGGTCTATGTTCAACCGATAGCGCGATGCGTAGAAGCCAGCGATGGCTTCGCGCAACTGCGGCACGCCCCGAGCGGCGGTGTATCGGGTATGCCCGGCGGCCAGGGCTGCCTGCCCGGCCTGGACGATAGGCTCGGCAGTGGTGAAGTCCGGCTCGCCGATTTCCAGGTGGATCACATCGTGACCCGCTGCCTGGAGTTCGTTGGCACGAGCCAGCAGGGCCATGACGTGGAAGGGTTCGATGGCGCGGCTGCGCGCACTGTAGGACTGGGCCATTGGCCTTCCTTTATTAAGGCAAAGAGAGGATTCTAACCAATGGTCCCTGGACGCTGCAGCATGTACGACGCTGGGGAGTGGCGCACCCGGATTTGATCTGGTAAGTTCGCCCGCTTGCAGCCGCAGGGCCGGCGTCGCCGGCGATGGACCATAATCCTGCGCAATGGATTAAGAAAGTGAGAGGCGGCCATCCATGCCCACCAATGCAAAACAACAGAACAGCCAGTTGATTCGTGGCTTCGTGCCCTACCAAGAGACCAAGGGCGAGGAGTACATGAGCGACCGCATGCGCGCTCACTTCACCAACATCCTCAACAAATGGAAGCAGGAGTTGATGGAAGAGGTGGACCGTACCGTGCACCACATGCAGGACGAAGCCGCAAACTTCCCGGACCCGGCCGACCGTGCCAGCCAGGAAGAAGAGTTCAGCCTCGAGCTGCGCGCCCGTGACCGCGAGCGCAAACTGATCAAGAAGATCGACGAAACGCTCCAACTGATCGAAGACAACGATTACGGCTGGTGCGACTCCTGCGGCGTCGAGATCGGCATCCGCCGCCTGGAAGCCCGCCCCACCGCCACCCTTTGCATCGACTGCAAGACCCTGGCGGAAATCAAGGAAAAGCAGCTCGGCTCCTGATGCCGAAGCGGGGCGCCAACGGCGCCCCGTCGCGTTACAGGGTCCTGTTCCATGACCTCCCCTACCTATATCGGGCGCTTCGCCCCTACGCCCAGCGGCTTTCTGCATTTCGGTTCGCTGGTCGCTGCCCTTGCCTCCTACCTTGACGCCCGCGCTGTCGGCGGCCGCTGGTTGCTGCGCATGGAAGACCTCGATCCGCCGCGGGAAGTCGAAGGTGCCCAAGCGGCGATTCTCCATACCCTGGAAAACTACGGTTTCGAATGGGATGGCGAGATGGTTCGCCAGAGCGACCGCCAAGAGGACTACGCCAAGGTGATCGACCGTCTCTACGAGATGGGGTTGGCCTACGCCTGCACCTGCTCGCGCAAGCAGCTGGAGGGCCACCAGGGCATCTATCCGGGTTTCTGCCGCAACGCCCAGCACCCGCAGCTCGACGCAGCCATTCGCATCCGCGTGCCGGAGCTCGAGTACCACTTCATCGACCGCGTACAGGGCGAGTACCGCCAGCATCTGGCGCGGGAAGTGGGCGACTTCGTTATCCGTCGTCGCGACGGCCTCTATGCCTATCAATTGGCCGTGGTGCTGGACGACGCCTGGCAAGGCATTACCGACATTGTCCGGGGTGCCGACCTGCTGGACTCCACCCCACGCCAGCTCTATTTGCAGGAACTGCTGGGCTTCAGCCAACCCCGCTATTTGCATGTGCCGCTGATCATCCAGCCGGACGGCCACAAGCTGGGCAAGTCCTACCGTTCACCGCCGCTGCCGGCAGACTCCGCCGGCCCCTTGCTGGTACGCGCACTGCGAGCCCTGGGCCAGGAGCCGCCAGCCGAACTGGCCGACAACCACCCCCGCGATGTGCTGGACTGGGGCATCGCACACTGGGACGCACGGCGAATTCCACGCACCCGGACGCTGGCCGAAGCGCAGCTTCGCTAGCCACTCGCGGCACCTCTGGGCATTCGCTACCATCGCGGCAGACACGACGAGATTTATGGCATGTACATCTATCGGCTGGTCCTGCTCCTGGTGGTGGGAATCTACCTGTTCTCCCCCGCCATCATGGATTGGTGGATCGACCCCAACGGCGCCTGGTACCGCCCCTACCTGCTGTGGCTGATCCTGATCGTGGTGACCTTCATTCTCCAGAGTCAACGCGATGCTGATGAGCTTTAGCCTCACCCAGCTGATCCTGATCAGCGCTGCCTATCTCCTGGCCCTGTTCGGCGTGGCCTGGCTCAGTGACCGCGGCTTCGTACCGCGCTGGATCGTCCGTCACCCGCTGACCTACACCCTGTCCCTGGGCGTGTATGCCAGTGCCTGGGCCTTCTATGGTACCGTCGGGTTGGCCTACCAGTACGGCTACGGATTCCTCGCCAGTTACCTGGGCGTATCGGGTGCCTTCCTGCTGGCGCCGGTACTGCTCTATCCGATACTGCGCATCACCCGCACCTACCAGCTGTCATCGCTGGCCGACCTCTTCGCCTTCCGCTTCCGCAGCACCTGGGCCGGCGCGCTGACCACGGTAATCATGATCATCGGCGTGCTGCCGCTGCTGGCCCTGCAGATCCAGGCGGTGGCCGACTCCATCGGCATTCTTACCCGCGAGCCGGTCCACAACCGCGTCGCCCTGAGCTTCTGCGCCCTGATCACCCTGTTCACCATCCTCTTCGGCGCGCGCCACATTGCCACCCGCGAGAAGCACGCCGGCCTGGTGTTTGCCATCGCTTTCGAATCGGTGGTCAAACTGGTGGCCCTGGGCAGCATCGGCCTTTACGCGCTCTATGGCGTGTTCGACGGCCCGCGGGAGCTGGAGCTCTGGTTGCTGCAGAACCAGGCCGCACTCTCCACGCTGCACACACCGCTGCAGGAAGGTCCCTGGCGCACCCTGCTGTTGGTGTTCTTTGCCTCGGCAATCGTCATGCCGCACATGTACCACATGACCTTCACCGAGAACCTCAACCCGCGCGCCATGGTCAGCGCCAGCTGGGGCCTGCCGCTGTTCCTGTTGCTGATGAGCCTGGCCATCCCGCTGATCCTCTGGGCGGGCCTCAAACTCGGCGCCACCACCAACCCGGAGTATTTCACCCTGGGGTTGGGGATCGCCGTCGACAACCCGGTGCTCGCCCTGCTTGCCTACGTCGGCGGCCTGTCAGCCGCCAGCGGCCTGATCATCGTGCTGACCCTGGCCCTCTCCGGCATGGCCCTCAACCACTTGGTGCTGCCGCTCTACCAGCCACCCGCCGAAGGCAACATCTACCGCTGGTTGAAATGGACCCGCCGCGCCCTGATCGCCTTCATCATCATGGCCGGCTACGGTTTCTACCTGCTGCTGGGTGCCGAGCAGGACCTGTCCAACCTCGGTATCGTCGCCTTCGTCGCCACCTTGCAGTTCCTGCCCGGCGCGCTCTCGGTACTCTACTGGCCGACCGCCAACCGCCGCGGGTTCATCGCGGGCCTGCTGGCAGGCTTCCTCGTCTGGTTATTCGCCATGCTGCTGCCGTTGGTGGGCAACCTGCAGGGTATCTACCTACCGCTGTTCAATGCCATCTACGTACTCGACGACACCAGCTGGCACATCGCAGCCATCGCCTCCCTGGCGGCCAACGTACTGATCTTCACCCTGGTCTCGCTCTTCACCGAAGCCAGCCCGGAAGAACGCAGCGCAGCCGAAGCCTGTACGGTCGACAACGTGCGCCGGCCGCAACGCCGTGAACTGATGGCCAGCTCGCCCCAGGAATTTGCCACTCAACTGGCCAAACCCCTGGGCGCCAAGACCGCACAGAAGGAAGTGGAACAGGCCCTGCGCGATCTCCACCTGCCCTTCGATGAACGCCGCCCCTATGCCCTGCGCCGCCTGCGGGATCGCATCGAAGCCAACCTCTCCGGCCTGATGGGACCCAGTGTGGCCCAGGACATGGTGGAAACCTTCCTGCCCTACAAGTCTGGCAGCGAGGGTTACGTCACCGAAGACATTCACTTCATCGAAAGCCGGCTGGAGGACTATCACTCGCGCCTCACCGGCCTCGCCGCGGAACTGGACGCGCTGCGTCGCTACCACCGACAGACCTTGCAGGAGCTGCCCATGGGGGTCTGCTCCCTGGCCAAGGACCAGGAAATCCTCATGTGGAACCGCGCCATGGAGGAACTGACCGAGATTCCGGCGCAGCGTGTCGTCGGCTCGCGTCTGTCGACCATCACTGATCCCTGGAAAGGCCTGCTGGAAGGCTTCATCAACCTCCCTGACGAACACTTGCACAAGCAGCGCCTGACCCTGGACGGCCAGGCCCGCGCACTCAACCTGCATAAGGCGGCGATCGAAGAGCCCCTGGCACCGGGCAGCAGCGGCCTGGTACTGCTGGTGGAAGATGTGACCGACACTCAATTACTGGAAGACAAGCTGGTCCACTCCGAACGCCTGGCGTCCATCGGTCGCCTGGCTGCCGGCGTCGCCCACGAAATCGGCAACCCCATCACCGGCATTGCCTGCCTGGCGCAGAACCTGCGCGAAGAGCGCGAGGGCGATGGCGAGATCAAAGAACTCAGCAGCCAGATTCTTGAACAGACCAAACGCGTCACTCGCATCGTCCAGTCGCTGATGAGCTTCGCCCACGCTGGCGGTCGTCAGCAGGCCAGCGAACCGGTATGCCTGGCCGAGGTCACGCAGGACGCCATCGGCCTGCTCTCACTGAACAAGCGCAGCATCGAGGTGAACTTCTTCAACCTCTGCGATCCACAGCACATTGTCGAAGGCGACCCCCAGCGCCTCGCCCAGGTGCTGATCAACTTGCTGTCCAATGCCCGCGATGCCTCCCCCGTGGGCAGCGCCATTCGCGTGCGCAGCGAAGCTTCGGAGCACACCGTCGACCTCGTCGTCGAAGACGAAGGCAGCGGCATTCCGAAGGCGATCATCGATCGCCTGTTCGAACCCTTCTTCACCACCAAGGACCCAGGGAAAGGGACCGGCCTTGGCCTTGCACTGGTCTATTCGATCGTGGAAGAGCATTATGGACAGATAACCATCGAAAGCCCGGCCGACTCCGAGCACCAGCGCGGCACCCGAATCAGGGTGACGCTGCCTCGTTTTGTCGAAGCAACATCCGCCGTGAGCTGAGACCGTCTAGAGAGCCGAATTAATGCCACACATTCTGATCGTCGAAGACGAAACCATCATTCGCTCGGCCTTGCGCCGCCTACTGGAGCGCAACCAGTACCAGGTCAGCGAAGCGGGCTCCGTACAGGAAGCCCAGGAGCGTTACAGCATTCCCGGTTTCGACCTGATCATCAGCGACCTTCGCCTGCCTGGCGCTCCCGGTACCGAGCTGATCAAGCTGGCCCAAGGCACCCCGGTGCTGATCATGACCAGCTACGCCAGCCTGCGTTCGGCGGTGGACTCGATGAAGATGGGCGCGGTGGACTACATCGCCAAACCCTTCGACCATGACGAAATGCTCCAGGCGGTTTCGCGCATTCTCAAGGAGCGCCAAGACGCCAAGTCGGCACCGAACGATCGCCCCAGTGCCGGTCGAGGCGGTGACAAGGCAGCCGCCGCCAACGCCGACGGCGAAATCGGCATCATCGGCTCCTGCCCGCCGATGCTCGAGCTCTACAGCAAGATCCGCAAAGTTTCCCCGACCGACTCCACCGTACTGATTCAGGGTGAGTCCGGTACCGGTAAGGAATTGGTGGCGCGAGCCCTGCACAATCTGTCCCGCCGCGCCAAGGCGCCGCTGATTTCGGTGAACTGCGCGGCGATCCCGGAAACCCTGATCGAGTCCGAACTTTTCGGCCACGAGAAAGGCGCCTTCACCGGCGCTACCGCTGGCCGCGCCGGCCTGGTGGAAGCGGCTGATGGCGGCACCCTGTTCCTCGACGAGATCGGCGAACTGCCCCTGGAAGCTCAGGCGCGCCTGCTGCGCGTCCTGCAGGAAGGCGAGATTCGCCGTGTGGGTTCCGTGCAGTCGCAGAAGGTCGATGTGCGCCTGATCGCTGCCACCCACCGCGACCTCAAGACCCTGGCCAAGACCGGCCAGTTCCGCGAAGACCTCTATTACCGCCTGCACGTCATCTCCCTGAAGCTGCCCGCACTGCGCGAGCGCGGTAGCGACGTGCTGGAAATCGCCCGCTCCTTCCTGGCGCGCCAGTGCGCCCAAATGGGACGCGACAGCCTGCGCTTCGCTGCTGACGCCGAACAGGCAATCCGCCACTACAACTGGCCGGGTAACGTGCGTGAACTGGAGAACGCCATCGAGCGCGCAGTGATCCTCTGCGAGAGCCCGGATATCTCGGCGGACCTGCTGGGCATCGACATCGAGCTGGACGACCTGGACGACGATGACTTCAACGATGCCATCGCCCCGAGCCAGGCCAATAACACAGCTCATGAGCCGACCGAGGACCTGTCCCTGGAAGACTACTTCCAGCACTTCGTGCTGGAGCACCAGGACCACATGACCGAGACCGAGCTGGCCCGCAAGCTGGGCATCAGCCGCAAATGCCTGTGGGAACGCCGTCAGCGCCTGGGCATTCCCCGCCGCAAATCGGGCGCCGCTGCCGGGCCTTGAGCGCCCGGCGAGGGTGACAAGCCGGGAACACATTCAGTTCCCCAAGCTGTTACCCCGCCTAACATCACGTAACAAAGCCGGGTTTAAAGGTAACGAAAACCCGGCTTTTTTTTGCCCTCCATTCAGCCCACCACCCTCGCAACCCCTTGATTTACAAGGAATCGAAAAAGTTGGCACGGCATCTGCTTTATCTGCGACACAACAACAATAACAAATGCTGAACCCCACAATAAAAACAAGACGTATCGACTCCAGCACAACAAAAACAAAACAGCGGAGGCGCAGCTAACTGATTCTTTTGGAGAGGAGTTGCCTTTGGGGCTTGCCCCACAGCCAGACCGAGAACAATAAAACTGTCATCAGACAGCACCCGTACTGGTTGGGTCATGGAATGATCACGGCACCATCAGCGTCCAAAGCAATCCGTTTGCTATTAACCCTCGTTTGGAGGGCATTTCCAGAGGCAGAAAGCCTGCTGGAGCGGGTCGAACAACAAAAACACCAAGCCCGATACAATAAAAACAAAGCACGCACCAATTTGGGGGGGAGCTTCGGCTCCCCCAGTAGCTTTGACTCCTTTCAGACCTTTTCTTCTACATGCCCCCTCCCAGTGCTAGAATTCGCGGCCATCGTGCGCCCATATCCTTTTCTGGCCGTCCATTCCGCAAAACAGTGCATCCCATGCTGAAGAAGCTGTTCCAGTCTTTCCGTTCTCCCCTTCGCCGTGCCCAACATCCGCGCAGCACACCCGAAGTACTGGGCAACAATCAGCATTCGCTGCGCCGTGCAGATATCAGCCGCAATGCCGTCATAGTCGTCGAGCGCCTGCAGAAAGCCGGCTACCAGGCCTATCTGGTCGGTGGCTGCGTACGCGACCTGCTACTGAACCTGCGTCCAAAGGACTTCGATGTGGCCACCAATGCCACCCCGGAACAAGTCCGCGCCGAATTCCGTAACGCCCGGGTGATCGGCCGCCGCTTCAAGCTGGCCCACGTGCAGTTCGGTCGGGAGATCATCGAAGTCGCCACCTTCCGCGCCAATCATCCGCAAGGCGAGGAAGAAGAAGACAGCAACCAGGCCGCCCGCAACGAAAGCGGCCGCATCCTGCGCGACAACGTCTATGGCAGCCTGGAGGATGACGCCCAGCGCCGTGACTTCACCATCAACGCGCTGTACTACGACCCGACCTCCGAGCGCATCCTCGACTACGCCCATGGCGTGCACGACATTCGCAACCGCCTGGTGCGCCTGATCGGCATACCCGAGCAGCGTTATCAAGAAGACCCGGTCCGCATGCTGCGGGCCGCGCGTTTCGCCGCCAAGCTCGACTTCGAGATCGAGAAGCACAGCGCGGCGCCCATTCGCAGCCTGGCCCCCATGCTGCGTGAGATTCCCTCGGCACGCCTGTTCGACGAAGTGCTCAAGTTGTTCCTCGGCGGCAAGGCCGAACGCACCTTCGAGTTGCTGGTGCAATACGACCTCTTCGCCCCGCTATTCCCGGCCAGCGCCGAAGCCCTGGAACGCGACCCGGAATACACCGGCCGCCTGATCCGCCAGGCGCTGATCAACACCGACGAACGCATTCGCCAGGGCAAGCCGGTTACTCCCGCCTTCCTCTTTGCTGCCTTGCTCTGGCCGGCCATGCCCGCCCGCGCCGCGCAACTGCAGGAGCGTGGTATGCCACCGATCCCGGCCATGCAGGAAGCGGCACACGGCTTGATCATGGAACAGGTCCAGCGCACCGCCATTCCAAAGCGCTTCAGCATTCCGATCCGCGAAATCTGGGACATGCAGGAACGCCTGCCACGCCGCAACGGCAAACGCGCCGACCTGCTGCTGGAGAACCCGCGCTTCCGTGCCGGCTACGACTTCCTCCTGCTGCGCGAAAGTGCCGGCGAAGAAACCGATGGCCTCGGCGACTGGTGGACCGATTACCAGGACGCCAGCGACAGCCAGCGCCGTAACATGATTCGCGAGCTCAACACGAAGGACGACCAGCCCCCCGGACAGCGCCGCAGGCGTGGCGGTAGTCGCCGCCGGCGCGGCCCACGCAGCGATGGCGCTCCCGGCACCTCGGGCGATTGATCATGGAACGCGTGTACATCGGCCTCGGGAGCAACCTCGCCGAGCCTGTTACCCAGCTACGCGGAGCGCTCGCGGCGATGGGCGAACTGCCCCGGACGCGCCTCGCATCGGTATCCTCGCTCTACGCCAGCGACCCTCTCGGCCCGCCGGACCAACCCCGCTACGTCAACGCCGTGGCAGCCCTGGATACCGACCTCGCGCCCCTGGACCTGCTGGACGCCCTGCAACGCATCGAGCTCGCCCAAGGGCGTGTGCGCAAGGATGAGCGCTGGGGTCCGCGGACCCTGGACCTGGATATCCTGTTGTTCGGCCTACGCCAGATCGATGAGCCCAGGCTGCAGGTTCCGCATTACCACATGCACGCCCGCGCCTTTGTGCTCTATCCCCTGGCAGAGATCGCCGGCGACCTGCAATTGCCCGATGGACGCCCGCTGCAGGCCCTGCTGGACGACTGTGCCTTCGAAGGCCTCGAGCGCCTTCCCGACCTGGCGGTAACGCCGTAACAGGTCGGTAACACCTGCAATTGACTTCATGCCCCCCCATCGGGACTATAAGCGTCCCGTTGCCCCGTGCCGGTGCAAAACGGCGCCGATGAGGACGTTTTCATGCCTGATGTGACCCTGACCACCCTGCAAGAGCTCAAGCTGAGAGGCGAGAAAATCGCCATGCTGACAGCCTACGACGCCACCTTTGCCCAGGCTGCCTGCCAGGCCGGCGTGGATGTGCTGCTGGTGGGCGACTCCCTTGGCATGGTCCTGCAAGGCCATGACAGCACCCTGCCGGTCAGTGTGACCGACATGGTCTACCACACCGCAGCCGTGAAGCGCGGCAACCAGGGCGCGCTGATCATCAGCGACCTGCCGTTCATGGCATACGCCAACCTCGAACAGACCTTCGTCAATTGCGCCGCCCTGATGCAGGCCGGCGCCCACATGGTCAAGCTGGAAGGTGCCGCCTGGCTGGCCGAGCCCATCCGCCTGCTCGCCGAACGCGGCGTCCCCGTCTGCGCCCATCTGGGCCTGACCCCGCAAGCCGTGAACATCCTCGGTGGCTATAAGGTCCAGGGCCGCCAGGAAGCCCAGGCGCGCCAACTGCGCGCCGACGCCATGGCCCTCGAGCAGGCCGGCGCCGCCATGCTGCTGCTGGAATGCGTACCCAGTGAGCTGGCCGCTGAAATCACCCAGTCGGTAAAAATCCCGGTGATCGGCATCGGCGCCGGCAGCGCCACCGATGGCCAGGTGCTGGTCCTGCACGACATGCTGGGGCTCTCCCTCACCGGCCGCGCGCCCAAGTTCGTGAAGAACTTCATGGAAGGCCAGCCCAACATCCAGGCTGCCCTGGCTGCCTATGTACAAGCCGTCAAGGACGTTACCTTCCCTGCCGCCGAACACGGATTCTCCGCATGATCACCGTTAAAACCGTCCGCGAACTGCGTGCCGCCGTCGCCCGTGCGCGTAGCGAAGGCAAGCGCATCGGTTTCGTGCCGACCATGGGCAACCTCCATGCCGGGCACATCGCCCTGGTGGAAAAAGCCAGCCAACGCGCCGATTTCGTGGTCGCCAGCATCTTCGTCAACCCACTGCAGTTCGGACCCAGCGAAGACCTGGCCAAATATCCGCGCACCCTGGTGGCCGACCAGGAGCAACTGGTCGCCGCGGGCTGCCAGTTGCTGTTCCACCCGGACGTGGAAGAAATGTACCCGGACGGCATGGAAGGCCAGACCCGCGTCAACGTCCCGCTGGTATCCGAGGGTCTCTGTGGCGGGAGCCGTCCTGGCCATTTCGAAGGCGTTGCCACTGTGGTCAGCAAGCTGTTCAACATGGTCCAGCCTGACCTTGCGATATTCGGCGAGAAAGACTTCCAACAGTTGGCGGTGATCCGCAAGCTGGCGCGAGACCTGAATATGCCGATCCAGATCATCGGCGAGCCCACGGTTCGCGCTGACGATGGCCTCGCATTGTCATCGCGCAACGGTTACCTGGACGACGCCCAGCGCGCCGCCGCACCTGCCCTGTATCGCACCCTGCAGCAATTGGCCTCGGCCATCCGCGCGGGCCGCCGCGACTTCGCCGCGCTGGAACAGGAAGGCCAGGCCGAACTGGCCAAGGCGGGCTTTCGCCCTGACTACCTGGAAGTCCGCGAGGCCCTGAACCTGCGCCCCGCAGGCAGCCAGGACCAGCAACTGGTGATCCTCGGTGCCGCCTACATGGGTAACACCCGACTGATCGACAACCTTGCCTTCACCCTCGAAGCGCAAGCCTGACCAACTCCCGCCGCAGCCTTGAACCCCCTCGGGGGTTCGGGCAAACTCAGCCGCCGCCCGCGCCACGACGAGAAAATGCCATGCACGCCATCATGCTAAAGGCCAAACTGCACCGCGCCGAAGTCACCCACGCCGTGCTCGATTACGAAGGTTCCTGCGCCATCGATGGTGAATGGCTCGACCTCTCCGGTATCCGCGAATACGAGCAGATCCAGATCTACAACGTCGATAACGGTGAGCGTTTCACCACCTACGCCATTCGCGCTGAAAACGGTTCGCGGATGATCTCGGTGAACGGTGCCGCGGCTCACAAGGCCAAGGTAGGTGATCGCGTGATCATCTGCGCCTACGCCCACTACAGCGAGGCCGAATTGGCCAATTTCAAACCGCGTATGCTGTACATGGCTCCGGGCAACGAACTCAGCCACACCAGCAACGCGATTCCGGTACAGGTCGCCTGAGACCGGACAGCTGCATGACCCGAAGCCCGGACCTTTCCGGGCTTTTTCATACGTCGCACACAGGTACGCCATGGATCACCACCTGACGCCGCTCGATGTCACCCAATTGCCCAGCTGGGCTGCGCTCCACCAGCATCGCCAGGACCTTGCTGGCTTCAGCCTGCGCCAGGCCTTCGCCGAAGACCCCGAGCGCTTCAAGCAATTCAGCCACAGCGCCTGTGGCCTGCTGCTGGACTTTTCGAAGAACCTGATCCGTACCGACACCCTGGACCTGCTGGTCAAGCTGGCGGAAGAAGCCCAGCTCGGCGACGCCATCAAGGCCATGTTTCGTGGCGACGTGATCAATGCCTCCGAGCGCCGCCCGGTACTGCACACTGCCCTGCGCCGCCCTATTGGGGACAAGGTGCGGGTCGACGGCATCGACGTGATGCCCGAAGTACACCGCGTCCTGCACCAGATGACCGAGCTGGTGGGTTACGTGCATAACGGCCTGTGGCGCGGCTACACCGAGAGGCCCATCACCGATGTGGTGAACATCGGCATCGGCGGTTCCTTCCTCGGCCCGCAACTGGTTTCCGAAGCGCTGCTGCCCTTCGCCCAGAAAGGCGTGCGTTGCCACTACCTGGCCAACATCGATGGCAGCGAGTTCCGCGAACTGGCCTGCCGCCTGAACGCCGAAACCACCCTCTTCATTGTTTCCAGCAAGTCTTTCGGCACCCTGGAAACCCTGAAGAACGCCCAGGCCGCGCGCGCCTGGTACCTGGCCCAGGGCGGCAGCGAGGAAGAGCTGTACCGGCACTTCATCGCCGTATCCAGCAACAAGGAAGCGGCTATCGCCTTTGGTATTCGCGAAGAGAACATCTTCCCCATGTGGGATTGGGTCGGCGGTCGCTACTCGCTCTGGTCCGCCATCGGCCTGCCGATCGCCATGTCCATTGGCATCTCCAACTTCAAGGAGCTGCTGTCCGGCGCCTACAGCATGGACCAGCACTTCCAGAGCACGCCCTTTGACCGCAACATCCCGGTGATCCTTGGCTTGCTCGGTGTCTGGTATGGCGACTTCTGGGGCGCACACAGCCACGCGATCCTGCCGTACGACTATTACCTGCGTAACTTCACCGATCACCTGCAACAGTTGGACATGGAATCCAACGGCAAGAGCGTGCGCCAGGACGGCACCCCGGTGACCGCTGGCACTGGCCCGGTGATCTGGGGCGGAGTCGGCTGCAACGGCCAGCACGCCTATCACCAGTTGCTGCATCAAGGCACTCAACTGATCCCGGCGGACTTCATCGTCCCCGTGTCCAGTTACAACCCGGTGGCCGACCACCATCAGTGGCTGTTCGCCAACTGCCTGTCTCAGAGCCAGGCCCTGATGCTCGGCAAGTCGCGCGATGAGGCCGAAGCCGAACTGCGCGCCAAGGGCCTGCCGGAAGACGAGGTGCAGCGCCTGGCGCCGCATAAGGTGGTGCCCGGCAACCGCCCGAGCAACACCCTGGTGGTGGAGCGCATCAGCCCGCGCCGCCTGGGTGCACTGATCGCCATGTACGAGCACAAGGTCTACGTGCAGAGTGTGCTCTGGGGCGTCAACGCCTTCGACCAATGGGGCGTGGAACTGGGCAAGGAACTTGGCAAGGCCGTCTATTCGCGCCTCACGGGCCAGGACGAAGCCCAAGCCGAAGACGGCTCTACCCAGGGCCTGATCGACTTCTTCCGCGCGCGCCATCGCGGCTGATCGTCACCCCACAGGAGGCCCACCCTGACCGGACCGCAGGTAGGCCCCAACCCTTGCGCCTACCGACAGAACCGCTGTCGGTAGGCGCAAGGCGTTAGCCCCATCTCCGGAGCAAACGCCGGGCGCAGGTTATTGCACTACCGAACCTGGTCTTTTCCGTCCTGCACCACCGCGACGCCCCGGTTCTCACCGCCTTCGTCGCCAGCGAGGCTGCCAGGGGGGCCACCCAGTTCGAGTATCCGCAGCGCTGAACGATCCGGCGGGCCTCGGGTTCAAATCTCAGTGGACACCCTTGAACCCGGTGACGGCTTGGATGCACCCTTGTCGCCATCGCGGCTACACAACAACAAGGACCCCGCCATGTACGAGATCAGCCTTCACCCCGTGCCAGATGCCGTGCGCAAGCACGCCCTTATCGACAACGATGCCTACCTGCGTCTCTACCAGCAGTCCATCGAGCAGCCCGAGTTGTTCTGGGGCGAGCAGGCAACCAGCTTTCTCACCTGGTTCAAGCCCTGGGAGCAACTGCATCACAGCGACCTGAAGAAGGGCGAAGCCGAGTGGTTCAAAGGCGGTAAGTTGAACGTCGCCTACAACTGCATCGATCGCCACCTGGAGCGGCGCGGCGAACAGGTCGCCATCATCTGGGAAGGCGACAACCCCAGCGAGTCCGCGCACATCACCTACCGCAAGCTGCACAGCCATGTCGCACGCCTGGCCAACGTCCTGAAGAGTCGTGGCGTGAAGAAAGGCGACCGGGTCTGCATCTACATGCCGATGATTCCTGAAGCGGCCTACGCCATGCTCGCCTGCGCACGTATCGGCGCGGTGCATTCGGTGGTGTTCGGCGGTTTCTCCCCTGACGCCCTGCGCGACCGCATCCTCGACGCCGACTGCCGCACCGTGATCACCGCCGATGAAGGCGTACGCGGTGGCAAGTACGTCCCGCTGAAGCAGAACGTCGACAAGGCCCTGAAGGATTGTCCGAAAGTGTCCTCGGTGTTGGTGGTCCAGCGAACCCAGGGCACGATTGACTGGGCCGAAGGACGCGACCTCTGGTATCACGAGGCCCTGCACGGGGCCAGCGAAGACTGCCCGCCGGAATGGATGGACGCCGAAGACCCGCTGTTCATCCTCTACACATCCGGCTCCACCGGCAAACCCAAGGGCGTGCTGCACACCACCGGCGGCTACCTGCTGGGTGCGGCGATGACCCACAAGTACGTGTTCGACTATCACGATGGCGACATCTACTGGTGCACCGCGGACGTGGGCTGGGTCACCGGTCACAGCTACATCGTCTACGGCCCCCTGGCCAACGCCGCCACCACCCTGATGTTCGAAGGCGTACCCAACTACCCGGACGCCTCTCGCTTCTGGCAGGTGATCGACAAGCACCAGGTGAACATCTTCTACACCGCCCCCACCGCCATCCGCGCACTGATGCGAGAAGGCGAAGACCCGGTGAGGAAGACCGCCCGTACCAGCCTGCGCCTGCTCGGCAGTGTCGGCGAGCCGATCAACCCGGAAGCCTGGGAGTGGTACTACAACGTGGTTGGCGACAAACGCTGTCCCATCGTCGACACCTGGTGGCAGACCGAGACCGGCAGCATCCTCATCACCCCGCTGCCCGGCGCCACGATGCTGAAACCCGGTTCGGCCACCCGCCCGTTCTTCGGTGTGCAGCCCGCGCTGCTGGACGAGAAAGGCAAGGAGATCGACGGCCCCGGAAGCGGCGTCCTGGCGATCAAGGCCAGTTGGCCGAGCCAGATTCGCAGCGTCTATGGCGACCACAAGCGGATGATCGATACCTATTTCTCCGCCTACCCCGGCTATTACTTCACCGGCGACGGTGCCCGACGTGACGAAGACGGTTACTACTGGATCACCGGCCGCGTGGATGACGTGATCAACGTCTCCGGCCACCGCATCGGCACGGCCGAGGTGGAGAGCGCGCTGGTGCTGCACGACGCCGTAGCCGAGGCTGCCGTGGTGGGTTACCCGCATGACCTCAAAGGCCAGGGCATCTACGCCTTTGTCACGCCGATGAAGGGTCTGGAACCCTCCGAAGCGCTGAAGAAAGAACTGCTGGCCCTGGTCAGCAAGGAAATCGGCAGCTTCGCCAAGCCCGAGCTGATCCAGTGGGCGCCGGGCTTGCCGAAGACCCGCTCGGGCAAGATCATGCGCCGCATCCTGCGCAAGATTGCCTGCAATGAGCTGGACAATCTCGGCGACACCTCCACCCTGGCCGACCCGTCGGTGGTGCAGAGCCTGATCGACAAGCGCCTGAACCCGTAAGACCCGCCATGGCGCCAGCTCCTCCGGGGGGCTGGCGCCTTTCGCTTGGAAACGCTTCTCCCATGGAATTCATTCGCCGCCGCATCGAAAGCCAGATCACCGGCCTCACCGGCCTCGCCCTCGGCCAGCTCGACTTCGAGAACCCCAAGGGCGACCCTGGCCTGTTCGGCCCAGACTCGGTGACCTGGAAAGTCCATGGCGACTTCACTTCGATGATGATCGGCGGCATCAGCGCGCTGCTTCTGCAGATGCTGCACCCCTTGGCGCTCTCCGGTGTCTGGGACCACTCCAATTTTCGCGAGGACATGCTCGGTCGCCTGCGCCGCACCGGCCAATTCATCTCCGGCACCACCTTTGGCACGGTCAAGGACGCCGACTGGCTGATTGACAAGGTGCGCACCATCCACTTGCAGGTGGTCGGCACCACCCCTGACGGCCGGCCCTACGCTGCCAGCGACCCGGCCCTGCTGACCTGGGTCCACGTGGCCGAGGTCAGCTGCTTTCTCAAGGCTCACCTGCGCTACCTCAACCCACACCTCTCGGGCGAAGACCAGGACCGCTACTACGCCGAGATCGCCCTTGTCGCCGAGCGTCTGGGCGCCGAAGAGGTACCGAAGTCCCGCCAGGAAGTAGCGGACTACCTGGACGCCATGCGTCCACAGCTACTCTGCGACGAGCGCAGCCTGGAAGTGGTGCGCCTCCTTCTCGGTGCCCCGGCACCCAGCGCCATGGCCAAGCCGTTCGGCGTCCTGATGATGCAGGCGGGAATCGACCTGCTGCCGGACTGGGCCAACGCCATGCTCGGCCTGCACCAGCACCCCTGGCAGCGGCGCGTGGTACGCGATCTGGTCTGGCAGGTGGCACCGCTGCTGCGCTGGGCCATGCGCAATGGTGCCGTCCATCGCGCGCGCCGCCGCATGGGGCTGCCGCCCCGCTAGCGGTGGGTCGGGCGACAATCCGCTTCGACCGGCACCGCGCCACGGCAGACTCGCTTTGTTAAACTGCGCGCCCCTTTTTGCGAGACGCCGCGCATGTCCTCCGCTCTCTCCCAGGCGCTGCGCGCCGCCCTCGACGCCCGTCAGCCTCTGCTGGCCGAACTCCATGCCCAAGGCACCGACTGCTACCGGCTGTTCCATGGCAGCCAGGAAGGCGCCCCCGGCCTGACCGTCGACCGCTACGGCCCGCAGCTGATGGTGCAGAGCTTCCACCAGTCACTGGAACGCGAGCCGCTGTTAGCACTGGCCGCCGAGGTGGACGCGTTCCTCGGCGAGAAACTGATGCTGGTCTACAACGACCGCTCCCAAGGCAATTCGCGCGTCGACCGCCGGGACCCGGTGTACCAGGCTGACGCCGCAGCCCTGGAAGACCTGGTGGGTCGCGAATGGGGACTGAACTATCGGGTACGCGGCCGCCATCCCGGCCAGGACCCGCTGCTATTCCTCGACCTGCGCAACGCCCGAGGCTGGGTCAAGGACAACAGCGCCGGGAAATCAGTACTCAACCTCTTCGCCTACACCTGTGGCGTCGGCCTGTGTGCGGCCGCCGGTGGCGCCAACGAGGTCTGGAACCTGGACTTTGCCGAGGGCAATCTGGCCGTCGGCCGCGAGAATGGTGCGCTGAACCCGGAGCTGGCGCCCATGCACTTCATCCAGTCCGATTACTTCCCTGCCATCCGCCAATTGGCCGGACAGCCCATCGCCCGCCGCCACGGCCAGCGCCTGCCCAGCTACATACGCCTGGAACAGCGCCAGTTCGACCTGGTGTTCCTCGATCCGCCGGCCTGGGCCAAGAGCGCCTTCGGTACCGTGGACCTGCTACGCGACTACCAGAGCCTGCTCAAGCCTGCCCTGCTGGCGACCGCCGAGAATGGCGTGCTGGTGTGCAGCAACAACCTGGCCAGAGTGGCCATGGAGGACTGGCGCGAGCAAGTGCTGCGCTGTGCCAGCAAACTGGGTCGACCGGTACGCGATTGCCAGCAGTTGGCACCCGCTTCCGACTTCCCCTCAAGCGATGGCCGCCCACCGCTCAAGACCCTGGTTCTTCAACTCTGAAGGCTGTGCGACAACGAGAGCCAACCGTCAGGCGGAACCCTGAGGCCGTGCCATAATCCAAGGCACTCTTTGCCGGGATAGTTGACGCCTCATGTACAAAGGATTGAAACGGGCCGCCTGCGCCCTGCTGATCGTCGTAGCCCTCTACAGTCTGCTTGGTTTTCTGATCATCCCGGGGATCGCCCTTCGGGTGGCCAACCAGCAACTGGCCCAATACGCCACCGTCCCCGCGCGGCTGGAACGCATCCAGCTCAACCCCTTCAGCCTGGAGCTGACGCTCTGGGGCCTGCACATCGGCGACGACAAGACCGAGCATCTCGGCTTCGAGCGCCTCTACGCCAACCTGCAACTGGACAGCCTCTGGTCCAATGCCCTGCACCTGGCGGATGTGGAGCTGGACAAGTCCACCACCGAGGTGCTGTTTGCCAAGGATGGGACGCTCAACCTGGCCCAGCTGTTCAAGCTGCCGCCCAGCGAACCCAAGCCAGAAGAGCCCGCGGGCGATCCCTTTCCGTTGCGAATCGACCGCATCGAGCTGAGCGAAGGCGGCCTGCACTTCGAAGACCAGCGCCCGAGCGAGCCGATCGAATTCGTCTACGACTCCCTCAACCTTGAGTTGCACAACCTCAGTACCCTGCCCGACGACAATGCCGAAATGTCGCTCGTGGCCACCGGTCCCTACGGCGGTCGTGTCGACTGGCAGGGCCAGATCAGCCTGGTGCCATTTTCCTCCAGCGGCCAGCTGAAGATTACTGACGGGAAGATGAAGGCCTTCTGGCCCTATGTTCGCGACGCCGTGCCCCTGGTCCTGGATAAAGGCATCATGAGCCTGTCCACCGACTACAGGCTGAGCCTGGCCGAGGGCACCCAGCTGAATCTGGACAAGATCTGGATCAAGGTCGCGCCCTTCGCCATCAAGGCGCCGGACAACCGCCCACTGGTCAACCTGGAAGTGCTGGAGGTCAGCGACAGCTCCCTGGACCTGGTCAAGCAGGAAGTGCTGATCGGCAAGATCCACAGCCAGAATCTGGAGACCTGGGCTGCCCGAGAATCGGATGGCCAGCTCGATTGGCAGAAGCTCTTCGCCAGCGAGGCCAAGCCCGCGCCCAAGGCCGAAGAGAAGCCCGCACCTGACCAGGCCGAGTCCAAGGACGAACCCGGCAAACCCTGGGTAGTGAAATTGCGTGAAACCCAGCTGCGCGGCTACAAGGTCCATCTCGCCGACCGAGTACCCAAGGACCCGGTACAACTGGAACTCGGCCCGCTGAACCTCGACCTCAAGGACTTCGACAGTCGCGGCGAAACACCCTTCAACCTCAGCCTCGACACCGGACTCGGCAAGCAGGGCAAGGTGCAGGCGGTTGGCCAGGTCCAGCTCAAACCGACCACTGCCAAGCTGCAGGTGCAGACCCGCGACGTCGATTTGCGGGTCGCACAGGCCTACCTCAGCCCCTTCGTGCGCCTGGAACTGCGCAGCGGCATGCTCGACAGCGACGTCAACGTCGACCTCAAGAGCACCGAGCCGCTGGCCCTGGGCATCACCGGCCGGGCGCTGGTCAACCAGCTGCATACCCTGGATACGATCAAGGAACGCGATTTCGTCAGATGGCAGCAGCTGCTGGTGGATGGCCTCAACTACCAGCATGGCGACAGCCTGAACATCGACAAGGTGAGCCTGAACCAGCCCTACGCGCGCTTCATCATCAACGAAGACCTGACCACCAACGCCAGCGACCTGGTGATCAAGCAACCTACCGAAGCCGGCGCCCAAGCCACCGCCCCCACCAAACCGGAACCCGCCGGCAAGCCCCTGGGTATTCGTATCGGTGGCATCGACATCAAGGACGGCTCGGCGAACTTCGCCGACTTCAGCCTGACGCCGAACTTCGCCACCGCCATCCAGCAGCTCAATGGCGAAATCGGCACCCTCGACAACCGTAATCCCAAGCCCGCCAAGGTAGCGGTGAACGGCAAAGTGGACCGCTATGCGCCAGTGACCATCAAGGGCAGCCTGAACCCCTTCGACCCGCTGGACAGCCTCGACATCGCCACCAGCTTCAAGCGTGTAGAGCTGACCACCCTGACGCCCTATTCCGGCAAGTTCGCCGGCTACCGCATCCGCAAGGGCAGGTTGAACCTGGACCTGCACTACCAGATCGAGAAGGGTCAGTTGAAGGCCGAGAACCATCTGGTACTGGAACAGCTGCAGCTCGGTGAGCAGGTCTCCAGCCCCGACGCAGTCGACCTGCCGGTGCGCCTGGCTGTGGCCCTGCTCAAGGACACCGAAGGCAAGATCGATATCTCGCTTCCAGTGGCCGGTAACCTCAACGATCCGCAATTCAGCGTCGCCCCGATCGTCTGGCAGACCCTGCGCAACCTGGTGCTGCGCGCTGTGCAGGCGCCGTTCAACTTTGTCGCCGGGCTGGTGGGCGGCAGCAGCGAAGACCTCGGCCAGGTGCCCTTCCCGGCCGGCAGCAGCGAGCTGGACGCCGAGGCACAGAAGTCGCTGGATACCCTGGCCGACGCGTTGAAAAAGCGTCCAACCCTGCGCCTGGAAGTGGAAGGCGCCAGCGCCAAGACCGTCGACGGTCCCCTGCTGGCGGAGCAACGCCTGAATCGGGAGTTCCAGAGCACCTACTACAAGATCGCCCAGCGCCGGGGCGACAAGGTTCCGACCGAGGCCAGCCAGATCGAAGTCCCGGAAGACGAGAAGGCGCCTATGCTGGAAGGTATCTACCGCACCCGCCTGAAGCAGCAGCCGCCGGCCGAGTGGAAAGACCTGGACAGCGACCAGCGCGCCGCCAAACTGCGCGAGGCCGTGCTGGTTTCCTGGGCCCAGAGCGATTTGCTGCTCCGCCAGTTGGGCCAAGCTCGCGCCGCCAGCATCAAGGATTACCTGGTGGATCGCGGCGGCCTCGCAGACGACCGCATCTTCCTGCTGGACGTCAGCCTGGTGGAGCCCAACCAGGCTGGAGAGGTGATCTCGCCCCTGCATCTGGACAGTGAATAGGAGGCCCCATGCGCACGCTGCCGTTCGCCCTGCTGGCGCTCGTCCTGGCCACACCGGCCGGGGCCGAGACCATGCGCTGCGGCAGCAAGCTGATCAGCATCGGCGACCGCACCTTCGAAGTCCTACAGAAGTGCGGCGAGCCGGTGCATCGCGACCTGGTCGGTTACACCCTGGGCTCCTACGACCGACGCGAGTTCAGCGTGGAAGAGTGGGTCTACGGACCCAACAACGGCATGCTCAGCATCCTCACCTTCGAGGGCAATCGCCTGGTGCGCATCGAAACACGGCGCAGCCGCTGACGCCACAAGGCCACCCGGTGTAGGCTTTAAACACCTCCACCAACTCGGACATCCCCGTGAAACCCCGCCCCCTGCTCTGGCTACCCCTGCTGCTGGCACTGGGCAACGCCCAGGCATCGTCCACCCTGCGCTGCAACAGCAACCTCATCAGCCTTGACGACACGACCAGCGAAGTACTGGAAAAGTGCGGCGAGCCAGTCAGCCGCGCAGACCTGGGCTTCCGGGAGGTGGTCGACAGGTACAACATGCGCAACGAGGTGCGAGTGGAAGAGTGGATCTACGGGCCGCGCAACGGGATGTACCAGTTCCTCCGTTTCGAGGGTAATCGCCTGCGCAATATCAGCAGTAAACGGAGCAACTGACAGGCTCTCAGACTGGATGCTAGGCTCTTCGGCTGTTTACCTCAGGACAGGATGCCCGCCAAATGAAAGCCCTCGTTTGCCTCTTCGCAACCGCCCTTCTCCTGGCCTCAGAGGCCAATGCCAGCACCTTCCGCTGCGAAAGCAAACTGGTCAGCGTCGGCGACCGTAGCGTCGAGGTCCAGCGCAAGTGCGGCGACCCCGCTTCGCGCAGCTTTATTGGCTACACGGAAACCAGCAGCGGACGCCAGGAGATGCAGACGGAAGAATGGGTCTACGGTCCCAGCAACGGCATGTACTACTACCTGAGATTCGTTGGCGGCCGCCTCAACCAGATCGATAGCAAGCGCGACTGAGGCGCGCGCGATGATCATTCTCCCTGCCGATCAACCCCTGGACTGGCGACGACCGCCGGTCATCACCCTGCTGCTGATCCTGCTCAATACGCTGATCTACATCGTCTACCAGGGCGGCGACCAGGCGCGGGGACAAGAGGCGCAGCAGCTCTATCTGGATGGCGGCTTGCTCAATCGAGAGCGCGCCCTGTTCGTCGATCACCTGGTGGAACGCGAGAAGTTCGACGCGGACCAGCGCCGCGCCATCGACGCCATGCGCCGCCAGGACCTCGCGACCATCATCCTCCGCGACCTGGAGTTCGAGGACTGGCTGCACCGCTCCCCGGCCTATCAAGCTGACCCTGACTGGCAGCAGGCGCGACAGAAGGCCGAGGCGGCACGGGACAGAATCAGCGCCCAGCGCTTCGGCTTCATCCCCAACAAGTTCAGCGTTCAAGGACTGTTCGGCGCGATGTTCCTGCATGGCAGCTTCGATCACCTGTTGGGCAACATGATCTTCCTGTTCATCTGCGGCTTCGCGCTGGAAGCGGCCCTGGGGCGCTGGGTCTACCTCGGCCTCTACCTGGCCAGCGGCCTCGCCTCGCACCTGCTCTGGTGGGCCCTGGACCCGGTCTGGGTAGCAGGTATCGGCGCCTCGGGGGCGGTCTCAGGCTTGATGGGCATGACCATCGGCATCTACGGCCTGCGCAAGATCAGGTTCTTCTACTGGCTCGGCCCTTTGATCGGTTACTTCAAGGCGCCCGCCCTGTGGATACTGCCCGCCTGGCTCGGCAAGGAGCTGTATGGCGTGCTGTCGGCCGACGATCACGTGAACTACTACGCCCACCTCGGAGGCCTCGCCTTCGGCTTCCTCGCCACCTGGTTGTTACACCTGGCGGGCTTGATCAAAGTCGACAAGGTCTACCTGAACAAGGAAGACCCGGACGCCCCCTTCAAGCGAGAGCTCGCCGCTCTGGATCAACTGATCAGTCGCTTCGCCCTTGATCAGGCCGCCCCCCGTGGTCTTGACCTGTTGCAACGCTATCCCGGCCGGCTGCCACTGCTGGAACGCCTCTATCCGCTGGCCAAGAGCCGCCAGGACAAGCCGCTGCTGACTGCCGTACTGAAGCAGCTGTTCAACCTGCCGGAGCAGACCGCCGCTCTGCCGCTGCTGCAGAAACTGGCGGACGATGTCGCCGACCCGCAACAACGCCTGCTGCAGCACCCCGCCGTGCTCCTGCACCTACTGCAGCGACTGATCAAGGCCGGCGACAGCACCCGCGCCCTGGCGCCCTGGCGCCGGCTTTGCCAGGCAAGCCCAGTGCCGTCTCAGCTCCCAAGCCTGACGCTGCAACTGGCCAAGCAACTGGGGCAGCGCCAGGACCTGCGCGGCGTGAGCGAGCTGGGCCAGTACCTGCGCAAAGCCTTCCCCGAAGCGGAACAGACCCGCCAGTTGGCCCTCTACCAGCAGCACCTGGCGCGCTAATCGCAGCCAACGACAAGGCCCCGCAACTGCGGGGCCTTGTCTTCCTACCCGATCTACCCGGAATTACTCGGCGGACTTCAGGCCGTCGGCGGAAACCGCGGTGACGCCTTTGATGTTCTTGGTCGTCTCGATGGCCAGATCACGCTCGGCATCGGTCTTCACCGTCGCGGACAGCGCGACCACGCCCTGGTTGGTTTCAACCTTGATATCCATGCCGCTGAGGTTCTTGTCGGCCAGGAAGGTGGATTTGACCTTGCTGGTGATCCAGGTATCGGAGACCGCCTCTTCGGCTTTCTGCATGGTCTCGCTGGCTGCCAACATCGTGTGACCGCTGGTTTCTGCGTGGACGCCGGCCGCGAACGGCAGGCTCAGGGCGGCAGCAGTGACAGCGGCAAAGGTCCACTGGGTGAAAGACTGTTTCATGAGGTAGGTCTCCTCTCTTCTTCGGAACATCTGCAGCAAACTCCCGACTGCAGGGTCACCAAGAATGTCGCAAGGCCTGTGCCAGCTTCCTAAGAACAGAAAAACCCTATAAAAACAAAGGCATAAGCTCATCAATCAGGATCAACCTGCATGCAGTCTGCAAGTTCGCTCCCCGCTCGCCTTGCAGACTGCACGATGAAGCCCGAATCCTCAGCCAGAGCTGCTCAACCGCGCAATGGTGGTTTCTAGCGCACTGATCTGGTCGACCAGCGGCGAGGCGGGATACCGCGCGCGGACATAGGCCAGCAGCTTCTGCGCAGGCTCCAATTGCCCCAGGCCCTCAGCGAAGCCACGGGCCGCGAGCAAGTAAGCGCGAGGGATGTGCGGGTAATCAGGGAAGCGCTGGTGGAGATTGCGCAGCAGGCTCAGGCCCTCGCGCACTTTGTGGCGATCCAGCAGCGCCGCGGCGACCTGCTCGCAGACCAGGGCGTCAGCCGGCAGGAAGTCGGCCTTGAATTGGCGGGCATTGAGCACCGCGGTGGCGGCCAGGGCCGGAGTCTGCCGGGCGGCCAGGGGCAGATAATGATCCAGGTGGCGCAGGCAACGCTCTTGGGCACCCAAGCCAAACAGCAGTTGGTGGTAGCGCTCATTCAGACGCAGGTCATCAGGATCGCGGTGCAGCGCGTTGGCGAGCGTTTCCAGGGCGCCGTCGCTCTGTCCTTCCTTCAGGCGAATCTCGGCATCGGCCAGGGCCTTGCGACGGCGCCATTCGTTCTCCGGCAGTCCCTGCTGGGTGCCTTCTTCAGCAATTGCGAAACCTAGGGCGCCCTGATACTGGAACACGGCGTAGCCCATCATGCTGCACATCACCACGCCGAAGTAACCGAACAGGAACGTGGCGATGGGCATCAGCACCACCTTGGGCAGACCGCTGGAAAGCATCCAGGCCACATAGCCGGGAGACTGCCAGAGGATGAAGAGGAAGGCGCAGAGAATAAGGTAACGCCAGCCCATCGCCTTGATCACCTCGCCGACCTGGTCGGGACTCAGCGCCGCCCCCAGTTCCTTGCTCAACGCCAAACGGATGATGCTGGCCGGCAGCAGCAGGACGATAGCGATGTTCACCACCCAGAACAGGGTCTCGCTGTTGAAGTCCGCGGCCAGCCAGAGCGCACCGAAGGCGATGGCGAACACCAGCATCTGCTTGAAGAACAGCGAGAAGCCTTCGCCGCTGAAGGCACTGATCAGGCTCGGCGCCTCGCGCTCGCCTTCGCTACTGGCCTCGATGACACTGTGGAAGTACTTGGTGGCGACACTCAACAGGGCAACCCAGAGAATGAGCGAGCGCGGCATGAACAGGCCGGCCAGGGCCAGTAGCGCGCTGAACGCCAGCGGTCCCGCCTGCATGCCATAGCCGAAGAATTGAGGCAGACGCTCCCAGAAGGGCTGGGCAGTATTGGCAGCGCCGAGGAAGGTCAACTGACTACGACATAGCGGACACGCCGGGCTGTCATCCGGGGCGTCGGCATTGAGTGGGATGCAGCAGTCGCCAAAATGACGCTGACAGGGCACACAGTGCCACGTCGAGGGTTGGGCGGGGTGGTACTGGCAGAGCGTCTTGTCCATGACTGTTCCAGGTACGATGGCGGTTCGCCATTCTCCTGGCAAAAAAAGAGGGCCCGCAAGGGGCCCTCTCTTTTATCGGCTGGCGGTTATCAGACGCCGGAAGCCTCGGCAGCTTCCACGTCCTTCATCGACAGCTTGATTCGACCGCGGTTGTCGACGTCGAGAACCAGGACTTTGACTTCCTGGCCTTCCTGCAGCACGTCGGTTACCTTGTCGATGCGCTTGTCGCTGATCTGCGAGATGTGCACCAGACCGTCCTTGCCCGGCAGGATGTTTACAAAGGCACCGAAGTCAACGATGCGCTCGACCTTGCCGACGTACACCTTGCCGATTTCGGCTTCAGCGGTGATGCCCAGAACGCGCTGACGCGCAGCCTCGGCAGCTTCCTTGGTCTCGCCGAAGATCTTCACGCTGCCATCGTCTTCGATGTCGATGGAGGCCTTGGTCTCTTCGCAGATCGAACGGATGGTGGCGCCGCCCTTGCCGATGACGTCACGAATCTTGTCGGTGTCGATCTTCATCGCGATCATGGTCGGAGCGTTGGCCGACAGCTCGCTGCGGGACTGGGCAATGATCTGGTTCATCTGGCCGAGGATGTTCAGGCGCGCTTCCAGAGCCTGCTCCAGGGCGATCTCCATGATCTCTTCGGTAATGCCGTTGATCTTGATGTCCATCTGCAGCGCGGTCACGCCCTTGGCGGTACCGGCTACCTTGAAGTCCATGTCGCCCAGGTGGTCTTCGTCACCGAGGATGTCGGTCAGGACGGCAAACTTGTCGCCTTCCTTGACCAGACCCATGGCGATACCGGCAACCGGGGCCTTCATCGGCACACCGGCGTCCATTAGGGCCAGGGAGGCGCCGCAGACGGAAGCCATGGAGCTGGAACCGTTGGATTCGGTGATCTCGGAAACCACGCGGATGGTATAGGGGAACTCGTCGCCTTTCGGCAGCATGGCGGAAACGCCACGACGGGCCAGACGACCGTGGCCGATTTCACGGCGACCGGCGCTGCCCATACGGCCGCACTCACCCACCGAGAAGGGCGGGAAGTTGTAGTGCAGCATGAAGGCGTCCTTGCGCTCGCCTTCCAGGGTGTCCAGCAGCTGTGCATCGCGGGCGGTGCCAAGGGTGGCAACGACCAGGGCCTGGGTTTCGCCGCGGGTGAACAGGGCGGAACCGTGGGTTTTGTCCAGCACGCCGACTTCGATCTTCAGCGGACGTACGGTGCGGGTGTCACGGCCGTCGATACGCGGCTTGCCGTTGACGATGTTCTCGCGAACGGTGCGGTATTCCAGCAGGCCGAAGGCATCCTTCACTTCACCAGCCGGGAACTGACCGTCTTCCTCGCCAACGAAACGGGCGATGACCTGGTCACGCAGCTCGTCCAGGCGGTTGTAGCGATCCTGCTTGATGGTGATGGTGTAAGCCTGGGAGATGGCTTCGCCAAACTCGGCCTTGATGGCGCTGAGCAGGGCGGTGTTCTCGGCAGGAGCGCTCCAGTTCCAGGTCGGCTTGCCGGCTTCGGCAGCAAACTCCTTGACCGCGTTGATCACGGACTGGAATTCCTGGTGGGCGAACAGCACGGCGCCCAGCATCTGGTCTTCGGTCAGCTCTTGCGCTTCGGACTCAACCATCAGCACGGCGTCTTCGGTACCGGCAACGACCATGTCCAGGGCAGAGGCTTTCAGCTGCTCGTAGTTCGGGTTCAGCAGGTAGCCGGTCTCTTCGTGGTAGGCCACGCGAGCGGCGCCGATCGGGCCGCTGAACGGGATGCCGGAGATGGCCAGGGCGGCAGAGGTACCGATCATGGCGGCGATATCCGGATCGGTCTTCTTGTTGGTGGAAACCACGGTGCAGATGACCTGCACTTCGTTCAGGAAACCTTCCGGGAACAGCGGGCGGATCGGACGGTCGATCAGGCGCGAGGTCAGGGTTTCCTTCTCGGAAGGACGGCCTTCACGCTTGAAGAAACCACCGGGTATACGGCCGGCAGCGTAGGTTTTCTCTTGGTAGTGGACGGACAGCGGGAAGAAACCCTTGCCCGGGTCGGCTTGCTTGGCGCCAACCACAGTCACCAGTACGGTGACATCTTCGTCCATGGTGACCAGAACGGCACCGGAGGCTTGACGGGCGATACGGCCAGTCTCGAGGGTAACGGTCGATTGACCGAACTGGAACTTCTTGATTACCGGGTTCACGGTGTTTTCCTTCTCTGTGTTGCCTTGGGGGAAATGGTGGGAGTGTCGGGAGTCGGACCCGTTTCAATCCCCTAAAAAACCAGAAGCTGGAAAGCCGAAAGCTGGAACGATGTCCAGCTTCCGGTTTTCCAGCTTCCAGCTCATCTGTGTCGCTTAGCGACGCAGACCCAGACGACCGATCAGGGCGCTGTAACGAGTGGTGTCCTTACCCTTCAGGTAGTCCAGCAGCTTGCGGCGCTGGTTAACCATGCGGATCAGACCACGACGGGAGTGGTGGTCTTTGCCGTTGGCCTTGAAGTGATCCTGCAGCTTGTTGATGTTGGCGGTCAGCAGGGCAACCTGCACTTCCGGAGAACCGGTATCGCCTTCAGCTTGCTTGTACTCGTTAACGATCTGGGCTTTTTCAGTAACGCTCAGTGCCATGATGGGCTTCCTCTGAGAGTAATAGGCCGGGACCTGTGTCCCGTGTTCAAAAAAGAGGATTGACCGTGCCTATTAACAGCCATCCTCGGATCGGTCATTCCGACCGAATCAGTCGACGCGGCGCTACGCGCCCGTCATCGCTCACTTCACCGATACCGATGAAGCGACCGGTATGATCCTGCACTCGCATCATGCCGAACTTCGGCGCTTCCGGAGCCCGCACCGGCTGACCGTGAAGCCAGTAGTAGGCGCTGTGCTCTGTCAGCTGGATCAGCGGCCAGTGTTCCAATCCGCTGTCGACCGGCAGGAGGAACTGGTCCAGTGCCTCGTTGCCGCCTTCGGCGTGGGCCTTCTCCAGTGTCTCCAGACTGATCGCCTGGTCCAACCCGAAGGGGCCTGCCTGGGTCCGGCGCAGTTCTGCTACGTGGGCTCCGCATCCCAGGGCCTGGCCGAGATCCTCGACCAGGGTACGGATATAGGTGCCCTTGCTGCAGGCTACGGCCAATCTTGCCTGGCTATTCTCGCACGCCAGCAAATCCAGGCGCGCAATAGTAACAGAACGCGCCTCGCGCTCCACTACTTCGCCAGCACGCGCCAGCTTGTACAACGGTTGACCGTCCTTCTTCAGAGCCGAGTACATCGGTGGTATCTGCTTGATTTCGCCACGAAAACGCGGCAATTGCGCTTCGATATCCCCGCGACCGACGGTCACCTCGCGACGCTCGATCACTTCACCCTCGGCATCGCCCGTGGAGGTAGTGACCCCTAGTTGAGCCAGGGTTTCGTAACCCTTGTCGGCATCCAGCAGGTACTGGGAGAACTTCGTCGCCTCTCCGAAGCACAACGGCAGAACGCCGGTCGCGAGCGGGTCGAGACTGCCGGTATGACCGGCCTTCTCGGCATTGAGCAGCCAGCGCACTTTCTGCAGCGCAGCGTTGGAACTCATGCCGCGCGGCTTGTCGAGGATCAGCACGCCGCTGATGTTACGGCGGATTCGTTTTACCTGGGCCACGCCATTACTCCTCGTCGTTGCCCGGGTGCTTGCGATCTTCCGCCACAGCGCGCTCGATCAGCGCCGACAGCTCAGCACCGCGACGGATGCTGGCGTCGTAGTGGAAGTGCAGTTGCGGTACGCTGCGCAGCTTCATGGCCTTGCCCAGCTGCATGCGCAGGAAACCGGCGGCATCCTGGAGGATGTCGCGGTTCAACTCGACCTTCTCGGCATTGTCGTCCTGGCCCATCACGGTGATGAACACCTTGGCGTGGGACAGGTCGCGGCTCACGTCCACCGCAGTAATGGTCACCAGACCCAAGCGCGGGTCCTTGATCTCACGCTGAATCAGCAGCGCCAGTTCACGCTGCATCTGATCACCGATGCGTTGGGTACGGCTGTAGTCTTTAGCCATTTCGTATCACTCATGAACACTTAAAAAGCCAAAAGCCAGGAGTAGAAAGCGATGGCTTCCAGCTCCTGGCTCCCGGCTTGTGGCAAGCGCGACACTTACAGCGTGCGCGCCACCTGGACCTTCTCGAAGACTTCGATCTTGTCGCCGACCTTGACGTCGTTGTAGCTCTTCACGGCGATACCGCACTCCATGCCGGCACGCACCTCGGACACATCGTCCTTGAAGCGGCGCAGGGACTCCAGTTCGCCTTCGAAGATCACTACATCGTCGCGCAGAACGCGGATCGGACGGTTGCGGTGTACCAGACCCTCGGTAACCATGCAGCCGGCAACCGCACCGAACTTCGGCGAGCGGAACACGTCGCGCACCTCGGCGATACCCAGGATGTTCTCCCGAACCTCGCTGCCCAGCATGCCGGACAGTGCTTTCTTAACGTCTTCGATGATGTCGTAGATGATGTTGTAGTAGCGCAGGTCCAGACCTTCCTGCTCGACGATCTTGCGCGCGCCGGCATCAGCACGCACGTTGAAGCCGAACAGCACGGCGTTGGACGCCAGCGCCAGGTTGGCGTCGCTCTCGGTGATACCACCGACACCGCCACCGACCACACGCACCTGAACTTCCTCGTTGCCGATGTCGGCCAGGGCGCCCTGAAGGGCTTCGAGAGAACCACGCACATCGGACTTGAGCACGATGTTGAGGGTCTTCTTCTCGTCCTGCCCCATGTTCTCGAAGATGTTCTCCAGCTTGGAGGACTGCTGGCGCGCGAGTTTGACTTCGCGGAACTTGCCTTGACGGAACAGGGCAACTTCGCGGGCCTTCTTCTCGTCAGCGACCACGGTCAGGTCGTCACCGGCGTCCGGCGTACCGTCCAGGCCGAGGATCTCGACCGGGATGGACGGGCCAGCTTCTTTCACCGGTTTGCCATTCTCGTCGAGCATGGCGCGGACGCGGCCATAGTTGACGCCGCAGAGAACCATGTCGCCCTGACGCAGGGTACCATCCTGGACCAATACGGTAGCCACCGGGCCACGGCCCTTGTCCAGACGAGACTCGACCACAACGCCACGGCCAGGGGCCGACGGAGTTGCAGTGAGTTCCAGTACTTCAGCCTGCAGCAGTACGGCTTCAAGCAGCTCGTCGACACCCGTACCCGCCTTGGCCGACACAGGTACGAACTGCGTATCGCCGCCCCACTCTTCCGGGATCACATCCAGCGCGGCCAGGCCGTTCTTGATGTTGTCCGGGTTGGCTTCGGGCTTGTCCATCTTGTTGACCGCTACCACGATCGGTACACCAGCCGCTTTCGCGTGCTGCACCGCTTCGATGGTCTGCGGCATCACGCCGTCGTCAGCCGCGACCACCAGGATGACGATGTCAGTAGCCTTGGCGCCACGAGCACGCATAGCGGTAAACGCAGCGTGGCCCGGTGTGTCGAGGAAGGTCACCATGCCACGATCGGTTTCGACGTGGTAAGCACCGATGTGCTGGGTGATGCCGCCGGCTTCACCGCTGGCCACCTTGGTACGGCGGATGTAGTCCAGCAGCGAAGTCTTGCCGTGGTCTACGTGACCCATGACGGTCACGACCGGCGCACGCGTCAGCACCTCGCCTTCAAACTTCAGGGACGCAGCCAGTTGATCTTCCAGGGCGTTCTCATTGACCAGCTTGACCTTGTGGCCGAGTTCTTCGGCGATCAGTTGAGCGGTCTCGCGATCGAGCACCTGGTTGATGGTCACGGGAGTGCCCATCTTGAACATGAACTTGACGACTTCGGCACCCTTGACGGCCATCTGAGCGGCCAGTTCGGCCACTGTAATGGTCTCGCCAATGCTGACTTCACGCACGATAGGTCCTGTTGGGCTCTGGAACCCATGTTGGTTGCGCTTTTTCAGCTTGGATTTGCCGCCACGTCCACCGCGACGACCGAAGGAATCGCTTTCCTCCTCGGTACTGCGCGGGGCAACGCGGGGAGCCGGAACCTTTTCCTTTTCCTTGAGAGAAGGACGGTGCTGTGCGTGCTTGCGGTCGCGGCGATCATCCTCGTCGCGAGCGCGCTCCGGACGCGGCGCTTCCTTCTTGCGATCAGCGGCAGCAGCAGCCGCCGGTGCAGCAGCACCGACCTGAGCAGTTACCGGGGCAGTCGCCGGAGTGGCAACAGGCTCGGCAGCCGCAACCGGGGCATCGGCCTTGGCAGGATCAACGGCGTCCTTCGCACGCGCATCAGCTTCGCGACGGGCACTTTCTTCGGCGCGCAGACGTGCTTCTTCTTCGGCCTTCAGGCGAGCAGCGTCCTCCGCCACGCGCTGCTCTTCGAGCTCGCGCTGACGCTCTGCCTCGATCTCGTCGGGGCTACGTTTGACGTACGTTTTCTTCTTACGTACTTCGACGTTGATGGTCTTGCTGCCGGCAACCCTCAGCGTGGTGGTGGTCTTGCGCTGCAGGGTAATCTTGCGCGGTTCTTCTACGCGCTCGCCGTGGCTGCTCTTGAGATGAGCCAGCAGTGCCTGCTTCTCATTGTCGGTTACAACCTGCTCGGCGCTGGTGTGCGGCAATCCCGCCTCGCGCATCTGCAGCAGCAGGCGCTCCACCGGTGTATCGACCACTTGGGCCAGTTCTTTCACCGTGACTTGCGTCATGCACTTCTCTCCTCAGGCCGCGATACTTACTCGAACCAGTGGGCTCGGGCGGCCATGATCAGCTTGCCGGCACGCTCTTCGTCCATGCCGTCGATGTCGAGCAGGTCGTCGATCGACTGCTCGGCCAGGTCTTCGCGGTTAATAACGCCACGTACAGCGAGTTCAACAGCCAGGTCCTTGTCCATGCCTTCCAGGGAAAGCAGGTCTTCGGCAGGCTGGGCATCCGCCAGCTTCTCTTCGGTCGCGATGGCCTTGGTCAGCAGGCGGTCCTTCGCACGGGCACGCAGCTCGTTGACGATTTCTTCGTCGAAGCCATCAATGCTGAGCATTTCTTCCATGGGTACGTAGGCGATTTCTTCCAGGCTGGTGAAACCTTCTTCAACCAGTACCTGAGCCAGCTCTTCGTCCACTTCCAGCTCATCGACAAAGGCACGCAGGATGTCGCCGGTTTCGGCTTGCTGCTTGGCCTGGATATCCGCTTCGGTCATCACGTTCAGCGTCCAGCCAGTCAACTGGCTAGCCAGGCGCACGTTCTGGCCACCACGGCCAATAGCCTGGGCCAGATTGTCTTCGGCAACGGCGATGTCCATGGCGTGGGCATCTTCGTCGACGATGATCGCAACCACTTCGGCCGGAGCCATGGCGTTGATCACGAACTGCGCGGGGTTGTCATCCCACAGAACGATATCGACGCGCTCTCCACCCAGTTCGCCAGATACGGCCTGGACGCGGGAGCCGCGCATACCGATGCAGGCACCCTGCGGATCGATACGCTTGTCCTTCGAACGGACAGCGATCTTGGCGCGGGAACCCGGATCGCGGGAGGCGGCCATCACTTCGATCAGCTCTTCGGCGATTTCCGGCACTTCAATGCGGAACAGCTCGATCAGCATCTGCGGCGCAGTGCGCGACAGGATCAATTGCGGGCCACGGTTCTCGGTGCGAATTTCCTTCAGCAGGGCGCGCACACGGGCCCCTACACGGAACGTTTCACGGGCAATGATGTCTTCGCGGGCCAACAGGGCTTCGGCGTTGTTGCCCAGATCTACGATCACGTTGTCACGCGTGACCTTCTTCACGGTGCCAGAGATGATTTCGCCCAGCTTCTCGCGGTAGGCTTCAACCACTTGAGCACGCTCGGCCTCGCGCACCTTCTGCACGATGACCTGTTTGGCGGTCTGCGCGGCGATGCGGCCGAACTCGATGGACTCGATCTTCTCTTCGATGACGTCGCCGATCTTGGCGTGTTCATCCCGTTCCTGGGCCTGATCAAGGGTCAGCTGGATAGCCGGATCCTCGAAATCGTCCTCTTCGACAACAGTCCAGCGACGGAAGGTGTCGTAAACACCATTGTGGCGGTTGATTTCCACACGCAGGTCGACTTCGTCCTCATAACGCTTCTTGGTAGCAGTGGCCAGGGCCAGCTCCAGCGCCTCGAAAATCACGCCAGCCGGTACACCCTTTTCGTTGGATACCGACTCAACAACCAGCAGTACTTCTTTGCTCATCGTACGCCTCGCCTTTCGCAATCCATTGGATCCGCGGGATCCGCGTCTCAGTCAAAACGGGGAATGATGTTGGCCTTGTCGATCAGTTCGATCGGCAGGAGGAATTCGCGGTCTTCAATAAGAACCACCACGTCCTGCTCCTCCACCCCGCGGAGAAGCCCCTGAAAATTGCGTCGTCCTTCGAAGGGCGAACGCAGCTTGATCTTAACCAGCTCACCAGCATGGGCCGCGAACTGTTCAAGGGTGAACAGCGGTCGATCCATACCCGGCGACGATACTTCGAGGGTGTACTCACTGCTGATCGGGTCCTCGACGTCGAGAACACCACTGATCTGCCGGCTAACCTTCTCGCAATCGTCGACGAGAATGCCGTTTTCGTGATCGATGTAGATCCGCAGCAGTGAATGCCGCCCTTGAGACAGGAACTCGATGCCCCAGCACTGATAACCGAGCGCTTCGACTACCGGGGCCAACAAGGCCTGCAACTGTTCTAGCTTGCTCGACACCTGATTGCCTCTCGCATGCTGTGCAAATAAAAAATGGGCGAAACGCCCATCCATTCAAACCACCTGATCCGTGATCGGAGGTCAACTGTCCAGCTAGCAAAAAGCCCCTAAAAAGGGGCTTCGCGACTACTGGTTGCGGGGGCTGGATTTGAACCAACGACCTTCGGGTTATGAGCCCGACGAGCTACCAGACTGCTCCACCCCGCGTCAAAGCTGGTGCGAGAGTATACGGCCAGCACCTTGCATGGTCAACCGAACATCCCACTAAGAAGAAAGCCCGCATCACTGCGGGCATCTCTTTGTATGGTACCGAGGAGGGGACTCGAACCCCTACAGCCTATGGCCACTACCACCTCAAGGTAGCGTGTCTACCAATTCCACCACCTCGGCAAAACTTGCCCTACTTCTGCTCTGGAACCTGAGGCACATCACCCGACTGGGTGGCTGGCTTCTGCTCGTCGAGCACCGGCACATCGTCAGCTGCCGGCTTGCTTGGCTGAACCTCGAGAACCGCCGGATCCGGCAGACCTACGTTGCTCAGCGCATCAGCCTTGTCTTTAGCAAAGTACGCTAAACCCAAGCTAGTAATGAAAAAAACCGCAGCGAGTATAGCAGTAACTCTACTCAAAAAGGTAGCAGAACCTTGGCTTCCAAATACGGTTGCCGAAGCACCGGAACCGAACGAAGCACCAGCATCCGCACCTTTACCCTGCTGAACCAATACCAGGCCAACAACACCCAGCGCACCCAGCAGATGCACCACAATAACGACAGTTTCCAGCATCTTGTCAGCTTCCTGCGGCGCGACAAATCGCACCGAACTCATCCGCATTCAGGGACGCCCCACCAACGAGCCCCCCATCGATATCCGGCATGCCGAACAACTCGGCCGCACTGGCCGCCTTCACACTGCCGCCGTACAAAATTCTGACACCGCGAGCCACTTCGGCATTTTCCGCCGAGAGCTGCGACCGAATCGCCGCGTGGACTTCTTGCGCTTGCTGCGGTGAAGCTGTCAGCCCCGTACCTATCGCCCAAACCGGCTCATAGGCAATTACCGCCCGCGCAAATGCACCCACACCAAGCTCTTCGATCACGCTACCCAGCTGACGCCCAACAACCTCGAGCGTCTCACCAGCTTCGCGCTGCTCCCGAGTCTCACCGACGCAAAGCACCGGAATCAAACCACAGGATTGAGCAGCAGCAAACTTGCGACTCACGACCTCGTCGCTTTCACCCAGAATCAGGCGACGCTCCGAATGACCAACCAGAACCAGACTGCAACCTACGTCTACCAACTGACTTGCCGCGATCTCTCCGGTGAGGGCTCCCTGCACCGGCTCTACCGCACAATTCTGCGCACCGACGGCAATCGACTTACCGTCCAGGCCTTGAATGACCTGATTGATGTACAGACAGGGCGGCATTACCGCGACTTCGACGCCAGCAGGCAAGGCCAATTGGCGCAAGCCTTTGATCAGCTCTGCGACGCTGGCGCGGGTACCGTGCATTTTCCAGTTACCGGCTACCAGAGGTCGGCGCATGCTTTATCTCGTCGATCAAAGTGGGCGCAGATGTTACCCAAGAGAAATCCAACTAGCAAGACAAATCAAGCACATACCTCAGTCACGACTTTTGCCAGCTCTTCTGCGTAGCCGCGCACCAGCTTCTCGTCGTCGCCTTCGACCATCACACGCACCAACGGCTCCGTACCAGACTTGCGCAGCAGAACACGACCACGCCCGGCCATCTGGTTCGTGACGCGAGCACATGCGTCCTGCACAGCCGGATGGTTGACAGGGTCTACATCCCCCCCGGCATAGCGCACATTGATCAGCACTTGCGGGCACTTGCGCATGCGCTGACGCGCTTCTGCCAGGGACTGACCACTGCGCTGCAAGGCCAACAGCACCTGCAGGGCGGAGACAATGGCGTCTCCGGTAGTGGTGAAATGGCTGCAAACGATATGGCCTGAATTCTCCCCCCCCAGCGTCCAGTCATTGGCCTGGAGTTCGCTCATCACGTAGCGATCACCAACCTTCGCTCGAACGAAGGGAATATCAAGCTCCTTGAGGCCCAATTCCAGGCCCAGGTTACTCATCAGCGTGCCAACCACACCGCCTTTCAGCCTGTCGCGACCATGCAGGTCTCGGGCGATCAGGTAAATCAACTCGTCCCCGTCCACTACCGCACCGGTGTGATCGACCATCAGAACACGGTCACCATCACCATCGAAGGCGATACCGACATCGGCGCTCTGCTCCACCACAGCAGTCTGCAGGCTGGCCATATGAGTGGAACCACAGTTGTCATTGATGTTGAGGCCGTTAGGTTGCGCCGCCAACACGCTCACCTGGGCGCCGAGCTCGCGGAACACGTTCGGGGCGACCTTGTAAGTAGCGCCGTGGGCACAGTCGACTACCAGTTTGAGGCCGGCGAAATCGGTGCTGATAGGCGTGGTGCTCTTGCAGAATTCGATGTAGCGGCCCGCGGCGTCGTTGATACGGGACACCTTGCCCAACTGGGCAGAGTCGACCACCGTCATCGGCTGATCCAGCAGGCCCTCGATCATCAGCTCCACCTCATCCGAGAGCTTGGTGCCCTTGCCAGAGAAGAACTTGATGCCGTTATCGTCGTGCGGGTTGTGCGAGGCACTGATGACGATACCCGCATCCGCCAGGAATGTGCGGGTCAGATACGCGATGGCCGGGGTTGGCATAGGGCCGAGCAGCATCACATCGGCGCCAGCTGCCAAAAGGCCAGCCTCAAGTGCAGACTCGAACATATAGCCGGAGATTCGCGTGTCCTTACCGATGAGGATGCGGCATTTGCCTTGCTTACGAAATGCCATACCGGCGGCCCAGCCAAGCTTGAGCATGAAATCCGGAGTAATCGGGAACTGCCCGACACGCCCGCGAATACCGTCGGTGCCAAAATACTTTCTGCTCATGAGAGGGTGCTCCGTGTTTTCTTATTCCGCCGCTTGCACCGCGGCGATCATGCGGACAGCGTCAACGGTTTCCGCGACATCGTGTACACGCAGAATGGAGGCGCCCTTGGCCACAGCGAGTGCGGCGAGGGCGAGGCCGCCGGACAGCCGCTGATGGACTTCCCGCCCCAGCGCCTGACCGATCATGCTTTTACGCGAAACCCCAACCAGCAGAGGACGCCCCAGCTCGTGAAGCGCCTCCAAATGCTTGAACAGGCTGAGGTTGTGCGCGAGGGTCTTGGCGAAGCCGAAGCCCGGATCCAGGATGATCCGGTCACCCTGAACCCCGGCAGCCAGGCACGCCTGCGTACGCTCCGCGAGAAAATCCCCGACTTCACGTACGACATCCCGGTAGTGCGGATCCTGCTGCATGTTGCCCGGCTCGCCGAGCATGTGCATCAAACAAACCGCCAACCCTGTATCGGCGGCGGCGTCCAGCGCGCCATCACGACGCAGTGCACGCACATCATTGATCAACCCAGCGCCGAGGCGAGCGCCTTCGCGTATGACAGCGGGCGTGGATGTATCCAGCGAGATCACCACATCCAGTTCGCGGGCGAGGATTTCCACCACCGGGGCCACGCGCTCCAGTTCTTCGGTCGGGGAGACCGGTCGGGCACCTGGCCGCGTCGATTCGCCACCGACATCGATCAGGGTCGCACCGGCAGCCACCATCTCCGCGGCGTGACGCAGCGCGGCTTCGCGCGCATTGAAGCGCCCGCCATCAGAAAAGGAGTCAGGGGTAACATTCAGGATGCCCATAACGTGCGGCTGGGCCAAATCAAGAACCCGGCTGCCGCAAGGCAACCGGGTCGGGTACTGCACTGACTTCATCTACAAGCCTTAGTGTTCGCCAGCCGGCCCACCAATGGGGGTTTCAGGGCGATCGGCTTCTTCGCGAGGAGCTGGCGTGCCGGAAGAGGTGCCGGAACCGCCCTGCCAATCCTTTGGCTCGCGTGCAACGCGGCCGGCCATGATGTCATCGATCTGCTCGGAATCGATGGTCTCGTACTTCATCAAGGCCTCAGCCATCATGTCGAGCTTGTCACGATTCTCGGTCAGCAGGTTCTTCGCAGTGCTGTAGCACTCGTCGATGATGCGGCGCACTTCCTGGTCAATCAGCTTCGCAGTTTCGCCGGATACATTGGCGTGCTGGGCACCGGCGCTGCGACCCAGGAACACCTCACCCTCCTCTTCCGCATACATCAGCGGGCCGAGCTTTTCGGACAGCCCCCACTTGGTCACCATGTTCCGGGCGATCTGGGTGGCGCGCATGATGTCGTTGGAGGCGCCCGTGGTGACACCATCGAAGCCCAGGGTCATCTCTTCGGCGATACGGCCACCGAACAGCGAGCAGATCTGACTGGTCAGCGCACGCTTGGACAGGCTGTAACGATCTTCCTCGGGGAGGAACATGGTCACGCCCAAAGCACGACCACGGGGAATGATCGAGACCTTGTAGACCGGGTCGTGCTCAGGCACCAGACGACCGACGATGGCATGGCCTGCCTCGTGGAATGCCGTGTTGAGCTTTTCTTTCTCGGACATGACCATGGATTTGCGCTCAGCGCCCATCATGATTTTGTCCTTGGCCAGCTCGAACTCTTTCATTTCCACCAGGCGCTTGTTGACGCGGGCGGCAAACAGGGACGCTTCGTTGACCAGGTTAGCCAGGTCAGCGCCGGAGAAGCCGGGGGTACCCCGTGCGATCACGCCCGGATCGACGTCGTCCCCCATGGGCACCTTGCGCATGTGTACCTTGAGGATCTGCTCACGACCGCGGATATCTGGCAGACCAACCACCACCTGACGATCGAAGCGTCCCGGACGCAGCAACGCCGGATCAAGAACATCAGGACGGTTAGTCGCGGCGATCACAATGATGCCGTCGTTCATCTCGAAGCCGTCCATCTCAACTAGCAACTGGTTGAGGGTCTGCTCGCGCTCGTCGTGACCGCCCCCCAGGCCGGCACCACGATGGCGGCCCACAGCGTCGATCTCGTCGATGAAGATGATGCACGGAGCATGCTTCTTGGCCTGGTCGAACATATCGCGAACACGGGACGCGCCCACACCAACGAACATTTCGACGAAGTCGGAACCGGAAATAGTGAAGAACGGCACCTTGGCTTCGCCGGCAATAGCCTTGGCCAGCAGGGTCTTACCGGTACCGGGAGGGCCAACCATCAGCACGCCGCGCGGAATACGGCCACCCAGGCGCTGGAACTTGCCCGGATCGCGGAGGAACTCCACGAGCTCGCTGACTTCTTCCTTGGCCTCGTCGCAACCGGCAACGTCAGCAAAGGTGGTCTTGACCTGGTCTTCAGAAAGCAGGCGCGCCTTGCTCTTGCCGAAGCTCATCGGGCCACCGCGGCCGCCGCCGCCGCCCTGCATTTGCCGCATGAAGAACATGAAGACTGCAATGATCACCAGAATCGGGAAGCTGGCAACCAGCAACTGGGTCCAGATGCTCTGCTGCTCAGGCTGCTTGCCTTCGATGATCACGTTGTTATCGATCAGGTCGCCGATGAGGCCACCATCCTGAATTGCCGGACGAACGGTTTTGAATGATTCGCCGTCGTTGCGCTTGCCGGTGATGACGAAGCCATCAACGGTAACTCGCTCGACCTTGCCTTCTTTAACCTGCTCGATGAATTCCGAGTAGTTAAGAGTCTGCGGTTCGCTCGGGCTGGAGAAATTGTTCATCACCGTGACAAGCACAGCAGCGATGATCAGCCACAGGATCAGATTTTTTGCCATATCGTTCAATTAGCTACCCTCTGGAACGGGCCCCTTCCTGGAGCGCACCCCGCATGACGGCTGGTGGTTAACCGGCCTAACTTACTACACAACCCCTGCCCCTGGCAGGCGCCGTCTGTAACCCTTTATGAGACCTTGAGGTCTCCCTACAGTATCCACCCCTGCAGATGGGGTCCGATCACTCCGGTCCCCGTAGCAGTCTATTCCCCACGGAAGCCGCGCGCGAGCAGGTATTGCTCCCGGGAGCAGTCACGCGACGAAAGCGGTTTGCGCAGATACGCCCTACCAAACAACCCCGCACTTGCCTGTGACAGGCAACAAAACCTTCCCACTGGGAGACTTTGACGCCCTCGAACGCAAGTCGCACCTCGCCGGGTCAAGCGCCAGCTCACGGAAGTACGTGGAACGCGGCCGGTCGGCAGTCCTTCCCTCGCTCATATTGGGGCCAATTCGGAAATCACAAGGTCTTCCGGGTGTTCGCCGATCGCACCGAGAACCCGGGTGAAGACGGCATCCTCGGTGAGTTTCTCCTGATTGAACGTCACATCGAGAACGCTACTCATTTTCCGGATACCAACTGATGACCTGACCCCAGGCGCCCGGCGCGGCCCCGAGATCGACTACGCTCATGCCAGGCCGCCGAGTTCGGCCCTCGCCCTGGATCTCGAGCAGCTTGTGACTTGGCAACCGTCCTTCTGCGCCATTTTGACGTAAGGGTCGTCGAAGTATTCTTTCAGTCAACGACGACTAGTCTTTGAGCTGGCCACGGGATACCTCGTGTTCGGCTGTGCGCCCCGGAATCACTCGGGTAAACTAGCAGCCTTTTTTCGCAGGGGTCTGATTATGGCGCTCTCACCAGAGCACAAGAAGCAATACAAATCTATCGGTCATCACCTGAAACCGGTATTGACGGTGGCCGAAAATGGCCTGACCGAAGGTGTGCTGGCTGAACTGGAGCGCGCGCTGAATGATCACGAACTGATCAAGGTCCAGTTCCGCATCATCGAGCGTGATGACCGCCGCGCCCTGATCGATGAACTCTGCGCCGCCGGCAACTGCGAGCTGGTCCAGATCATCGGCAAGATGGCATTGGTCTATCGCCGCAATCCGAAGCCGAACCGCAACCTCTCCAACATCAGCCGCTTCAGCGGTCTCTGAGTCTTCCGCCAAGGGCGCGCGCTCAGCGCGCCCGGCCTTCCACCAGCCTTGCTGGCAAAGGCTGGATCACCAGCAGCAGGCCACAAAAAGCCAGCAGCAGATAGCTGAAGTTCAGCCAGTACAAGGCCTCCGGCGCCCAGAAGCGCACCAGTAGAAAGACCACCACCAGTGCCAGCACCGCGGCCAGCAACTGCGCACGCGCATCGCGCCAAAGGCGCGCAAGCCCTGCGTGCTGGATGAGCAACAGAGCCTGAAGCAAGGCACAGAAGCCAGTAAAAGCTACCAGCAGTGGCCGTAGACTGGCAGCCACCTCCTCCACCAGCATCGGCGCCAGACCGATTTGATCCAACGCCGGCAACATGACGAAGTGCAGCAGCCAGAGGCCACCAACCCAGAAGGTCTGGGCCAGCTGCCAGGCGATGGCGCCAGCCCTGAAAGGCGAAGACTTAAACGTGGCGGACTTCGACAATCTCGTACTCGACGATGCCGCTCGGAGTCTTGACCGTCACCACGTCCCCCTCTTCCTTGCCCACCAGGGCGCGGGCGATGGGAGAGCTGACAGACAGCTTGCCTTGCTTGATGTCTGCTTCGTCGTCGCCGACGATCTGGTAGGTCACGGTTTCGTCGGTTTCGACGTTGGCAATGTCCACGGTCACACCGAAGATCACCTTGCCGGTGCGCGGCAGCGCTGCGACGTCGATGACCTGGGCGTTCTGCAAACGCCCCTCGATGTCCCGGATGCGCGCTTCGACCATGCCTTGTTGTTCGCGGGCGGCATGATACTCAGCGTTTTCCTTCAGGTCGCCCAGTTCACGCGCCTCGGCGATAGCCTGGGTGATCTGCGGACGCAGCACGGTCTTCAGATGCTTGAGTTCGTCTTCCAGGGCACGAGCGCCCTGGACGGTCATTGGAAATTTGGTCATGCCTTGATTCCTGCATGGAGATCCTGCAAGCGACGCACGGTCTTCTCGGGACCGAATTTGAGCGCCTCACAGATCGCCTGACCAGCCGCGATGGTGGTGGTGCAGTAGATCTTGTGCTGCAGGGCGTTACGACGGATCGAGTAGGAGTCAGCAATGGACTGACGCCCCTCAGTGGTGTTGATGATGAGGGTAACCTCATCATTCTTGATCATGTCAACGACATGAGGACGGCCCTCCGTCACCTTGTTCACGCGACGGACCGGCAGACCAGCCGCTTCGATCACCTTGGCGGTGCCGGAGGTGGCGACCACCTCGAAGCCCAGCTCGATCAGATCGCGAGCGACCTGAGTGACCATCGGCTTGTCGTCTTCGCGCACGCTGATGAACACGGTGCCGGAGTTCGGCAGGATCTCGCTGGCACCCAGCTGGGCCTTGGAGAAGGCTTCGCCGAAGGTGTCACCGACACCCATAACCTCACCGGTGGACTTCATTTCCGGGCCAAGGATCGGGTCGACGCCCGGGAACTTGGCGAACGGGAACACCGCTTCCTTGACACTGAAGAACGGCGGGATGATTTCCTTGGTGAAGCCGATTTCCTTGAGGCTCTTGCCAGCCATTACGCGGGCAGCGACCTTGGCCAGCGATTCGCCGATGCACTTGGAAACGAACGGCACGGTACGGGACGCGCGCGGGTTGACCTCGATGACGTAGATGTCTTCGCCCTGCACGGCCATCTGCACGTTCATCAGGCCGACCACGCCGAGCTCCAGGGCCATTTTCTTGACCTGATCACGGATCTCGTCCTGGATGTGCTGCGGCAACGAATACGGCGGCAGCGAGCAGGCGGAGTCACCGGAGTGTACGCCAGCCTGTTCGATGTGCTGCATGATCGCGCCGATCACCACGGTTTCGCCGTCGCACACTGCATCGATATCGACTTCGATAGCGCAATTGAGGAAGCGGTCGAGCAGCACCGGGCTGTCGTTGGACACCTTCACCGCTTCGCGCATGTAGCGCTTGAGCTCCTCTTCCTGGTAGACGATTTCCATCGCGCGACCGCCCAGTACGTAGGACGGGCGCACCACCATCGGGTAGCCGATACCCTTCGACAGGGCCAGGGCTTCGTCTTCACTGCGCGCAGTGGCGTTGGCCGGCTGGCGCAGGTTCAAGCGCTGCACCATCTGCTGGAAGCGCTCGCGGTCTTCGGCGCGGTCGATCGCGTCGGGGCTGGTACCGATGATCGGCACACCCGCCTCTTCCAGTGCGCGGCAGAGTTTCAGCGGAGTCTGGCCGCCGTACTGGACGATCACGCCCTTTGGCTGCTCGACGCGGACGATTTCCAGCACGTCTTCAAGGGTGACCGGCTCGAAGTACAGGCGGTCGGACGTGTCGTAGTCGGTGGAAACGGTTTCCGGGTTGCAGTTGACCATGATGGTCTCGTAGCCGTCTTCGCGCATCGCCAGCGCCGCATGTACGCAGCAGTAGTCGAACTCGATGCCCTGGCCGATGCGGTTGGGACCGCCGCCGAGAATCATGATCTTGTCGCGGGTCGACGGATTGGCTTCGCACTCTTCCTCGTAGGTCGAGTACATGTAGGCGGTGTCGGTGGCGAATTCTGCAGCGCAGGTATCAACGCGCTTGAATACCGGCAGTACCTTCAGCTTGTGGCGGTGGCTGCGCAGATTCTTCTCGGTCACACCGAGCAGCTTGGCCAGGCGCGAATCGGAGAAGCCTTTGCGCTTGAGCTTGCGCATCAGGTCGGCGTCGATGCCGGACAGGCCGAGGGTCTTGACCTTTTCTTCGTCCTTGACCAGGTCCTCGATCTGTACAAGGAACCACTCGTCGATCTTGGTCAGCTCGAACACTTGCTCGATGGTCTTGCCGGCGCGGAAGGCGTCAGCGACGTACCAGATACGCTCGGCGCCGGGCACGATCAGCTCGCGCTTGAGGATGCCTTCAGCCTCCGGATCGCTCAGGTCCAGCTTGGGATCAAAGCCGGCAACGCCCACTTCCAAGCCACGCAGGGCTTTCTGCACGGACTCCTGGAAGGTACGACCGATGGCCATGACCTCGCCCACGGATTTCATCTGGGTAGTCAGGCGGGCATCGGCCTTCGGGAATTTCTCGAAGGCGAAGCGCGGAACTTTGGTCACCACGTAGTCGATGGCCGGCTCGAAGGACGCCGGGGTACGACCGCCGGTGATGTCGTTCTGCAGCTCGTCGAGGGTGTAGCCGACGGCCAGCTTGGCGGCGATCTTGGCGATCGGGAAGCCGGTGGCTTTGGAAGCCAGGGCCGAGGAGCGCGATACGCGCGGGTTCATCTCGATCACGACCATACGACCGGTGTCCGGGCAGATACCGAACTGCACGTTGGAACCACCAGTCTCGACACCGATCTCACGCAGCACCGCCAGCGAGGCGTTGCGCAGGATCTGGTATTCCTTGTCGGTCAGGGTCTGGGCCGGTGCGACGGTGATGGAGTCACCGGTGTGCACGCCCATGGGATCGAAGTTCTCGATGGCGCAAACGATGATGCAGTTGTCCTTCTTGTCGCGGACAACCTCCATCTCGTATTCCTTCCAGCCGATCAGGGATTCGTCGATCAGCAACTCGTTGGTTGGCGACAGGTCCAGGCCGCGAGCGCAGATTTCTTCAAACTCTTCACGGTTGTAGGCGATACCGCCGCCAGTGCCGCCCATGGTGAAGGACGGACGAATGATGCAAGGGAAACCAACCTGCTCGAGGACGCCGTAGGCCTCTTCCATGCTGTGGGCGATGCCGGAGCGCGGGCAGGCCAGACCGATATCTTTCATGGCCTTGTCGAAGCGCGAGCGGTCTTCGGCCTTGTCAATGGTGTCGGCGTTGGCGCCGATCATTTCCACACCGAACTTCGCCAGCACGCCGTGACGCTCCAGGTCGAGGGCGCAGTTCAATGCGGTCTGACCCCCCATGGTGGGCAGCAGGGCGTCAGGACGCTCCTTCTCGATGATCTTGGCGACTGTCGCCCACTTGATCGGTTCGATGTAGGTGGCATCGGCCATGGCCGGGTCAGTCATGATGGTGGCCGGGTTGGAGTTCACCAGGATGACGCGGAAGCCTTCTTCCTTCAGGGCCTTGCAGGCCTGAGCGCCGGAGTAGTCGAACTCGCAGGCCTGGCCGATCACGATGGGGCCGGCACCGAGGATCAGGATGCTCTTGATGTCTGTACGCTTGGGCATGGGACTCTCGTTGCAATAATCAGGACAGGGTTGCGGTAGCCAGCTTCACGCCAAAGCCGACGAACAGGGCGCCGACGCCGCTTGAGGCGCCGGCAGCCAACCGTTGCCGCTGGCGGAACCAGGCCGCCAGACGCACACCGGAAAAAATCAGGAAACTCAGGTAAAGGGCGCTGATGACTTCGAGGATCACACCCAGTACCAGGAACGACACTCCGGGGTAGGCGTATCCCGGGTCGACGAACTGGATGAAAAAGGACACGAAGAAGAGGATCGCCTTGGGATTGGACAGACTCAGCAGCAGCGCCTTACGGAACGGCTGATTGACGTCTAGGTCCTTCACTGGAACGGCTTGCTCGACCGGCTGGCGCAACTTCTGCCAGCCACCCCGCAGCATCCCGACACCCAGATAGAACAAGTAGGCCGCGCCGACGTACTTCAGGCCGAGGAACAACATCGGCTCGGCCTTGAGCAGCGAGGCGATCCCCAGTGCCGACAGCAGCATCAGGATCGCATCGCCCAGGAACACCGCGCTGGCAGCCCTGTAGCCGGCGCCCACGCCGCGCTGGGCGGCGGTGGCGAGCACGAACAGCGAGTTCGGCCCCGGCAGCAGGACGATGAACAGCGCGCCCAGAACGTAGGTCCAGAGGTCAGTGATTCCCAGGGTCGGCATCATCTTCGCAAGCTTCTTCAGCGGTCTCAGCGACGCGCGGCCATGGCCGCGATGAAGCGGTCGAACAGCGGCGCCACGTCGTGCGGACCAGGGCTGGCTTCCGGGTGCCCCTGGAAGCTGAAGGCGACCTTGTCGGTACGCTCGATGCCCTGCAGAGTACCGTCGAACAACGACTTGTGGGTGGCACGCAGGTTGGCCGGCAGGGTCGACTCATCCACAGCGAAACCGTGGTTCTGGCTGGTGATCATCACCACGCTGGAATCCAGGTCCTGCACCGGGTGGTTGGCACCATGGTGGCCATGGCCCATTTTCACGGTCTTGGCGCCGGAGGCCAGGGCCAGCAACTGGTGGCCAAGGCAAATGCCGAAGACCGGGATCTCGGTATCGAGGAATTCGCGGATGGCCTGGATGGCGTAATCGCACGGCTCGGGGTCACCGGGGCCGTTAGAGAGGAAGACGCCGTCCGGATTCAGCGCCAGCACTTCGCTTGCCGTAGTCTGCGCCGGCACTACCGTCAGGCGGCAGCCGCGAGCGACCAGCATGCGCAGGATGTTCAGCTTCACGCCGAAGTCATAGGCCACCACGTGGTAGGGCAGCTCGCTGTCAGCGATTTCCGGATGGCTGTCGGTTTCCAGGTTCCATACGCTGGAACGCCACTCGTAACGCTCTTCGCAGGACACCACCTTGGCAAGGTCCATGCCTTTCAGGCCGGGGAAACTGCGCGCCAGCTCCAGTGCTTTCTCCTCAGTGGCGTCGTCACCGACGAGGATGCAGCCATTCTGGGAGCCCTTTTCACGCAGAATGCGGGTCAGGCGGCGGGTATCGATGCCGGCAATGGCAACGGTGCCGTTCTCTTTCAGGTAATCCGGCAGCGACTGCTTGTTACGCCAATTGCTGGCCAACAGCGGCAGGTCGCGAATGATCAGGCCGGCGGCCCATACGCGATTGGCTTCGGCGTCTTCCGGCGTGGTGCCGGTGTTGCCGATGTGCGGATAGGTCAGGGTAACGATTTGCTGGGCATAGGAAGGATCGGTAAGGATTTCCTGATAGCCGGTCATGGCAGTGTTGAACACTACCTCACCGATGGTGTGGCCATCGGCCCCAATGGCGTCGCCGCGAAAAATGCTGCCGTCGGCAAGCGCGAGTATGGCTGGCTTAGTCAAGAAGACCTCCCGTAGATCAAGGCTGAAGCAAACGCAGGTTGTAAAAAAGCGGGATGACGTTGATACCGTCACCCCGCTTTTTTATCTGAGCCATTTCTGCGTAACTTTTAGTGGACACACTAAAGCTGCAGTTTACAGGAATGCGTCATTTCGGTCCACCCGAAAGACATCCCGAATTACGACTCAGCGCAATCCCAGCACGTCCTGCATGTCGTACAGATTCGCTTCCTGCCCCTCCAGCCATAGCGCTGCACGCACAGCGCCGCGAGCGAAGGTCATACGACTGGAAGCCTTGTGGGTAATCTCAACGCGCTCGCCGTCCGCAGCGAACAGCACCGTGTGGTCACCCACCACGTCGCCAGCACGCACGGTGGCAAAGCCGATGGTCTCGCGAGCGCGGGCGCCGGTCTGGCCTTCGCGACCGTAGACGGCCACCCTGGACAGGTCGCGGCCGAGCGCATCAGCCACCACTTCACCCATACGCAGCGCGGTACCGGACGGCGCGTCGACCTTGTGGCGGTGATGAGCCTCGATGATCTCGATATCCACCTCATCACCCAGCACGCGGGCCGCGGTATCCAGCAGCTTGAGGCAAAGATTCACGCCGACACTGAAGTTGGCGGCGAAGACGATCGGGATTTCCTTGGCGACAGTCGCCAGCAAGGCCTTTTCCTCAGCGGAAAAACCGGTAGTGCCGATCACCATGGCCTTGCCCGCCTGACGGCAGACTTCCAGGTTCTTGAGGGTCACGGATGGGTGAGTGAAATCGATGAGCACATCGAAATCATCGACAACCTTGGCCAGATCGCCCGACAGCGGCACGCCAATTCGGCCCAGCGCAGCCAACTCACCAGCATCGGCGCCGACCAAGGTGCTATCCGGACGGTCAATGGCGGCGGTCAGACCAGCGCCCTGCGCCTGCTGCACTGCCTCGATCAGGTTCTTGCCCATGCGCCCGGCGGCGCCCACCACAGCAATACGTCGCATAAAAAAGCTCCAAGCTGTAAGCCTGGAGCTGGAAGGCGGCATGGAAAGCCTGAAGCACTTCGCTGCCCCTTCCAGCTCGTCGTTTAAAGATCGCCGAAAAAGCGCTTCATTCCCTCGAACCAACTGCTGGCCTTGGGCGAATGGGAGCCGTCGCTCTGTAGCGTCTTGCGAAACTCATCGAGCAACTCGCGCTGGCGCTTGTCCAGATTGACCGGCGTTTCCACCACAACCCGGCACATCAGGTCGCCGGCACCGCCGCCACGCACCGGGGCGACGCCCTTGCCACGCAGCCGGAACAACTTCCCGGTCTGGGTCGCTTCCGGAATCTTCAACTTGACCCGACCATCAAGGGTCGGCACTTCGAGCTCGCCGCCCAGGGCCGCATCCGCGAAGCTGATCGGCACTTCACAGTAGAGGTGCTTGCCGTCGCGCTGGAAGATCGGGTGCTCGCGTACGTTGACCACCACATAGAGGTCACCAGCCGGACCACCCAGCGCACCGGCCTCGCCTTCGCCGGAGAGGCGGATGCGGTCGCCGGTATCGACACCAGCCGGCACCTTCACCGACAGGGTCTTGTGCTCCTCCACGCGCCCCTGGCCGTGGCAGCTGCCGCAGGGGTCGCTGATCATCTTGCCACTGCCGTGGCAGCGCGGGCAGGTCTGCTGGACCGAGAAGAAGCCCTGCTGCATGCGCACCTGGCCTATACCGCCACAGGTGGTGCAAGTGACAGGGCTGGTGCCCTTTTTGGCACCCGAGCCTTCACAGGTCTTGCAGTTGACCAGGGTCGGCACACGAATGGTCACGGTAGTCCCGCGCACCGCTTCTTCCAGGTCGAGTTCCAGGGTGTAGCGCAGGTCGCTGCCGCGTTGCGGACCACCACGCTGACCGCCACGCTGACCACCGAAGAAATCGCTGAACACGTCACCGAAGATATCGGAGAAGCTGGCGCCGCCGAAGCCGGCGCCAGCGCCTGCCCCCATCTGCGGGTCGACGCCGGCGTGGCCGTACTGGTCGTACGCAGCACGCTTGCTGGCATCAGAGAGGATCTCGTAGGCCTCGTTGGCCTCCTTGAACTGTTCTTCCGCAGCCTTGTCGCCCGGGTTGCGGTCCGGGTGGTATTTCATCGCGAGACGGCGATAGGCCTTCTTCAGGTCGGCCTCGCTGGCGCCACGCTCGACACCGAGGATCTCGTAAAAGTCACGTTTAGCCATAGGTTTCCTGCACTCTCAAATTCACCAGCCCCAGACACACCAACGCGGGAGCAAGCTCCCGCGTGGCGGATCAGGCGTACGGGGCGACTAGCCCCGCACGCTGGAGCGGAAGCAAGCGTGACACTTACTTGTTTTCCTTGACCTCTTCGAACTCGGCGTCGACGGCATCGTCGCCAGCCTTGTCCGCAGTAGAGGCTTGCGGCTGCTCGCCCGCCTGGGGCTGCTCGGCGTACATCTTCTGTGCCAGCGGGGTGGAAACCTGGGACAGGGCGTTCATCTTGGCTTCGATCTCAGCCTTATCATCGCCCTTCACGGCCACTTCCAGCTCGCCCAGCGCTTTCTCGATGGCAGCCTTCTCCTCGGCGGTGGCCTTGTCGCCAGCCTCGGTGATCATCTTGCGAGTGGCATGGACCAACGCGTCGCCCTGGTTACGAGCAGCAGCCAGCTCTTCGAACTTGCGGTCTTCCTCGGCATTGGCCTCGGCGTCACGCACCATCTGCTGGATTTCCTCCTCGGACAGGCCGGAGTTGGCCTTGATCACGATGGACTGCTGCTTGCCGGTAGCCTTGTCTTTGGCGGACACGTGCAGGATACCGTTGGCGTCGATGTCGAAGGTCACTTCGATCTGCGGCACGCCACGCGGAGCCGGTGGGATCTCGGCCAGGTCGAACTTGCCCAGGGACTTGTTCTGACCAGCCTGCTTGCGCTCACCCTGCAGCACATGAATGGTCACGGCGGACTGGTTGTCGTCAGCAGTGGAGAACACCTGCGACTTCTTGGTCGGGATGGTGGTGTTCTTCTCGATCAGCGCGGTCATCACGCCACCCAGGGTTTCGATACCCAGGGTCAGCGGGGATACGTCGAGCAGCAGCACGTCCTTCACGTCACCGGCCAGTACGGCGCCCTGGATAGCAGCACCAATGGCAACGGCTTCGTCCGGATTCACGTCCTTGCGCGGCTCCTTGCCGAAGAAGTCAGCGACTTGCTTCTGCACCAGCGGCATACGGGTCTGGCCACCAACCAGGATTACTTCCTGGATGTCGGATACGTCCAGGCCGGCGTCCTTCAGGGCGATGCGGCAAGGCTCGATGGTACGAGCAACCAGGTCTTCCACAAGGGATTCCAGCTTGGCGCGGGAAATCTTCACGTTCAGGTGCTTCGGACCGGTCTGGTCTGCAGTGATGTACGGCAGGTTGACGTCGGTCTGCTGAGCGGAGGACAGCTCGATCTTGGCCTTCTCGGCGGCTTCCTTCAGACGCTGCATGGCCAGGGGATCGCCCTTCAGGTCCATGCCGGACTCTTTCTTGAACTCGTCGACGAGGTAGTCGATCAGACGCAGGTCGAAGTCTTCACCACCGAGGAAGGTGTCACCGTTGGTGGCCAGCACTTCGAACTGGTGCTCGCCATCGACTTCGGCGATCTCGATCACCGACACGTCAAAGGTGCCGCCACCCAGGTCGTAGACGATCACGGTATGGTCGCCCTTGGCCTTATCCATGCCGTAAGCCAGTGCGGCCGCGGTGGGTTCGTTGATGATGCGTTTGACGTCCAGACCGGCGATGCGACCGGCGTCTTTGGTCGCCTGGCGCTGGCTGTCGTTGAAGTAGGCCGGAACGGTGATCACCGCTTCGGTCACCGGCTCGCCGAGGTAGTCTTCGGCCGTCTTCTTCATCTTTTTCAGCACCTCCGCGGAAATCTGCGGCGGCGCCATCTTCTGGCCCTTTACCTCAACCCAGGCGTCACCGTTATCGGCCTTGGCGATCTTGTAGGGAACCATCTTGATGTCTTTCTGCACGACGTCTTCGTCGAAGCGGCGACCGATCAGACGCTTCACTGCGTACAGGGTGTTCTGCGGGTTGGTAACCGCTTGACGCTTGGCGGACTGACCAACCAAGGTTTCGCCGTCGTTGGTGTAGGCGATGATGGACGGCGTGGTGCGAGCGCCCTCGGCGTTCTCGATCACCTTGACGCTGCCGTTCTCCAGGATGGCCACGCAGGAGTTGGTGGTCCCCAGGTCGATACCAATGATTTTGCCCATATTTTCTCTCCCGAAACTTTGGATTCTCCGCAGCCTCGTTCTTCACGGACTGCGGCAGCACATAAACGCTTGATCTAACAAATGGGGGCCCGAGCCCGGATTTCAAGCCTGCTCGTCAATCGACGGCGGCGTCGCACTCGGCGCCTTGCTGACCACCACCATGGCGGGACGCAGCAGACGGCCGTTGAGCAGGTAGCCCTTCTGGAACACCTTCAGCACGCTGCCAGGTTCGACATGGGTGCTTTCTTCCATGGCCATGGCCTGGTGGTGCTCAGGATTGAAGGGCGCACCATGCGGATCGACAGCTTCCAGCTGGTAGCGCTTGAGCGTGTCGTGGAACAGCTTCAGGGTCAGTTCCATGCCCTCGCGCACCGGCTTGATCGAGTCATCGGAGGCACTGGTCAATTCCAGGCCGCGCTCGAGGCTGTCGACAACCGGTAGCAGGTCGTTGGCGAATTTCTCCAAGGCGAACTTGTGCGCCTTCTCTACGTCCTGCTCGGCGCGGCGGCGGATGTTCTGCAGCTCAGCAGCAACACGCAGCGACTGATCCTGGGCCGCAGCCAGTTGCTCTTCCAGCACCTGTACGCGGGTGGCGAGATCGTCACCGGATGCGGTTTCGGCAGCGGGATTCGCTTCGGGGGTCTGGTTATCCAGGGTCTGTTCGTCGGCCATGCCTTCCTCCTCATACAAGACAGCTGCGGGTAAAGACCCGCTGATATGTCCGCCTATATGGGGCCGCAATTTGTCGGTTCAAGGGGGAGAGGCAATTGTCAGCCAGAAAACAAACACTGTATAAATACACAGCCACCTCAGCGCGGGAGTCGCACCATGCTGGTACATCTGTCGATCCATAACTACGCCATCGTCGAGCACCTGGACCTGGAGCTCGAGGGCGGCATGTCCGTGATCACCGGCGAAACCGGTGCCGGCAAGTCGATCATGCTCGATGCGCTGGGCCTGACCCTGGGTGATCGCGCCGACAGCGGCGTGGTGCGCCCCGGCGCCGACAAGGCGGACATCCTCGCCAGCTTCGATGTCAGCAACATTGCCGAAGCCCGCGACTGGCTGGATGAACGCGACCTCGAGCAGGACGGCCCCTGTATCTTGCGCCGTGTGATCACAGCCGAGGGTCGTTCACGCGCCTATATCAACGGCTCCCCTTGCCCGCTCGGCGACCTGAAGAGCCTCGGCGAGCTCCTCATCGATATCCATGGCCAGCACGAACACCAGTCCCTGCTCAAAGCCGACACCCATCGTCGCCTGCTGGACGAGTTCGCCAGCGCAAGCGACCTGGCTCGCCAGGTGCAGCTAGCCGCCCAGCGCTGGCGGCAAACCCGCCAGGAGCTGGAACGCCTGTCCCGCGCCGGCGACGAGCAGCGCGCCCGCCACCAACTGCTCAGCTACCAACTGGACGAACTGGAAAACCTTGCCCTGGGCGAGAACGAGCTGGACCAGCTGGAGCAGGAGCACAAGAACCTGACCAACGCTGAAAGCCTGCTGGCTGCCTGCCGGCAGGTAACTGACATATGCAGCGAGAGCGATGCCGGCAACGTGCTCAGTGCGCTGACCGCCAGCCTCAACCGCCTCACTGCCTTCCAGGCTCAGCCGGGCGCCCTGGCCGAAGCGGTCAACCTGCTGTCCAGCGCGCAGATCCAGGTCGAGGAAGCCATGGGCGAACTGAACCGCTTTCTCGATCACTTCGACGCCGACCCTGAGCGCCAGCAGGCACTGGAAGAGCGGCTCGACACCATCTACACCCTGGCGCGCAAACACCGGGTACAGCCGGGCGAGTTGGCCGAGCTGCAGCAGAAGCTGCTGGACGAACTGGAAGCCCTCAATGCCGACGACGAAGCCGCTGAACGCCTGGCCGAGGAACTGGCCGCCTACGCACGTCACTACCAAGAGAAAGCCGCGGAACTGAGCAGGCTGCGCGGCGAGGCGGCCGGCCGCCTGGCAGGCGCAGTGGAAACCGAAATGCAGCGCCTGGGCATGCCGGGCGGACGCTTCAACATCCAGCTGCATTCCAGCCAGGTCGAAGAACCTCAACAATATGGCCTGGAGCAGGTGGAGTTCCTGGTCAGCGCCAACCCCGGCCAGCCACTAAAGGCACTGGCCAAGGTCGCCTCGGGCGGCGAGCTGTCCCGCATCAGCCTGGCCATCCAGGTAATCACTGCGCAGACTTCACGAGTGCCCACCCTGGTCTTCGACGAAGTGGACGTGGGCATCGGCGGCCCAACAGCCGAAGTGGTGGGCCAACTGCTGCGCCGGCTGGGTGAGCGCGGCCAGGTACTCACTGTTACCCATTTGCCGCAGGTGGCCGCCCAGGGGCATCACCACCTCTTCGTACACAAGGAACGCGGCACCCAGGAAACCCGCACGGCGGTGGCCAAGCTCCAGGAAGCACCGCGCATCGAAGAGATCGCCCGCATGCTGGGCGGCGTCGACCTCACCGAGGAGTCCCTGGCCCACGCGAGAAAGATGGTGACCAGCGCTCAGGGCTGATCCCCGAAACGAAAAAGGCGACCCGAAGATCGCCTTTTTTGTGCGCGAAGTGCTTACTTCTTCTTGCGCACGTAGAGCACCAGATTGTGGTCGACCAACTCGAAGCCACGCTCCTTGACGATCTCCTTCTGGCGCTTCTCGATCTCCGGATCGAAGAACTCGATCACTTCGCCGCTATCGACGCACACCATATGGTCGTGGTGGCCGCTGTCAGCCAGCTCGAACACCGCATGACCGCCGTCGAAGTTGTGGCGCACTACCAAACCCGCTGCCTCGAACTGGGTCAGAACCCGGTAGACAGTGGCCAGGCCGACGTCTTCGCCAGCCTCCATCAGGGCCTTGTAAACATCCTCCGCGCTCATGTGGCGTTGCTCGGTGGAGTCGAGCATCTGGAGGATCTTGACCCGAGGCAAGGTCACCTTCAGGCCGGCTTTACGCAGTTCGTTGTTTTCAACCATGGTCAGCTTTCTCGAGGAATGCAGCTTTCGCAGCTTCCCTTAATGCAGGTATGATCGGGACTTTTGATGCCCGTCCAAGATAGTGGAAGTCTCCCACCGATGCAAAACACCAAGCTCCTGCTGACCAGCCTCTCCTTCGCAGGCTTGCTCGCACTCGCCGGTTGCTCGTTCCCCGGGGTCTACAAAATCGACATCCAGCAGGGCAACGTCGTTACGCAGGACATGATAGACCAGTTGAAGCCCGGAATGACCCGGCGTCAAGTGAGGTTTATCATGGGCAACCCCCTGATCACCGACACGTTCCACGCCAAGCGCTGGGATTACCTCTACAGCATCCAGCCGGGTGGCGGCCAACGCTTCCAGGAACGCGTCAGCCTGGCGTTCGACAGCAACGACCAATTGATCGGCCTGGCCGGCGACTTCATGCCCGGCGTGAGCCGTGATGAAGCGATTCTCGGCGGCGAAAGCTCTACCACGACCACCTCGGCCAAACCTGAGCAGCAAGCGCAGCCCGAGGCCGAAGAGCCGGCAGCACCTGGCTCCCTGCTGGAGAAAATCCAGAAAGAAGTGGATAGCGCAGAACCTGTGCCGGTCCCGATTCCGGAACCGCTGGAAACCTCGCCGCAATAACCTGTGGCAACAAAAAGCCCGGGCTGGTCCCGGGCTTTTTCATGGGCGGGACTCAGGCGTCCCGCTCACCTGCACGAACCTGGGCGGCCTTCGCCGCACGCTGTTTGCGCACCTCTTTGGGGTCCGCAATCAGAGGCCGGTAGATCTCCACCCGATCCCCCTCATCCAACAGACGCTCCTCCGGCTTGGGCAGCGCCTTGCCGAAGATACCGAGCGGACAGCTGGCCAGGTCCAGCTCGGGAAAATGCAGCGCCATCCCCGAGCGCATGACCGCATCGCGAGCACTGATGCCGCGCGGAAAGGCCAGGCGCAGCAAATGCTGACAGCCCGCCAGCGCATAGACCACCTCGACCTGGATCACATCAGCCATAAAGCTGCTTCGCCCGCTGGCAGAACGCGTCCACTAAGGTGTTGGCGGCCTGATTGAACAGCGGCCCCAAGGTGGCCTTGATGATCGGGCCGGCGTAATCAAAACGCAGATCCAGACTGATCTTGCACGCCTTGTCCCCAAGCGCCTTGAAGTGCCAGACACCGTGCAACTGAGTGAAAGGGCCTTCCTCCAGATTCATCTCGATGGCCTGCCCGTTGTCCAGCTTGTTTCGGGTGACGAAGCGCTGGCTGAGGCTGCCCTTGGCGACTTCGAGACTGGCGAGCATATGGATCTCGCTCACCTCCATCACGGTCGCAGACGAGCACCAGGGCAGGAACTCCGGGTAGCGCGCCACATCGTTGACCAGGTCGTAGAGCGCCTTCGCAGGAAACGGCAACAGGGCGGAGCGCTGGATATGCGTTGTCATCTTGGCCTCGAACAAGGTTCCGAGCCGCGCAGCGTAAGGATGCGTCGGGCCGGACCGGTCAAAAAAGTGCCGCATTGTCAGGGATTCGCCAGTATCGCTCAAGCCTACGCCGCCGTAGCCGCGCCGTCTGCGACTCCCTATAATGCGCCGCCTATGGCTAAGCAAAAGAAACATCCGGAAGGCACCATCGCCCTCAACAAGAAGGCGCTGCACGACTATTCCATCGAACAGAAATTCGAAGCCGGGCTGGCTCTCGCCGGCTGGGAAGTGAAAAGTCTGCGCGCCGGAAAAGCACAGCTGGTGGACAGCTATGTGCTCCTCAAGGACGGCGAAGCCTGGCTGCTCGGCAGCCACATCACCCCACTGAAGACGGCGAGCACTCACGTGATTGCCGACCCAGTGCGTACCCGCAAGCTGCTGCTGCACAAACGCGAGTTGGGCAAGCTGTTCGGCGCGGTGCAACAGAAGGGCTATGCCTGCGTGGCGCTGTCGATCTACTGGAAGAAGCACCTGATCAAGTGCGAGATCGCCCTGGCCAAGGGCAAGAAGGAATTCGACAAGCGCGCCACGGAGAAGGAGCGCGACTCCGACCGCGAAATTGCGCGAGCCATGCGCACCAAGGGCAAGGAATAAGCCCCCCAAGAAGCGCCGGGCAATGCCCGGCGTTTCTTTGCTTGCCTCAGATGCCCTGCCGTCGCTGTGAACGCGCCAGCCGCTGTACCTCGAGCTGACTCTCCTCCAGCACCTCCTGCACGTATTGAATATGCAGATGGGAAATCTCCCGCGCTTCCTCGGCGCGCCGCTCGATGATCGCCTCGTAAAGCGCGAGGTGCTGCTTGGTCAGCATCTCGCGAGTCTCGCCCCTTTGCAGGTACATCCCGCCGATGTTGGTCACGACGTTGTGCTTGAGCAGGTCGAACAACCCTCGAATGGTGTGCAGCAGTACGGCATTGTGGCTGGCTTCGGCAATCGCCAGGTGGAAACGCGCATCGGCGGCCCCCTCTTCCTCCCGACTGGCCTTGCTGTCGGGGGCGTAACAGGCCTGCAGCGTATCGAAAGCGGCTTTCAGCCGCTCATGGTCGACCGACGTGGCGCGCTGCGCGGCGTAGAAGGCGCATGAGCCCTCCAGGGTGTGGCGGAACTCCAGCAGGTCCCTTTGCGCGTCCGGATTGTTTTCCAGCAACTGCAGCAGCGGATCACTGAACGTCGAACCGAGCCCAGAGGCCACGAAGGTTCCGCCCCCCTGACGACTGACCAGCAGTCCCTTGGCCACAAGCTTCTGGATGGCTTCTCGCAATGACGGGCGTGAAACGCCGAATTGCTCGGCCAACGCTCGCTCTGCGGGCAGACGCTCACCGGCCTTGAGCGTCCCCTCGAGGATCATGGCACCCAGTTGGTCGACGATGTCATCCGACAAACGGCGCTGCCGCACCTGCCCCACCTCCATCTTTCACCTCTTATTGGTTTGACCATCCAACCAGCTCTGCAACCGGCACTGGAGGCAAGCCTATCCCCACTGTCCAGACGCAGCAACCTCGCCCTGCTCGACCAAAGTCGCAAGGTTGAAAATTGACATCACGAACGTACGGCTCTTACTCTTTCACCGCAGCCTTGTAAATTGGTCTTACCACTTTACAAAAATAACTCCTAACAATTCCAAGAACGAGCCGAGGTTTTCAGCATGCCGCACCCTCTCACCCACGCCATGCCCGATTGCACCCGCCCTTGCCACCCGCCGCGCCACGCGCAGTGCTGAGCGGAGACTCGACATGTCGAACGGACTGCTTGCGTTCCTTGCCTTCTCTCCCATCCTCCTGGCAGCCATCCTGCTGATCGGCCTGCGCTGGCCGGCCAAGCGCGCCATGCCCCTGGTTTACCTACTGACCGCGGGTATCGCGTTGACCGCGTGGGACATGAGCTTCAACCGCGTGCTGGCCTCCACTGTGCAGGGCCTGGTCATTACCGGCGGAGTGCTGTGGATTATTTTTGGCGCCATTCTGCTGCTGAACACCCTCAAGCACTCGGGTGGCATCACAGCGATTCGCACCGGTTTCGCCACCATCAGCCCTGACCGGCGAATCCAGGCCATCATCATCGCCTGGCTGTTCGGCTGCTTCATCGAAGGCGCCTCCGGTTTCGGTACTCCTGCCGCCATTGCCGCTCCGTTGCTGGTCGCCATCGGCTTTCCCGCCCTGGCCGCGGTAATCCTCGGCATGCTGGTACAAAGCACGCCCGTCTCCTTCGGTGCAGTCGGCACCCCCATCGTCATCGGCGTGAACAGCGGCCTGGATACCGCCACCATCGGTGCCCAACTGGTCCAGCATGGCTCCACCTGGGACGCCTTTTTGCAGCTCATCACAAGCCAGGTGGCACTGATCCATGCCACCGTCGGCACGGTAATGCCGCTGATCATGGTGCTGATGCTGACCCGCTTCTTCGGCCGTGAGAAAAGCTGGAAGGCCGGCTTCGAAGTGCTGCCCTTTGCACTCTTCGCCGGCCTGGCCTTTACCCTGCCCTATGCCGCTACTGGTGTGTTCCTCGGCCCGGAGTTCCCCTCCCTGCTGGGCGGCCTGGTAGGCCTGGCCATCGTCACCACCGCAGCTCGCGCGGGCTTCCTGGTTCCGAAAAGGAGCTGGGACTTTGCCCCGGCCAGCGAATGGCCGAACGAGTGGCTCGGCAGTGTAGAGATGAAGCTCGACAGCCTGACCGCACGTCCGATGAGCACGTTGCGCGCCTGGCTGCCCTATGTACTGGTCGGCGCCCTGCTGGTCGTCAGCCGTGTGTTCCCCGAGGTTGGTACGGCGCTCAAGTCCGTCGCCCTGGTCCTCCCGGACCTGCTGGGTGAATCCGGCATTAAGGCAGATTTCATGCCGCTGTATCTCCCAGGTGGCATCCTGATCGCCGTGGTGATCGTCACGTTTTTCCTCCACGGCATGCGTGCGCGGGAGCTGGCTGCAGCGGTGAAAGAATCCTGCAGCGTGCTGCTCGGGGCGGGGTTCGTCCTGCTGTTCACCGTGCCCATGGTACGCATCTTGATCAACTCGGGCGTCAACGCTGCTGAACTGGCCAGCATGCCCATCACCATGGCCCGCTACGTCGCCGACAGCGTCGGCAGCGTCTATCCCCTGTTGGCACCCAGCGTTGGGGCCATGGGTGCCTTCATCGCCGGCTCCAACACGGTGAGCAACATGATGCTGAGCCAGTTCCAGTTCGGCGTGGCGCAAAGCCTGGGCATCTCCGGGGCACTGATTGTGGCCGTACAGGCCATTGGCGCCGCTGCCGGCAACATGGTGGCCATCCATAATGTGGTTGCTGCCTCTGCTACCGTCGGACTGCTCGGCCGCGAGGGCACCACCCTGCGCAAGACTGTCTGGCCGACGCTCTACTACGTCTTGTTCACTGGCCTGATTGCACTCGTAGCGATCTACGCGCTGGGCGTCAGCGACCCCTTGGTCGCCCGCTGAGCACAAGCCTGACGGAGCCCCGGCCCAGCCGGGGCCTCCGCCAACAGAAAAACCGGGTAATCCTCCAAATGATCATCTCTGCCTCCACCGACTACCGCGCCGCCGCCCAGCGTAAGCTTCCGCCCTTCCTGTTCCACTACATCGACGGCGGCGCCTATGCCGAATACACACTGCGCCGCAACGTCGAAGACCTGGCCAGCATCGCCCTGCGCCAGCGCGTGCTCAGGAACATGTCCGAGCTGAGCCTGGAGACCAAGCTGTTCGATGAGACCCTGTCCATGCCCGTAGCGCTGGCCCCGGTCGGCCTGACTGGCATGTACGCCCGCCGGGGCGAGGTGCAGGCGGCAAAGGCGGCCGCAGCCAAAGGCATTCCCTTCACGCTTTCCACCGTTTCGGTCTGCCCGATCGAAGAAGTGGCACCGGCCATCAACCGGCCCATGTGGTTCCAGCTCTATGTGCTGAAAGACCGCGGCTTCATGAAGAACGCCCTGGAACGGGCCAAGGCCGCCGGCGTGACCACCCTGGTATTCACCGTCGACATGCCGGTGCCCGGCGCCCGCTACCGCGACGCCCATTCCGGCATGAGCGGGCCCAACGCGGCGATGCGCCGTGTACTGCAAGCCATGACCCACCCGGCCTGGGCCTGGGACGTCGGCCTGCTCGGCAAACCTCACGACCTGGGCAATATCTCCACCTACCGTGGCAACCCGACTGGACTGGCGGACTACATCGGCTGGCTGGGAGCCAACTTCGATCCATCGATTTCCTGGAAGGATCTGGAATGGATCCGTGACTTCTGGGAAGGTCCGATGGTGATCAAAGGCATCCTCGACCCGGAAGACGCCAAGGATGCGGTGAAGTTTGGCGCCGACGGCATCGTCGTCTCCAACCACGGCGGCCGCCAACTCGACGGCGTGCTCTCCAGCGCCCGCGCACTGCCAGCCATTGCCGACGCCGTGAAGGGCGAACTGAAGATCCTCGCCGACTCCGGCATCCGCACCGGCCTGGATGTAGTGCGCATGCTCGCGCTCGGCGCCGACACCGTGATGCTCGGTCGCGCCTTCGTCTATGCCTTGGCCGCCGCCGGTGGCGCAGGCGTGTGCAACCTGCTGGACTTGATCGAGAAAGAAATGCGCGTGGCCATGGTGCTCACCGGCGCCAAGTCCATTGGCGAGATCAGCGCCGACTCGCTGGTACGCGAACTCGGTCGCTGACCGGTCGACACAACCCGGCGGGCCCACCGCGGCCCGCAACAATAGACGGGACACCGCATGAGCCTGCCGATTCCTTTCCTCAACACCGTCGAACGCCTGATCCCTTGCGAGCGTCGCTTCGACGACCCGCTTTCTACGCTGGCCTTCGGTACCGATGCCAGCTTCTACCGGCTGATCCCCAAGCTGGTGATCCGCGTCGAGAGCGAGGCGGAAGTCGTCGCCCTGCTCAAGGCCGCCCATGCAGAACTGGTCCCGGTGACCTTCCGCGCTGCAGGTACCAGCCTCTCTGGTCAGGCGATCACCGACTCGGTGCTGCTGGTTCTGGGTGATAACTGGAACGGCCGCGATATCCGCCAGCACGGCGCACAGATCCGTCTGCAGCCCGGCGTGATCGGCGCCCAGGCCAATGCCTGGCTGGCCCCCTTCGGTCGCAAGATCGGCCCCGACCCGGCGTCTATCAACGCCTGCAAGATTGGTGGCATCGTCGCCAACAACGCCAGCGGCATGTGCTGTGGCACCGCCCAGAACAGCTACCACACCCTTGCTGGTCTGCGTCTGGTACTGGCCGACGGCACGCTGTTGGACACCGAAGACGCTGCCAGCGTTGCCGCCTTCCGCCAGAGCCAAGGCCCGCTGCTGGCCGAGTTGGCCGAGCTGGGCCGCAGGACCCGCGCCAATACCGAGCTGGCCGCGAAGATCCGCCACAAGTACCGGTTGAAGAACACCACCGGCCTTTCGCTCAACGCCCTGGTGGATTTCGACGAACCACTGGATATCCTCAGCCACCTGCTGGTGGGCTCCGAAGGCACCCTCGGCTTCATCAGTGCGGTGACCTACGACACCGTGCCCGACCACCCGCACAAGGCCAGCGCGCTGATCGTCTTCCCCGACGTTGAAAGCTGCTGCAACGCCGTGACCCTGCTGAAGAGCCAGCCAGTGTCAGCGGTGGAACTGCTGGACCGTCGCAGCCTGCGCTCGGTGGAAAACAAGCCTGGCATGCCCGAATGGGTGAAGGGCCTGTCGACCAACGCCTGCGCCCTGCTGATCGAGTCGCGCGCCGCCAGCCAGAGCCTGCTGCACGAACAGCTGGCCCGGATCATGGCGTCCATCGCCCACTTCCCACTGGAACAGAAGGTCGATTTCAGCGAAGACCCGGCGGTCTACAGCCTGCTGTGGAAAATCCGCAAGGACACCTTCCCCGCCGTCGGTGCCGTGCGCCAGACCGGCACCACCGTGATCATCGAGGACGTCACCTTCCCCATCGAACAACTGGCCGAAGGGGTCAATCGCCTCATCCAGTTGTTCGACAAGCACGGCTACGATGAGGCGATCATTTTCGGCCATGCCCTGGAAGGCAACCTGCACTTCGTCTTCACCCAGGGCTTTGACAGCGCCGAACAGGTCGCCCGCTACGAAGCTTTCATGCATGACGTGGCACAACTGGTGGCGGTGGAGTTCGGTGGCTCGCTCAAGGCCGAACACGGCACCGGCCGCAACATGGCACCCTTCGTCGAACTGGAGTGGGGTAGCGATGCCTACCAGCTGATGTGGCAGATCAAGCGCCTGCTGGACCCACGCGGCATCCTCAACCCCGACGTGATCCTCAGCAACGACCGTGACATCCACCTGAAAAATCTCAAACCGCTGCCGGCCGCGGACGAGATCGTCGACAAGTGCATCGAGTGTGGTTTCTGCGAACCGGTCTGCCCGTCCAAAGGACTGACTCTGAGCCCCCGCCAACGCATCGTGATCTGGCGTGACATCCAGGCCAAGCAACGCGCCGGCGTCGATACCGAGGAGCTGGAACAGGCCTATCAGTACCAGGGCATAGACACCTGCGCCGCCACTGGCCTCTGCGCCCAGCGCTGCCCAGTGGGCATCAACACGGGCGACCTTGTGCGCAAGCTGCGCGCGAAAAGCGCCCATCATGCAGGTAGCGCGAACTGGCTGGCCGACCACTTCGCCACCGCCCTCAAGGGCGCACGCCTGACCCTGCGGATCGCCAATGGCGCACGCAAGGTACTCGGAGCGCCGCTGCTGGAAAAGACATCCGGCGCCCTGCGCCACCTCTCAGGCAACCGTCTGCCACAGTGGACGCCCGCCCTACCCCAGGCTGCAGCGCCCATCCACTTCACGCCGCCGAGCGCCGATGCACGACCTCGCGTGGTTTATCTCGCAGCTTGCGTCTCTCGCGCCATGGGCCCATCCATGGGTGACCGCGAACAGGTGCTGCTTATCGACAAGACCCGAATGCTGCTGGAGAAGGCGGGCTACCAGGTGGTGTTCCCGGAGAACCTGGACAGCCTCTGCTGTGGTCAGCCCTTCGCCTCCAAGGGCTACGCCGAACAAGCGGAAAACAAGCGCCGCGAACTGGTGGACGCGCTCCTGACTGCCAGCCGTGGTGGCCTGGACCCCATCTACTGCGATACCAGCCCTTGCGCACTGCGCCTGGTGCAGGACGGCCTGGACTCGCGACTGCAGTTGTTCGATCCGGTGCGTTTCATCCGCAGCTACCTGATGGACCGGCTGGAGTTCACTCCCCAGGACAACCCTGTGGCCATCCACGTCACCTGTAGCACCCAGCACCTGGGGGAAGCTCAAGGGTTGATCGACATCGTCAAGCGCTGCGCCAAGAAAGTGGTGGTGCCGGAAGGCATCCACTGCTGCGGTTTCGCAGGCGACAAAGGCTTCACCACACCCGAACTGAACGCGCATTCGCTGCGCTCGCTAAAAGACGCAGTACAAATCTGCGAGGAAGGCATCTCGACCAGCCGCACCTGCGAAGTCGGCCTGACCCAGCATAGCGGTATCGACTACCACGGACTGGTCTACCTGGTGGACCGCGTGACACGTGCTCGCACAGCGTTCTAAGGCGAAAACCGGACCTCCACCTGTAATTGGATGGACTCGCCCTCGCCGAGGCGTCGAGCGCGCCACGGTGGCACCCTACGATAACCACCGACAGCGAGGGCAAGGCCATGCAAAAGCGTACGACGAAACCGCAAGCTGCACACCCGGAAACGCTCTCTCTGTGCACGACAGTCGCTGTTGATCTGGCCAAGCAGGTGTTCCAAATCGCCGGCGAAGAGGCGCACGGAGAGCTGGTGTACGAAAAGCGTCTCCAGTCGCGCGAGGCGTTCTCGAGGTTTTTGTACCAGATCGCCAAGGGCGCGACGGTCTTGCTGGAGACCGGGCCGGGCGCACAAGCCTGGGCAAGACAGGTGCAGGCCCTGGGTTGTCAGGTGCGCTTGTTACCCGCACAGCGAGTCGCCGAGCACCGCAGTGGTGCCAAGAACGATCGCAACGATGCGCAGGCGATCTTGCGCGCCGGACGCGATACCACCATCCATGCCGTACCGGTGAAAACCGTGGAGGCCCTGGCCATGCAGGCGGCGCATCGGGTCAGACAGGGCTACCTACGGCGCCGGACGACGCTGGGCAATCAAATCCGGGGGCTGCTGCTCGAGCATGGCCTGGCGATCCCGCAAGGCGCTGCAGCGCTCAGCGACCGCGTGAGCCGGATTCTGGAGGATGCCACGTTGCCGCTGCCAGACCTGCTGCGTGAGCTGATCGCCGATATGCAGGCGGAATGGCAGGCGCTGGAAGGCCGTCTCCTGCTGCTGACCAAACGGCTGGAACAATGTGCACGCGCGGACAAGACCGCCTCGCGACTGATGAGCGTGCGCGGGGTTGGGCCGATCATCGCCACTGCCCTGGTCGCCAAGCAGGTCAAGCCCGCGTGCTTCCCGAATGCACGCCAGTTCGCGGCCTACTTTGGCCTGGTACCCGATCAGCACAGCAGCGGGCAGAAGGTTCGGCTCGGCAAGATGAGCAAACGCGGTGATGGTTATCTGCGCAGCCTGATGGTCGAGGGCGCCCATGCGGTGCTCCGCACGCTCAAGGCTGACTCCGAGGAAGTGGACGACCGTCGGCTGAACCGCTGGATGCAGCGGCACGGACGCAAGGGGGCGGCCATACGTCTGGCCAACCGCAACTTGCGTATCGTCTGGGTGCTGCTGCAGTCGGACGCCCGCTACTGCCGTAATCCCTCTGTCCAACCGGGAGCAACGATAGCCGAATAGATCCCACGAGATCCCGCCACCGAGGCGCTGAGCGCCTCAACCGCTGCTGAGAACATTGACCCCAGGTCAGACCGTCGCGCGATGATGCCTGCCATCCTACTGGCCCCTAAGCCTCTTCGTAATTGGCACGGCGCGAGCTCAGACAATGTTGGCCCGGAGCCCCTTTGCGGCTCCCTTGCTGAGGCCTGATACATAGATGCAACCGGGTTTCTCTGTTCAAAGCGGGTTGACAGTAAAAGGCGAGTCCATACATAGG
>NZ_SSOK01000006.1:0-28120 GCF_029871195.1 Pseudomonas sp. BN415
TTTTTCGAAAATCTCTTTTCTACTCAACCGCTTGCGCCTTCGATCCGATCTCTCTTCTCGTCAGCGGGAGGCGCATTCTACAGCGCTCAATCACGCTGTCAACACCTCCTTTCCAACTTCATTCGCCACCGGCGAACCTTGCGAAGCGGAACCTCCCGACACCTTCGCCAACCGCTTAACTCATTGATCTACAAGGAGTTTTGCTTGGCGACTGCGCCGGAAGAGGTGCGCATTATAGGGATGCAGATTTTGCCGTCAACACTTATTTGAAAGGTTTTTTCATGCCGTCTGAACACCGGCAGCGCCGACCTCTTCCTATATTTAGAAGCGCCGCCCAAAGGCGGCGCGCAGGGAGTGGGCATCCAATGGCTCAGCGCTGGAGCCAGGCTTCAGCTTCCGCCGCCTGCTGTGAACCGAAGGCCTTGATCGTCAACCCCGGAATCAGCGCCCCCTCAACCTCGCTCACCTTCCTCACCCATACCGTGTCGGCCACAACCGCCATACGGTCGAACCGGCGGACGACCTTGAACAGCTGTGGAATATGAGACACCTCAACAGCCATGGCGCCCAGCGTCGGCATTTCGAACTTGCCTATCCGATAAAGCATTCGGCCATGGGCGATGCCTTCGGACTGCTGCGACAACTGATCGATCGCTGTACGCATGTCATCGCTATCGAGCTTTCCGGCAAAGTCGACGTCAACGCGGTTCTCGCCATTTCGCATTACCTGGAACATAGCAACACCTCCATGCGGGAGTATGCCCTTCACAATACGCCGCCTGCTGGAAACGACAAGGCAATTGGAAGGGGCGGGACGCTGTCCAGCCCCTCAGATAACAGCAGATCAGGCGCCGCTCTGCCCCCTCGGCCACAGAACCGGAAACAACGGATGCTCCAGAGGCGCACCGTCGGGCAACTGGTCGATCAACCCTGGAAACTCCGGCGACGTCTTCCAGGACCGAGAGGCATGGCGCATGTCTTCGCCGAGAAAACGCAAGGAGAAAGCCCGCCGCCTTCGTTTTCCGCCGACTCCGCCGGAACCATGCAGCGTGAGCATATGGAAGAACACCGCATCCCCCGGTTCTAGCTCCCAGCCGAGAATGTTCCAACGCGAGCGGTCCGCCTCGATGTCCGGCAGGTCAGCCAGGCTGCCCTCCGGGAACCAGCGGGCCTGGTTATCCAGGAAGCTCCGCGGCATGAGCCAGGGCCCCAGATGGGAACCGGCCACGAACTCCAGCGTCGACTCCCGAGCCACGGGGTCCACTGGCATCCACATACTGCAGTTCTGTTTTCCATCTACGTTGTAGTAGGGCTGGTCCTGATGCCAAGGCGTGCGCTGGCGAGTATTCGGCTCTTTCACCAGCAAGTGGTCGTGGTACAGGCGGGCGCAGCCTCCGCCCATCAGTTGCGCCGCCACCGAACCCACCCGGCTCTCGAAAATGAAGCGCCGGTACTCCTCTATATCTCGCCAGTTGCAGAAATCTTCGAAGAACCATCCTGGGTCATCCGGGCTACTGGCCACCTTGGCCCTGTTGCTGGGTGAAGCGAGGTTGATCTCGATACCCAGCTCCAGCAGCGCGACTTCATCGGCCGTGAACAACTGGCGAATGCAAACCGCGCCGTCACGCTGGAACGCCTCGATCATCGACTGGGGTAGCTCGAACTCATAATTGTGCCGCGCCATGCAGGACTCCTTTCTTTCCCGAGGTAATGCGCATCGACAGAGCAATGGGCCGCCATTCCTGTCAGGACAGCTCAAGCGCACGTGGTTCAACTTCCTTCGGCCGCACCCAACGCCAGTAAGCGAGCGAGAGCAGCACCAACCAGGCGGGGCCCACATAGAGCGCCACTCGCGTCTCCGGGAAAAAGCCCAGAACGACGAAAATGAACACCATGAAGGCAATGGCGAAGTACTGCCCGTAAGGCCAGAACGGCACTCGGAAGTGCAGCTTCCCAACCTCCGTCGCGCCAAGGCTCCGACGCATCGCCACCTGGGAGAGCAGGATCATCAGCCACACCCACACCCCGGCGAACGTCACTAGGGATGCGAAGGTCAGGAACAACTCATCCGGCATCAGGTAGTTGAGCAACACGCCCAGGAGCAGCGCGACGGCGATCACTACCACGGTCATCCAGGGCACGCCATGGCGCGACAAACGCCCAAATGCTGCCGGAGCATGGCCCGTCTCAGCCATGCCATAGAGCATCCGACCCGTGCAGAAAATGTCGCTGTTGATCGCGGATACCACGGCCGAGATCACCACCAAGTTGAGGATGCTGGCAGCCGAATCGATTCCAAGCCCACTGAATATCTGGACGAAGGGGCTGCCCTGGCTGCCGATCTTCGGCCAGGGATACAGCGCCATCAGCACCAACAACGTGAGCACGTAGAACAGAAGGATGCGCAGCGGCACAGAGTTGATGGCTTTGGGAATCATCCGCTGTGGGTCCTTCGCCTCTCCTGCCGTGAGACCAATCACTTCGATGCCGCTGAAGGCGAACATCACGATGGTGAAAGACGCCACCATGCCCTCGACGCCATTGGGGAAGAATCCACCATGGGCCCACAGATTACTGAGAGCCGGCGCCCCGCCCGAACCATCCCCCAGCCGGATCCCCATCAGCAACACGACCAGCCCGGCCGTGATCATGGCGACGATGGCCAGTACCTTGATCAGCGACAGACAGAACTCCAACTCGCCAAACACCCGCACGTTGCACAGGTTCAATGCTGCAATGAAACAAACGATGCCCAATACCCAGATCCAGCGCGGCGTATTGGGAAACCACAGCCCCATATAAATGCCGAAGGCCGTGACATCAGCCAGGCACACCATCGCCACGGCGAAAGCGAAGGTCCAGCCGGTGAGAAATCCCGCGTAGCGGCCCAGATACCAGCTAGCGTACTGGCCGAAGGAGCCTGCCACCGGCGAGCGCACTGCCATTTCTCCCAGTGAACGCATCACCAGGTAAACCACAAGGCCACCAATCAAGTAGGCCAATAGCACCGAAGGCCCTGCCCACTGAATGGCCGCCGCCGAGCCGTAGAACAACCCCGTGCCAATGGCCGAGCCCAGTGCGATGAATCGAATATGCCGCGTACTCAAGCCACGGCGCATTACGGAACCTTCCATTGAGTCATCTCCTTATTGTTGTAATCAGCGAAACGTCCGAGCTGCCCGCCCTCCCCTACCTTGGGTACCAACCCCAGCGTTCGACACTGTCGTAATGGATGATCTGCTTTCTCTCCAGGTAGCTCTCCAGCCCCGAGGGCTCTGGGATGAAGGCAGGGGGCGAGCAATTGACCCAGACCGTCCCGGCACGCAGCCCATTGGCGATGCGAGTGGCACGATCCGGGTCAGCGGAGAACACTGCGGTCGCCCGGTCGCGGCTGTCGTTGAGCAATGCCAGAGCCTCCGCTTCCGTCGTGAAGCGCTTTACGCAGATCACAGGGCCAAGGACGTCCTCACGCCAAATTTCATGCCTGATGTCGGGCTCATCGAAGATTGTCGGCTCAACGAAGTGGCCGACCGTTAAGTGGGCTGGACGTCTTCCACCGATGAGCAACTTCGTAGCCCGTTGGCTGTGCTGGACCACCGCCATGAACTTCCGATGCTGCCCGGCACTGACGAGAGGCCCCATCTGAACCCCCGCCTCCAGCCCATGGCCCACACGCATACCGCGCACAGACTCAATCAGCCGCTCCAGCAGGCGGGGCGCAATGCTCTCGTGAACCACCAGTCGCGCGATGGAACCAGCGGCTTGCCCCTGGTTGAGGAAGGCGCCGAGCACTATCCACTCCACCGCGGCTTCTACATCGACGTCATCGAACAGAACGCAGGCCGCCTTGCCGCTTGACTCCGGACCTAACCCCCTTCCCCCGGCCAGGGCGGTCGAGGGCGCCTGGACCCCGAGCGGTAAACGACCGAAGGACAACTTGTCCACGCCCGGGTGCCGAACCAAGGCCCGGTCGGTCTGCCCCTCGAATCCGGACAGGATGTTCAGCACCCCGGGAGGGAGCCCGACGCGGCTCGCCGCTAGCCCCAACTCCAGGGCAGTCAGTGGCGTGAGCTCCGACGGCACGACCACGCATGTCGCCCCTGCAGCCAACACAGGCGCAATCGTCCGCGCCGCCATCAGTAACGGGAAACTCCAGTGAATATTCAGCCCCACCACTCCCGATGGCTTATGGCGAATACGGCAACTGAAACGTGAGTCAATCAGGTGCTGCGGCTGGTCCTGACGCTCGTCCAGCTCCCGCGCCAGACCCGCGTAGCGGTGGAAACACTCGATGGCATCAGCCACATCTGCTACCGCCTCGCGCAAGGGCTTACCGTTGTCGCGAACCTCCAACTCCGCCAAGGTCTCCTGGCGCAGCTCCAGATTATCGGCCAGCGCATCCAGGTACCCTGCCCTCTCGCTGCCGGGCATCTGCGCCCAGCCACAATTGAAGGCCGTACGGGCAGCTTTAACGGCCAGGTCAACATCCTCCGCGCCAGCCGCCCCCAACTCCATGATGCGTTTCTCCAGCGCCGGATCAACGCTGCAGAACCGCTGCCTGAGCCTCGGTGCCACCCAACGCCCGCCGATGTAGAGCGTTGGCTCGCTCATCGTGGTTTTCCCCGCGCGACTTGATTGATGGGCCGAGGCTATCAACGCCCTCGCGGGGGGCGCCTATGCCGACTGAGGTACGGGCCACCTCGCAGGGCTGTCAGATATTTCGTAGAGACCAATAACGCGAGACAAACCCGCACCTCGAGAATCACGAAGCGCGCGATGAGGACTAAGCAGATTCGTAGAAGGGGATGATTGAAACGATGCCCCTACAGCTCATTGATGAAGCCGGGCGCTCAGGCAATCGGCGGACCGATGCAGCGATCGAAGATGCGGATCAGCGCGCTGTAGTCGAAAACCACCGTGTCGACGCTGGCCCGCAGCCATTCAGCCTCCTCCGCCGGCCACCAACTGATCTCGTAGCCGACGTTGACGATGAGGTGCTCGAACAGAATCCGCTGCGCCCTGCCGATACCGTCGCGAAAGGGGTGGATCATGTTCAGGTCGCCGAAGTGCTCGGCATCGGCAGGCGTCGTGTCGAAGCTCTCCAAACGCAAGCTGGCCGCGTAATTGGATTGGCGCGCCTTGGCGTAATAGGCCATCTTGGCCTGTAGGGACAGGGTTGGCATCAGGGGCCTCTCTCGTTGCGTACCGCGCCATTTTAGCGGAAGGCGTTTCCGGGGCTTCAACAAGCCCGCAAGCACTGCCCTTCTCCATCCGTGGGGGCGAATTCATTCGCAAAGGGCAACGCAGTCCCCCCGGGATGTCCATCCCCTGCTGACAGACCTCGCCTCCCTCAGCCGCTCTTCAACTCCCTCACGAACAACGCCAACAACTCCGACTGACTCCCGACTTCCAGCTTCTCATACAGATTCCGCCGGTGCACTTTTACTGTCCCCGGCGCGATCCGCAGCTGCTGCGAAACCGAAAGGTTCGAGTGCCCCTCCAACAACAACCGCGCCACCTCACACTCCCGCACAGTCAACACGCCACGACCGAACTGCTCGAATGCCTCATCCACCTTGTCATTCACACCAGAGCGAGCCTGCGGGCGCGGCTGCCGATAGACCTCCCAAGCCGCACGCACGACCTGTTCGACGACCGGCGCCGCACTGCGCAACAGCTGCATCTCCCGATCGCTGAAAGCCGCACCGCCCCGCAACCGCATCAGCGATAACACCGCGCTGCCCTGCTCACCCAGGCTGATGATGAAGCCGAGCTGCTCGCACAAACCCAGGTAACGGTAGTAACTGCAGTAGTACGGCGTGTTGTAGAAGCACTCCGGCGCCAGCCGCCGCATGCTGTACAGCCCATCGACCTGGCCGAATACGCAGGCCAGGTAGAACGGGTCCAGCAGGTACTGGCCGGCTTGGTATTCGCCCACGAATAGCTGACGCAGGTTCGGTGGGATGGTGTCGAACAGCGCCAGCGGCGGATGACGCCCTTCATGAATGAACAGTGCGATGTGATCAGCGAAGGCCAGGCGTTGAAGCCAGTCGGCCAGTGCCTGTAGCTGAGCGCGGCCGGGAGGCCGTGCCAATACGTCGGCAATGTCTTGGGTCCATTCGGTGAGTCGTCGGTGCATGGTCCCAACCCTCACCGCTAGGGTTCGTTTGGCTCACAGGGATACAAATCTGGCCGAAGCTCGTGCCTTGTCACTCGAAAACCAACAGCTGCCTCTATCTGCAAAACCCGTTCGGCAGGCACATGCCCAGTCGCACACATCTTCTGAACGGCCTGAGGCGTACATCCAATCATCCGTGCCAGTGCCGACTGACCACCTGCTGCGTTAGCTGCGCGTTGAGCCGGATTCCCCTTCACGTGCCACCTCCATCCCTGATGACTACAACCCAACCTTACAAACGACTCTCAAGAAGTACAACCTATAATTGCAATGCTCCTTACAACCATCAGTTGTATGGTTGCCCGCATGAAGACAATTGGCTCCCGCATTGCTGCGGCACGAGAAAGGAAAGGACTCAACCAGTCCGAACTAGGGAGATTGGTGGGAGTGACCCCGCAATCCGTTCAGGCCTGGGAGTCCGACAAGAATGTGCCTCGTCCCAAGCGACTCAGAGCTATTGCTTCTGCCCTGGACATTTCAGTGTCGGCTCTGGTCGATGAGGGCGAAGTCCATTGGGGTGCGTCCTCCCGAAACGACGTCATCTCAAGTGACACCTCAAGCACGCCCTACTCCAAAAAAGACGAAATTCTGATTCAGAAATACGATCTGACGACCAATGCTATTAGAGAATCGGCCCCCAAGGACTATGTAGAGCTGGTAAGCGACATAACTGTCTGCAAACAGCCACTGGACGGACTAGGCCTCAGATACAGCGCTCCCGAAAACCTCTCCGTCATCACCGCCTGGGATCAATCTATGGAGAGCACCATCAGCGAAAAAGACCTTGTACTGATCGATCACGGCATCAATCAGTACGTCGGTGATGGCATCTATCTCATCTCCTGGGCAGGGCATTTGTTTCTCAAACGAGTACAACTCGCTGGCTCAGAGCAGTTGGAGTTGACCGCAGACAACCCGGCTCACAAGGGGCGGGTAGTGCCAAAAGACGAAGTCATCTTTCACGCCAAGTCTTTACTCGTCTGGAAAGCAACGAAACTGTAGGTAAAGGGCCAAGTGCCCGGGATGGGTTGACCACTACATACCGCCCCCAACTGATGGAGCCAAGCTCAGTGGTATCCATCGACGCAGTGTGCAACTGGCCAGCGGGCGCGTGGCCTCTCTCGATGATGGTGTGGGCCTCAGCCTTGTGTCCTGAAAGCCTGTTATCGAGCTCAGACTTGGACAGAACCTCTGCCGTAGTCCGAGGCAACAGCGTGTCCTGGCAACTGAACGCCAGCGCGGGCCGTCGATTGTCTGAATGCCTTTTCCCACCTAAACCTGGGCCGGTTCCTGCTGCAGCCATTGCTCGAAGGCTCGACTCTCCGCCTTCCCCTCCTTGGCCGCGTAGTAGACCAGACGCAGGTGGCGATCCTCGTCAATGGTCAACGTGGTGTGCTCGAACACCATCTGGCCAATCGGCGCGATGCACAGGTTGCGAATGCCCTGGCACGGGCCATGGATGTCCTGCTGTTGCCACCAGTCCCTGAAGTCAGGCGAGGCCTTTGCCAGATCCTTCACCAATGCAGCGATTTCCGGGTCCTGAGTGGCCCGCACGAAGTCGCGACGGAAACTGGAAAGGATCTGCAGCGCCTGCTCTTCCCAGGGATTGAACAGCGCTTGCATGGCCGGTCTGGTGAACAGCATCCACAGCAGATTGCGACAGTCAGCCGGCAGCGCGGAGAAACCGAAGACCCGGTCCGCCGCAGTGTTCCAGGCCAGCACGTCCCAGCGCAGGTTGAGCACATAGGCCGGGCGCGTCGGGATATCCGCCATCAGCCGATGGATCAGTGGTGGTACCACGCACCAGGTCCGTCCAGGTTCCGCCGGCAAACGCTGGTGAGCCAGCAGGAAAAGATGACGACGCTCGGTGGCATCCAGCTTGAGGGCCCGGGAGAGGTTGTCGAGGAAGCTGGAGGACACGCTGATGTCCCGCCCTTGTTCGAGCCAGGTGTACCAGGACAAACCCACTCCCGCCAAAGCGGCCACCTCCTCGCGGCGCAACCCTGGCGTGCGCCTTCGGCTGCCAGCGGGTAGTCCCACCTCCTCCGGCGAGAGGCGCTCGCGGCGACTACGCAGGAATTCGGCCAACTCTACCCGGGTACGTTCCAGTGTTCGGGGCGCGCTCATCCGATCACCTCCAGTAACAGTATAAACAGTCGAATTGTAACCCCCATAAATCCCAAGAAAAATACCCAGACTTGGCCGCAAACACTTGAGCCAGGGCTCTTGCTCGATGAGGAAGAATGCATTGACGTCTCATCAACTTGCTAAGGAGATAAAGGGATGCTCGACAGCAGCCATATCCAGCAAACCCTGACCAAACCGCTCGGCAGCGTTTCGCCCATGTACGAACGCATGGGCATGGAGCTGGCGGTCGGCCTCAACACCTGGCTGAACCGATACGACGTCAGCCTCGAACTCTAGTCCCCACCGGATGTGGCCCCGGCGCGGGGCCGCATCCTTCTGTCGTCCCCTCAACGCGCTCCGCTGGAGCGCCAGCGAGCCTTAGCATGCACACACCCAACCAATCCCCCATCTACCTCATAGCGCTGGGGGCCTTCGCCCTCGGCATGGCTTCCTATGTCACCGCCGGGCTGATCCCGATGATCGAGGCCTCGTTCGCGGTATCCGTGGCAGTGGCCGCCCAACTGGTGACTGCCTTCACCCTGGCCTACGGCCTGGGCTCGCCGATCTTCGTCGCCCTGACCCCGGCACATCGCCAGCGCACTGGGCTGCTGCTGGCCTTGGGTCTGTTCGTCATCGCTAACGCCGCCAGCGCGCTGGCCAAGGACTTCGCCACACTGATGATCTGGCGCGCCGTTGCCGGCATCGGCGCCGGGGTCTACCTGGCCATGGGCATCGGCGCATCGGCCGCCGTGTCCACCCCGGAGCGCCGCGGCAAGGCCATCGCCATCATCATGGGTGGCATGGCCAGCGGCGTGGTGCTGGGCGTGCCGCTCAGCCTGCTGGTCGCCGAGCAGATGGGTTGGCAGGCGGCCCTGTGGCTGGTCACCCTGCTCGGCCTGGTGGCCTTCTTCGGCCTGCTGCTGAAGCTCCCGGCACTGCCGGCGGCCACCACCACCACACTGGGCCAGAAGCTGGCAATCCTCAGCGATGGGCATGTGCTGGTCATCCTGCTGGTTTCCCTGCTGGCCGCCATCGCCAGCCTCGGCATGTACACCTTCATCGCCCCGCTGCTGGCTGATCCGGTCTATGGCGCGGTGCGCTCGGTCACCCCTTACCTGTGGGTCTGGGGCATCGGCGGCGTGCTGGGCAGCTTCCTGGTCGGTCCCCTGGTGGACCGCATCAAGGGACCGGTCCTGACCTTCGCCATCATGCTGATCCTCGCCGTTTCGCTGTTCGTGCTGCCGCTGTCCGCTGCCCTCGGCACCTGGCTGGTGATGCTGCCCATCGCCCTGTGGGGCGCCGTCGGCTGGGCGCTGCAGGTGCCGCAGAACAACGAACTGATCCTGGCGCGCCAGGCCCAGGGCGACGGCAACTTGGCCATCGCGCTGAACGAGTCGGCGCTCTACCTGGGCAGCGCCATTGGCGCCGCGGCGGGTGGCTTCGTGCTGCTGTTGCAGATGCCCACCTGGACCCTGGCCGCTTGCGCTGGCGGCGTAGCCGCCTTGGGCGCCCTGCTGCAGATCGTCAACCTGCGTCGCCCGCGCAACTGGACCTGCGACGTGCAGGCCGAGCCCTACAACTGAATCACGCAAGGAAGGAAGGGCCGTGGAACTGCGCCACCTTCGCTGTTTCATCGCCGTCGCAGAGGAACTGCACTTTGCGCGTGCGGCCGCGCGTCTGCACATCGAACAGTCGCCCCTCTCCCGGATCATCAAGGAACTGGAGTATCGATTGGGCGTACAGCTGTTCGAGCGGACGACGCGTCGCACGCGCCTGACCCGGGCCGGCAAAGTGCTGCTGGAGGAAGCCCGTCGCGTGCTGGCGGTGGTCGACCTGGCCAAGGCCAGCGTCAAGAGCGCCGCGGCTGGATACCGTGGGCGCATTCGAGTCGCGCTATCCGATGGCATCCCACAGGCACGCCTGGCCGCCCTGCTCGCCCAATGTCGTGAAGAAGAGCCCGAGTTTGCGATCCGTAAGTCTGCAAAGGTTTCTGGCAACAGCTGCAGCAAGTGTTGGGCACGGTGGATACCCGGCTGACCATCGCCGACCGCGTACCGACGCTGGATCTCATGATGGCGCGGGTGGCCGCTGGATATGGGCTGGGTTTCTCCAGCGTGGCGCGCATTACCGTGTTCAACAACCCCGATGTCGTGGCCCGGCCGTTGGCCGGCTGCCCTACGATGCTGACCACCTACCTGATAGGGCGCGAAGGCGAGCCGGCCGAGCAGTTGGCTGCGGTTTATCGGGCGGGTGAGTCCGACTGAAAGCCAAGCGTTGCTACCGGACCAGACGCGAGCTGAAGAGATCGCTTGATGCACAAAAGCATCGATAGGAGCACGGTCTGAATCGCAACGCCGGAGCCGCAGACTGAGCACATTGCTCCCAGCAGCGTGAAGAAGCTACCGCCTTTCCGGGCGCCGTCACTAACTAACAGTGGTGGCTTGAAGAAGGTTCGCATCGGCTCGGTCAGGCGCAACAAGAAGAAGCACGGTGGAGTCAGGGTCATTTACTACCACTGACGGCGGCCCGAGTTCTGGCTGATCACCCCGTATGACAAAGACAAACTCGGCGACCTGAACAGTAACCAGCATGGTCCGCAAGAAACCTGGTCACGCCGATAGGCGCAGCCAAACTCGAGTAGGTAAATCACCCTGGAGCAAACTCAACAGTCGGATTGCCACGATCGACAGGCCCCCGGTGACGATCATGCGTCTTCAGCTTTCTTCAGCCCGACACGCGGGAGGCGCGTCCAGACGCCGCCGACCAACACCAGTGGAATGCCGAGGGCGAACCAGGACAGCGCATCGTAAAGGCCATCATCGACCAGCGCGGACACCAGTCCGAACGCACTGAGCAGGCCGATAAACAACGGCCAGCGGAAGATCATCCAGAGTCCGCGTCTCATGCCTTGCCCTCCGCCGCCAGGCCACCGTTGTCCAGTTCCGCAAGGCGTCGTTCCAGCGGCGCCCGACGCCGACCCAGCCAGAGGTACAGGCCACTGGCGAGGATGACGATGGCGACGATATCGAGCAGTGCCCAGATGATCTTCAGCGGCAGGCCGCCATAGTCACCGAAGTGCAGCGGCTGCGACACCAGCAGGGTCTTCACGTACAACGGCATCTCGCGCATGTCGGTCAGCTCGCCAGTCCGCGCATCCACTAGCGCCGGCTTAAGCAACCGTGCGGTAAGCGGTGTGGTGCCACGCATGAAAACCGCGTAGTGGTGCTGGCTGCTGAACTGGGTGCCGGGGAAGGCGACGAAGCTCGCCTGCATGTCCGGCGCCGCCTGTTGGGCGCTCTCCAGCGCCTTGTGCAAGGATCCGAGCGACTGCAGCGGCGGCGCGTCCTTGTAGGGCGCGGTCATTTCCGCCAACTGCCCGCTCTGCCACAGGCCGAGGATCGGCAGCGCCAGAGTGTTGATCACCCCGGTGACGCCGACCGCCAGCAGCCAGATTAGGGTGGCGATGCCGAGCAGGTTGTGCAAGTCCAGCCATTTCAGCCGCATGCTACGCCCGGCGCGCACGGTGGCGAAATCCAGCTTGCGCATGAACGGTGTGTAGACCACCACGCCGGACACCAGTGAGGCCACCAGCAGCAGGCCCATAAGACCGAGAAACAGGTAGCCGGGCAAGCCAAGGAAGAGGTCAGTGTGCAGACGCAGCATGAGGTTCATGAAACCCTGGTCCGGTGGCTCCGGCGGGAACAGCTCGCCGGTGCGCGTATCAAACGACTGGGCGTGGCCTTCCAGCGGTGGCGGTAACAGGGTCGGTGCGGTGGTAATCACGCCGAGGGGCTCTTCCCGGTCGAAGCCGACGAAGCGCACCACCTCGCCAGGCCGGGCCGCCAGCGCGCCCGCGATAACCTTGTCGTAGTCGATGCGCGGCGAGTCGGCGGTGATCGGCCCCAGTTCCAGATGTGGCTCGAAGTAGTGCTCGATCTCCTCGTGGAAGATCAGCGGCAAGCCGGTCAGGCACAGCAGCAACAGGAAGAGAGTGGAGACCAGGCTGGTCCACTTGTGCACCAGATACCAGTTACGCAGTGCGCGGGAGGTCATGTTCCGTCAGTCCTTCAAAAGTCCACGCTCGCCGAGAGGTCGGGGATAGGGCCGGCGCACAGGTTCCGGCAGCCAGAGATCGAAGCAATCCGAATCCTCGCCAAGCAGGTTGTCAATGTCGGCGCACGTCAGCGCCGGTCCCGATACTGCGCTCCGGACCCACTCGCCGCCCCCCGGGTTGCAGCCTGTGTCCTCGTTCAGCAGCTATTAGCGTAAGCGAATGGACTTCTGAGGTTACGGCTCCGGCCGATGCCGCAATCATCCACGCACCGAGTTCAAACCGGGAGTAAGGAATGCAAGTGTTTGAAGGATTTCGCGCCCTGCACGGCTGCAGACATAAGGATGCCTGCAACCGTGGTTACTCGCTCGACCGCGTTACCAGTTGTAGGTAACAGTGCCGTAGACGGTGCGCTGCTGGCCGTACTGGCAGCCGACGGTGCTGAAGCAGCCGGCCACGTACTCTTCATCGAACAGGTTGGTGGCGTTGAGGGATACCTCCATGCCATCCAGCGAGGCATCCACCTTGCCGAGCTCATAGCTGACCAGGGCGTCCACCACCGAGTAGCTGTCCACTTTGAAGCTGTTGGCCGAATCGCCAAAAGTGCTGCCGACGTAGCGGGCACCGCCGCCGATGCGCAAGCCTTCGAGGACACCGCCCTGGACGACGTAATCAGCCCAGAGCGAAGCCATGTGCTCGGGTGTGCGGAACGGGGTATTGCCCTCGGTGCCCAGGTTCGACTCAGTCACCTCAACGTCGTTCCAGGTGTAGCTACCGATAAGATTAAGGCCTTGTACAACCTCCGCCTTCGCTTCCAGCTCAACGCCCTTCGAGCGCACTTCGCCTTCCTGGCGCACGACGCCGAAGGGGAGGAACTCGGTCATGTTTTCCCTGGTCAGGTCGAACAACGCGATGGTGTACAGCGCGTTGTGGCCGATCGGCTCGTATTTCAGTCCGATCTCGTACTGCTTGCCAATCGTCGGCTCAAGCTGCGAGCCGTCCGGGGTGTTGCCGATCGTCGGCAGGAACGACTCGCTATAGCTGGCATACGGTGCCAGACCGTTCTCGAACAGGTAGACCACACCCGCGCGACCGCTGAACTTCTCGTCCTTCTGGGTCTGCGGGCTGCGATCGTCGCGCTGGTCGCTGGTCCAATCGTAGCGGCCGCCGAGCAGGAATACCCATTTGTCGAACTTCATCTGTTCCTGCAGGTAAACGCCGGTCTGGCTGAGCTTCTGCTCGTAGTCGGCAGGATCGATGCCAGCGGAGAAGAAATTAAGCGGCTGACCATACACAGGGTTGAACACATCGAACGGCTCCAGGACGCCATTCAGCTCCTGTTTCTGGTCGAACTTACCGTTGTTGTAGTCAAAGCCGCCGAGCAGGGTGTGCTGGAGATCGCCGGTAAAGAAATCGGCCTGAGCCTGAGTGTCGATGGTGTACAGCCGGCCATCACCCTCACGCTCATCGGAAAAGCGCATGTATTGGCTAGGGTCGATGAAATGAGGACCGAGAATCGCCAATTCCGCGCTGTCCTGCCGGTAGTAGCTGTAGCGCACGTTCTGGCGGACGGTCCAGATGTCGTCGAAACGATGCTCGAACACGTAGCCCAGCGAGGTTTTCTCGTTGGTCATGTGGTCGAACGCCGAATCGCCGACGTAGGTGTCGCGGTCGAGGCGGCCGCGCGGATCACGGAACACTGTGCCCGAGGCCGGCAGAGCGTTGGCGAAGTTGCCAGTTTGCTTCTGATACTCGGCGAGAAAGGTCAGCTCGGTGGCATCGCTGGGGCGGAAGCTGATCGCCGGGGCGAAATACTGGCGGCGATTGGTGATGTGGTCGGTTTGGGCGTCGGCCTCGCGGAACAAGCCAGTTAGGCGGTAGCTCCAGATGCCCTCCTCATCCAACGCATCGCTGAGATCGAAGGCGCCTTGTTTGTAATCGAGGTTGCCGGCTTGCAATTGCACTTCACGTATCGGGGTGGTACTCGGGCGCTTGCTCACCAGGTTGATCTGGCCGCCAGGCTCGGAGACGCCGTAGAGCACCGAGCTGGCGCCACGCAGCACTTCGATACGTTCCAGGCCGTAGGGCTCGGGGGCGTCCCAGCCGAGAAAGTCAGGCAGGAAGGTGCGGGTGCCGTCGCGCAGCATGCGCCCGGTGCCCATCTGAAAGCCCCGCATGCTCAACTGGTCGGTGACGAATTGCGGGCCTGCCAGTTCTGCGTTGATACCGGGGGTGTAGCGCAACGCCTGGGAGACGGTCTTGGGCTGCTGGGCCTCGATCTGATCGCGGGTCACCACGGAAACGGAGGAAGGCGTCTCGATCAACGGCGTGTCGGTCTTGGTACCGACGGACGCACGCTTGGCCACGTAGCCATCGTCCGGAGTCACCGAGCTGTAAGCCTGGCTGACGATGCTGGTAGTCGGCAGAGCCATCGCCGAATCGTCGCTGGTACCTTGCAGGACAACATGGGTACCGTCGATTTGGTAGGTGATCGAAGTCCCCTCCAGCAATTGGCGCAGCGCCTGCTCGGGTTCCATCTCCCCGGAAACACCGCGGGTGCTGATGCCGGACACGGTTTCCTGGTTGTAGATGATCTGCAGGCTGGCCTGATTTCCCAGATCAGAGAGCGCCGACGACAGGGGCTGCGCAGCGATGTTCAGCCGCACGGGCTCGGCCATGGCCTGCATGGAAGCGGATAGCGCAATGCCCAGGGCTGCGGCGGCGATGCAGCCACGCAGGCGTATCGTCGATCTGTCCAGTTTTGGGGTGTTCATGATTTTTCCTGTGGTTTTATGGTTGTGTTGGCAAGTTGAATTCGCCCTGGCACGGGGCCAGGGGGCAAACGGAGCAGCGCGGCATGGGCAGGCGCTCACGCAGGCAGCAGGCTCGACGCGCCACGCCCGATCCATTGCGCCGCAGGGCACGGCGCAATGGGCGACAGATGTCGATTGCGTGTAGATCCAGGAAATGGAAACGGGCTTCTCGAAGCAGTCGCGTCGACTTGCAGGTCTGGGCGACCTCCAGTGCCCAGTCAATGCAGAGAGCCGCATTGCCCCAGAGCAGGCGCGGAGCCAGGCCAGTCCTGGCGGCAAAGCGGATCACGAAAGGCTCAAGCAACAGCTCGCACAATTCTTCCAACTGGCGAGCGCCACTGCCCCTCTCGTCCAGGACGCCGCCCGCATCCGGCAAATGCAGCTCCAATGGGGCGCCGAGCTCATCCACGGTCATTCGTAACTGGCGCGGATCGAAGCAGACTTCACGACCATTCAGGAGTCTCGCCAGCAGAAGCGGCGGCAGGATCAGCGCGATACTCTCCTGATGCCACTGGGATGCCGCCGCGCGGCGATCCGCCTGCGGCCAGTTGCAGGCATATCGGCCAAGCGCGCCGTCCAGGAGCTCCGGCTCCAGCCAGTGGGACAATGCAGGCGCGTCGCTTCGCGGCAGCACCCTTGATCTAGTGCCGAGAAGCTGCAAGGGGTCAGGTAGGCCGAGCCCAATTGCCGCAGTCACGCCAGGCTGGCCTCCTGCTCGCGGACGCAATGGCGGACGAGCCGGCCGTTCTCAATTTGCAGCAGGGTATCGGCGGCATCGAAGTAACGGTCGTCATGAGAAATGACCACGATGGTCTTGCCGAGACGCTGCAGGTCCGGTAGCAGCTCGGTATAGAAGATGCGGCGGAACGCCGGGTCCTGGTCCGCCGCCCACTCGTCGAACACCAGCACTGGACGCTGCTCGGTCCAGGCTTGCAGTAGCGCCAGGCGCTTGCGTTGACCGGTAGAAAGGTCCGTGGTGGAAAAGCATCCGTCATCGATGCTGACTTTATGGGCGATTTCCAGGCGCTGCAGGTACGACAGCGCATCCGCCGGCACTTCGCTGGCATCTTTCACCAGGTCTTCGAAAAGGAAGAAGTCCGACAGCACGGTGGTGAACAACTGCCGGTAGTCGTCCCGATGCCCGGCGTCCACCACCTCGCCGTCCAGCACTACGCTGCCGCTGACCGGCGCGTACAGCCCCAGCAGCAGTTTGATCAGGGTGGTCTTGCCGGCGCCATTCTCACCGACGACGAAAAGGATTTCGCCCTTGCGCAGCGAGAGGTTCAGCGGCCCCAGGGCAAAGCCCGGCGCACCGTCCTGGCTCGGGTACTGGTAACGAACGTCCCGCAGTTCGATGCTTTCGATCCGGGTCTGTACCGGACGCTTGGCGTCCTCCAGAAGGTGGGGTTCGGGTGAGGCGAACTGCTCCGACAGCTCGGCGATGCGGCGGAACGCCACCTGCGCCCGGCTGACGATGGGCAAGGTGCCCAGCAAATGCTCCAGCGGGCCCTTCATGTACAGCAGCACCAGGATGAAACCGCTCAGCGTGGCGGTGCTGGTGCTCGGCCACAGCGCTTGGTAGCCCAGGGCGACGCCGATCACGATGAAGAACAGGGTCGATCCGAATCCCTTGGCGATGACGAACTGGTTGATCGAGTCGACCTGTTTCGCGCAGATGCGCTCAGCGGTGCCCTCTATGCTCTCCTTCAGCAGGCGCTGGCGGCGCGGACGATTGATCCGCAGCTCCTTGGCGCCCTCGGCGATAGAGCGATAGTGTTTCTGCAGTTCATCTTCCTGGTCGCGGGCCTCGAAGAAGCCCTTGATCCCCCGCGCCCGGGCGAAGTACTGCACCACCGAGCCGATCAGGATCGCCAGGGTAGTGGTGAGGAACATCGCCGGCGATAGCTGGACCATGTAGAAAAGGCAGCCGAAGGTGACGCTGAACGAGACGGCTAGCGGGGCGAAGGCGAAGGCGAAGTCGCTGATGGTATCGACGTCGTGGGTCAGCACCGGGATCAGGCGGTGAGTGCGGTATCGCTCCAGTTGGTCGATGGGCGCACTGAGAATCTTCGCCCCCAACTCCTTGCGCAGCCGCGCTATCACGTGCTGGCCGACGTAGTTGGTACCGACGTCGGAGAGGATAGAGCCCAGCAGCGCCAGCGCGCAGAGGCCGCCGAAGGCCAGCAGCACACCTCGGCTGGCGCCGCCCTCGGCGTGCAAGGCGTGGTTTATGGTCGCCAGCAGTCCCGTGATGCTCACACCGCCAAGGATACCCAGCAGGGTTGAGGCCAGCAGCAGCGGCCAGAACGGGCGGAGGACCTGAAAGAGGTCGCGGAGAGTACTGCGGGATGGGCTCATCGTCTCGGATTCCAGGCTCGGCGCCGATACAGTGGCCCGTCCGCAACGGGACGGGAACGCGGCGCGTTGTGAAGTTCTTGCCAGAAGGACGAATGAGCGCAGTGATTCTTCAGGAAATACCGCGATTCAGGAGGAAAGCCCGCGCCCTTCGCGACTTGTCGATATCGCGGGGCGCAATGGCAGATGCGGGATCAGAAGCTCCCGCGGCGGGATAGCAGGAGCGCGCCGTCGGCCTGGCGCAGGGTCACTGGCAGGATCTGCGGCAATGCACCCACCAGTTGGCCGAGTTCGGCAGTCTCGTAGATGCCGCCGATGCGCAGGTCGCCGACCTCCCGGTCTGCCAGCCGCAGGGGTTGGTCCAGGTAACGGTTGATCAGCGGCAGCGCGTCACGCAGGCTGACGTCATCGAGCATCAGCCTGCCCTTGCGCCAGGCAGCCACGCTGGCGGGGTCCGCCCGGCCGAGCTGCAGTGGCCTGTTCGGGATGACGACAGCCTGCATGCCCGGGGTAAGCTCGGCGGATTGGTTGTATGCCGAGCCGCCATCGTCGCGCGACACCAGCACCGAACCTTGGCTGACGGTCACTGTAGTCCGTTCCGACGCCGTCCAGACGTTGAAGTGGGTTCCGGTGACGCGAACGTTGGCGTTGTCGGCGCGAATCACGAAGGGTCTTTCGACGTCCCGCTGCACATCGAAATAGGCCTCGCCGTCGGACAGCAGCACGCGGCGGCGGTCGCTATAGCCGAGGTAGAGGATGGCCGTGCGCCGATTCAGATCCACCTGGCTCCGGTCAGGCAACAGCACCTCGCGGCGCGCGTCCTCAGCCATGTAGTAGCGAACACTGCCCGGCAGCGCGCCCACCGACCACCCCACACCCCAGAGGCCCCCACTCGCCATCACGATCAGAGCAGCGCGCGCCAGCAGAGCGACGCCACGGTGATGCCGGCGTACAGGCGGGGCGAGCTTGATCGGGCTGGGAGGCAGTTGATCGCTAACTTGCCAGATCCTGCACATCGCCGCGTACTCCTCCGCATGGGACGGATCGGCGTCGCACCAGCGTCGGAATGCCTCGCGCTCAGCATCGGTGCACTCATCGGAATGCACGCGAATGCACCAGTCGGCGGAGATCTCGCTCAAGGATTCAGGAGGTGACTGTCGTTTGGATATCATGTCTGGAACACGGAAAATTTCACCAAGCTTACTTCAAGTGCCACTATTTTGGATGATTCGCCGTTGCCACTCTCCGCGAATTTTGCCCTGAATATCCGGTGAGCTCGTTCGTCATCGCTAAGGAACACCTCTGAGCCGCTCCGTCAGCATTCCGGAGAACCATTGCCAGGGGAACAACCTTCAGCAGAGGACCCGCGAATGACCCAGCGACTCCCCACCAACAAGCCCTACGGCATGATCGGCGTAGGCTTCGGCCCCTCCAACCTTGCCCTCGCCATCGCCCTGGAAGAGCAGGGACAATCCTGTGGTCGTCGCTTCGACAGCCTGTTCCTCGACCGCCAGGCGAACTATCGCTGGCATGGCGACACCCTGGTTAGCCAGAGCGAGCTGCAGATTTCCTTTCTCAAGGATCTGGTGTCGATGCGCAATCCCACCAGCCGCTACAGCTTCGTCAATTACCTGCACCAGCAGGGCCGACTGGTGGACTTCATCAACCTCGGCACCTTCTACCCCTGCCGCATGGAGTACAACGACTACCTGCGCTGGGTCGCGTCCTATTTCAGCGAACAGTGCGCCTACGGTGAGCGCGTGGAGCGCGTGGAGCCCGTGGCCAGCGCCGACGGCTCCGTAGAGCTGCTGGACGTGGTCTCGGTCGACGACCAGGGCCAGGAACACCGCCGCCGCACCCGTTCGGTGGTGGTCGGCACCGGCGGCACCCCGCGCATCCCTGTGGTGTTCCAGGGCATTCGCGACGACGCCCGGATCTTCCACCACGCCCAGTACCTCGGCCGCATCGCCGAGCAGAAGTGCGCCCGCGGCGAGCCGATGCGCGTTGCCCTGGTCGGCGGCGGCCAGAGCGCTGCGGAAGCCTTCATCGACCTGAACGACAGCTACCCGTCGGTGCAGGTGGACATGATCCTGCGCAACGCCGTGCTCAAGCCGGCCGACGACAGCCCCTTCGTCAACCAGATCTTCGCCCCCGAGAACACCGACCTGTTCTTCAACCAGCCCGAGACCGAACGCGAGCGGCTGATCCACGAGTTCCACAACACCAATTACTCGGTGGTGGACCTCAACCTGATCGAGCAGATCTACGGCATCTTCTACCGGCAGAAGGTGTCCGGCCTTCAGCGCCATGCCTTCCGCTGCCGCACCCTGGTGGAAGGCGCCAGTGCCCACGCCGAAGGCATTCGACTGGCCCTGCGCGACATCGCCACCGGCAAGACCGACATGCAGCTATACGATGCGGTGATCCTCGCCACCGGCTATGAGCGCAAGTCCCACAAAACCCTGCTCGCCCCGATTGCGGACTACCTCGGCAACTTCGAAGTGGATCGCAGCTACCGCGTCCGCGCCAAGCCGAACCTCAAGGCCGGCGTGTTCCTCCAGGGCTTCTCCCAATCCAGCCACGGCCTGAGCGACACCCTGCTGTCCGTGCTGCCGATGCGTGCCTGGGAAATCTCCGAAGCGCTGCTGGATATAGTCGACGCCAGCGAACTCGACCATCGCCTGCAGGTCTCGGCCTGACGGAGGGCACCCATGAACACCATGCCCATGCAGGCGCCCCGGGACCTGAAATCGGTGTGGAGCAAACCCACCGGCGAGCTCTACCGCCGTTTCGACGAGCGGCTGGGGCTCTGCTTCTCGCTGCGCACCCTGGACATCGAGGAAGACCTCGAGCGCTTCAACCGCTGGCAGAACAGCGCGCGCGTCGCGCACTTCTGGCAGGAGCAAGGCAGCCTGGACGCGCACCGGGAATACCTGGAGAAAATCGCCAAGGATCCGCACATCTTCAGTGTCGTCGGCTGTTTCGACGACGAGCCCTTCGCCTACTACGAGGTGTACTGGGCCAAGGACGACCGCATCGCGCCCTTCTACCCGGTCGGCGAGTTCGACCGTGGCATCCACATGCTGGTGGGTGAGGAGCACCACCGTGGCCCGCTCAAGGTGGACTCCTGGCTGCGCTCGCTGGTGAGCTGGATGCTGCTGGATGAGCCGCGCACCACCTGCGTCGTCGCCGAGCCCCGCGCGGACAACGACAAGATGATCGGCTACATGGAGTCCGTGGGCTTTCGCAAGGAGAAGGAATTCGATTTCCCGCACAAGCGCGCGGCGCTGATGATGCTCGACCGCTCCACCTTCGGCACGCCTCTCGCGGGCTGAACCCAAGCCGGGCGCCTCGCGCCCGGCTCCTTTCCCCTCAGGCCGCGAAGGCCTCCGCCAGGCTCCGCGCCAGCTCCCCGTATATCTCCGGAATACCCGGCATCACCGCGCTCATGCGCAGGAAGTCATGGGTGGTGCCGCCGTACTGGCGCAGCGTCACTGCGACTCCTGCTTCCCGCAGGCGTTCGGCATAGGCCAGCCCTTCATCGTGCAGCGGGTCGTACTGCGCCAGGCCGATGAAAGCCGGCGCGGCACCGCTCGGGTTGTCGCAGAGCAAGGGCGAGAAGCGCCAGTCCAGGCGGTCCTCGGGCGTGCGCTGGTACTGCTGGTAGAACCATTCCAGGGTCGCGGTCTCCAGCAGGTAGCCTTCGTCGAACAGGTCCATGGAGACCGAACCGCGGGAGGCGTCCGTACTCGGATAGCAAAGCAGCTGCAGGCGCGGTTGCGGCAGTTCGCCGCGGGCGGCCCGAATCGCTAGCACCGTCGCCAGGGTGGCGCCGGCGCTGTCGCCACCGACCGCCAGCCTGCCGCTATCGAGCCCCTGGCCGGCCCCCTCCTCCACCAGCCAGCGCAGCGCATCTTCGGCATCGTGCAAGGCGGTGGGGAAACGGTGCTCAGGCGCCCGCCGGTAGTCCACGGCGAGCACCGCGCAGGGCGTGCGCCAAGCCAGCTCGGCGCAGACGCCGTCGTGGGAGTCGAGGCTGCCCACCACATAGCCGCCGCCGTGGAAATACACCAGCACCGGCCAGGGGCGATTCGCCTTCAACTGCGGCAGGTAAAGGCGCATTCCGAGTGTGGCGCCGTCGCGGCTGCGGGTACTCAGTTCGCGCCGTTCCACGCGTTCCGGCCAGGGCCAGAGCAGGCCGGCGGAGGCCTGCTCGAATTCCTCGCGGGCAGCCCGGGGTTCCAGCGCGTGCAGCGGCTTGCGGCCGGCGAGCCTGCCCTCCTCCACCAGGTCGAGGAAAGCGGTGAGTTCAGGGTGCAATGACATGGTCCGGATTCCTCGAAAAAAGCAGTGGCGAGCGGCTCATGACGGCCGCCCGCAATGATCGATCAGGTCTTCCAGTTCCGCCTGGAAGGCATTCATCAGGGCCTGCACGGTCTCCGGGCGATAGCACTTGCGGCTGAACATGCAGCGCATCCCCAGGCGTCCGCCCTGGACCTGGCCAATGATTTCCAGCCAGTTGGCCAGTGGCGCCGAGGGACTGTGGAAGTCCCCCAGGCTTTCCGGCGCGGGTCCGAACAGGGACTGCTCGCCGGCGGCCTGGTCCGGCTGACCCAGGTAGTTGAAGGTGATGCGCGCCTGCGGCAGCCGTGCCAGGGTTTCGCGCACTTCCGTGCGGCCGAGGTAGCGCAGCACGCCGAAGCCCAGGCCGCGGTCAGGCAGCTGCGCCAGTTGCTCGCGCACCGCTCGCACCGACTCGGCCACTTCGCCGCTGCCGGGGCGCAGGCGTACCGGGAACATGCTGGTGAACCAGCCGACGGTGCGGCTCAGGTCCAGTTCGTCGAACAGATCCTCGCGGCCGTGGCCTTCCAGCTGGATCACTGCCGAGTCGTCACCACTCCAACGGCAGACCACCCGCGACAGCGCGGCCAGCAAGAGATCGTTGATCTGCGCTTGCAATGCGGCCGGTACTGCCTTGAGCAGCTGTGCGGTACGCTGCGGGTCCAGGCTCATGCCGGCTTCACCCGCCGTGCCCACCAGGTTGCGGCCACGGGGGTTGTCCAGCGGCAGCTCGGTGGGAACGGAACCGCCGAGGTGCTCGACCCAGAAGCCGAGCCCGGCTTCGCCCTCGGCACTGCGGGCCAGCCCTTGAAGGCGCTGCGCCCAATCGCGATAGCGACTGGTGGGCTGCGCCAGGCGCGGCGCCTCCCCGGCGCATTCGGCGCTATAGGCGGCGACCAGATCCTCCGACAGGACCTGCCAGGACACCCCGTCCACCGCCAAGTGATGGACCACCAGCAGCAGGCGCTCGCCACCGCTTGCCAGGCGAGCGTGCAGCACCCGCAGCAGCGGGCCGTTTTCCAGGTCCAGGCTGCGCTGGGCGCGCTGGATGGCGTCTTCCATGGCGGCGCTGTCGGCAAGGGTTTCCTGCCACAGCACCGGCGCCCGCGCCGCCTCTTCCACTGTCGCGTAACGCTGCGCCCAGCCGCCCGCGGCCTGTACGAAGCGCAACCGCAGGGCCTCGTGACGAGCCAGCAGGTGTTGCACCGCCCGTTGCAGGGCCTCGGTCTGCAGCGGCTGCAGAACATCCAGCAGCAGCGCCTGGTTGAAGTGATGGCGCTCCTCCATCGGCACCTCGAACAACCAATGCTGGATGGGCAGCAGATTGAACAGGTCGCCCTCCGGCAGCATCGAATCGGCCATGGCGATGACCGCCGAAGCGGCGTCGACGACCTCCAGCAGTTCGGCGATGGTCGGCCGGCGCATCAGGTCGCGCAGGCGGATTTCCCGGTGCAGCTGCGGATGGTTGCGGACCCGCGAGACCACTTGCAGGCTGAGGATCGAATCGCCGCCCAGCTCGAAGAAGTTGTCCTCCACGCCGACCCGCTCGATACCCAGCACCTCTTGCCAGATCTCCGCCAGCACGCGTTCCTCGGTGGTGCGCGGCGCCACATAGAAGCTGTCGAGATCGACTTCGGGCGCCGGCAGGGCCAGGCGATCCACCTTGCCGTTGGCATTCAGCGGCAGCGCATCCAGCACCACCACCTGGGCCGGCACCATGTAGTCGGGCAGCAGCCCCTTGAGGCGCTGGCGCAGCGAATCGGCCAGCCCGGCGGCGTAGCCAGCCGCCACATAGGCAACCAGCTGCCGGCCGGTCTGGCCATCGCGGGCCACCACCACGGCACTGCTCACTTCCGGCTGCTCGCGCAGGCGCGCCTCGATCTCGCCCAGTTCGATACGGAAGCCACGCACCTTCACCTGGTGGTCGAGACGCCCCAGGTAGTCGAAGGTGCCGTCCGCACGACGGCGTACCAGGTCGCCGGTGCGGTAGAGACGCCCGCCTTCGCTGAAGGGGTCGGCGACGAAGCGCTCGGCGGTCAGGCCCGGACGGCCGTGATAGCCACGCGCCAGGCCCTCGCCGCCGATGTACAGCTCGCCGGCCACGCCTTCCGGCACCGGGTTCAGCTCGGTATCCAGCACATGCAGGGTACGCGCGCCGACCCGCTCGCCGATGGGGGCGTAGGCAGCGCCACAGACGGTGTCGCCCTCGGCCTTCCACAGCAGCGGCGTGATCACGGTTTCAGTCGGCCCGTAGCCGTTGATGATGGCGCGCGGACGCAGCGCGGCGCGGGCCCGCTCGAAGGCGGCATCGGGCACTGCGTCGCCGCCGAAACAGTAGACCCGCACCGGCGGCGCCTTGCCTTCGGCCCCGGCCTGGCTGGCGAGTGCCTGCAGATAGGCCGGCGGGAAGGCCGCCACCGTCACGCCATGCACGGTCATGGCCGCGAGTGTGCGTTCCGGGGTCCACAACTCGTCGTCGCGGATCAGCAGGCTGCCACCGAATAGCAGCGGCACCAGCCAGCGCTCGTGGGCGCCGTCGAAGGCAAACGACATGAAGTGCAGCTCGCGGTCCGCCGGGCTCATCCCATAGCGCTCGCCGATGGCCTCGCAGTGCATGGCCAGCGGCCCGTGCGCCACGGCCACGGCCTTGGGCTGGCCGGTGGAACCGGAGGTGTAGATCAGGTAGGCGAGGCTGCCTTCGTGCAGCGCCATTTGCGGCGCCTGGTCCGGCAGATCGTCCAGTTCCAGGCGGTCCAGCTCCAGCCGGGTCACGCCCTCCAGCTCCGGCAGCCGCTCGGTGAGGCTGGAATGCCCCAGCAGCAGCGCCATGCCGGAGTCGCGCATGATGAACGCCAGGCGCTCGGTGGGATGCTGGGCGTCCAGCGGCAGGTAGGCCGCACCGGACTTGAGCACCGCCAGCAGCGCCACCGGCCAGTCCACCGAGCGTGGCAGCGCTACGCCGACCACCCTCTCGGGGCCCGCACCGTGCCGGCGCAGCAGTTGCGCCAGGCGGTTGGAGCGGGACTCCAGTTCGGCGAAGCTCAGGCTCTGGCCGCCGCTCAGCACCGCATCCCAATCCGGGCTGCGCCGCGCCCAGTGGGCGATGCCCTGATGCACCAGCGGCAGGGCCCGCCGCTCCGGCAGCAGGTTCAGCTGTTGCCGTGCGAGCAGCTCCTGGCCAGAGAGCATGCCGATCCGCCCCAGCGGTTGCCCGGCGTTGCCGCTGAAGCCTTCGAGCAGCTGTTCGAGGTGGCCGCGCATGGCCTCCACTTCGGCCGGGTCGAAGGACTCGCGAAGGAACATGTACTCGATTTCCAACCCATCACCGAGGGTCACCATCAAGTCCATGGCGAAGTTGGTCACGCCGTGGCCGCGCACCGCGTCGAAGTGCAGCTCGCCGTCGTCCCACTCGGCCAACAGGCGATCCACCGGCTGGTTCTCGAATACCAGGATGCTGTCGAACAGCGCCTGGCCACCGCGCCCGGCCCAGCGCTGGATCTGGCTCAGCGGCGTGTACTCGTGCTCGCGGGCCGCCAGGTTGTAGGCCTGGAGGTCGCGCAACCAGTCGCCGAGGAGCTGTTCCGGACGCGGCGCCTGGACGATGGGCAGGGTGTTGATGAACAGCCCCAGCGTGTCCTGGGAGCCCGGCAGTTGCGCCGGACGCCCGGAAACGGTGGCGCCAAAGGCCACGCAACGCTGCCCGGTATAGCGCTGCAACAGCAGCAGCCAGGCGGCCTGCACCAGGGTGTTGAGGGTGACCCGCTGACTACGGGCGAAGTCCTTCAGGCGCCCGGTGCGCTGGGCGTCCAGATGGCTGTAGATGGCCTGGTGGCCGCTTCCGGTGCGCCGCGCCGGCAGCGCCTGGGCGAGGACGGTGGGCTCCTCCAGCGGTTGCAGGCGCTCACGCCAGAAACGCTCGCTGACCAGCGGGTCGCGGGTCTGCAGCCAGTCGATGTAGTCGCGGTAGCTGCCGGGCGCCGGCAGCGGCTGGCCGAGGTAGCGGCGCAGCACCTGGCCGATCAGCAGCGACAGGCTCCAGCCATCCAGCAGCAGGTGGTGATAGGTCCATACGAAGTGGTAGCGACGCTCGTCCAGGCGCACCAGCAGCAGGCGCTGCAGGGGCGCACGCCCAAGGTCGAAGGGCCGCTGGCGCTGTTCGCGGGCCAGGGCCTGGAAGTCCTCCGCCGTGGCTTCACGATTGCGCCAGTCCAGCAGATCCACCGGCAACTGCACTTCGCGGTGGATGACCTGCATGGCATCGGCGAAGCCCTGCCAGACAAAGCTGCCGCGCAGGCTGTCGTGGCGAGCGCTGACTTCCTCCCAGGCCGCGATGAAGCGCGGCGCGTCGAGGCCGTCGATACCGACCGCCAGCTGGTTCACGTAGAGGTCGCTGCAGGGCGTATCGAGGGAGTGGAACAGCATGCCTTGCTGCATGGGCGACAGCGGCACTATGTCCTCGATGGTGTCCAGGGCCACCGGCAGCGCGGCCAGGGCTCGGGCGTCCAGGTTGCCGAGGTCCAGTCGCGCCACCGAGCGAGTCACGGCGTTCGCGTCAAGGGAGCGCGCCTGGGCGGCGAGAGCCCGCACGCTCTGGTGCAGGAAGAGGTCCTTGGGCGCCAGCGCAACGCCGGCTTCGCGAGCGCGGGCCACCACCTGCACGGAACTGATCGAATCACCGCCCAGCTCGAAGAAGTTGTCCTCGGCGCCGACCTGCTCCACGCCCAGCACCGCTTGCCAGATGCCGGCCAGCAGGGGTTCCAGCGGCCCTTGCGGCGCGACGAACAGCCGCGCTTCCAGTTCCGGCTCCGGCAACGCCTTGCGGTCCAGCTTGCGGTTCGGCGTCAGCGGCATGGCCTCCAGGCGCATCAGCCGCGCCGGCACCATGTAGTCCGGCAGCTGGGCCTGCAGCCGCTCGCGCAGGCGGCCGAGCAGTTCGTCGCCGCCCTCGGCCACCACGTAGCCCACCAGCTGCTGTTGCCGCGCCACCACTGCCGCTTCGCGTACCGCCGGGTCGGCCAGCAGGCAGGCCTCGATCTCGCCCAGTTCGATGCGGAAGCCGCGAACCTTCACCTGCTGGTCGATCCGCCCCAGGTACTCCAGGGCGCCATCGGCCCGCCGGCGCACCAGGTCGCCGGTGCGGTACAGGCGTTCGCCGCGGCCGTAGGGGTCGGCGACGAAGCGTTCGGCGGTCAGCCCCGGACGCTCGTGGTAGCCCCGCGCCAGGCCTTCGCCGCCGATGTACAGCTCACCGGCCACCCCGAGCGGCAGCGGTTCCAGATCCTCGTCCAGCACGTGCAGCGCGGTGTTGGCCAGCGCTTCGCCGAGGAACGCCTGCGGCTGCTGCTCGTCGAGGCGGCAGCGCGCCGACCACACGGTGGTTTCGGTCGGGCCGTAGAGGTTCCACAGCTCGCCGGCCACCCCGACCAGGGTGCGCGCCAGGTCCGCCGGCAGCGCCTCGCCACCACAGAGCACCTGCCGCCCGGCCAGTTCCGGCAGGCGCGGATGCTCGGCCAGCAAGCGCCAGGTCGACGGCGTGGCCTGGATGGCGCTGACGCCCTGCTGGGCGATCTGCTCCCAGAGGCGCTCCGGATCGCGGGCGGTGTCGCGGTCCACCAGCACCACGCTGGCGCCACTCACCAGCGGCAGGTACAGCTCCAGCGCGGCGATGTCGAAGGACAGCGAGGTCAGCGCCAGCATCCGGCCCTCCTCCGCCAGCCCCGGCGCGGCGGCCATGCTGGCGAGGAAGTTGCCGAGCCCGGCGCGGCGCACCGCTACGCCTTTCGGCTTGCCGGTGGAGCCGGAGGTGTAGATCACATAGGCCAGGTGCTCGCCCGTGGCCAAGGGTGCCGGGTTGGATTCGGCGCCGTCGTCATTCGATTGATCCAGCCACCAGCATTCGGCGTCGGTGCCCAACGCGTGGAGTTCGTCGCGCAACGACGACTGGCTGAGCAGCAGCGGCGCACGGCTGTCCGCCAGCATGTGGCGAAGGCGTTCGGCGGGGAACTCGGGGTCCAGCGGCACGTAGGCGCCACCGGCCTTGAGCACCGCCAGCAGCGCCACCAGCAGCTGCGGGCCGCGCTCCAGGCAGACCGCCACCCGCACCTCCGGGCCGATGCCGGCCGCCTGCAGGCGGTGGGCCAGTTGGTTGGCGCGGCGGTTCAGCTCGGCATAGGACAGGCGCAGGCCTTCCTGGCGCAGGGCGATAGCCTGCGGCGCGCGCGCCACCTGGGCTTCGAAGCGCTGCACCAGGTCGAA